>CAMOIT010000015.1 GCA_946616285.1 uncultured Bacteroidales bacterium | reverse complement strand
CATTTTCCGCAGCGGATGCAATTGGTTTCGGGGGCGCGGCGGGTCTGCTTCTCGGTGAGGAAAAGCAGGGCACCTGTACCCTTTACGGTAGCAGCGTCCAGATTTGCAACCGCACGGCCCATCATGGGGCCGCCGCTGATAATCTTCGCCGCATCTTCGGGCACACCGCCCAGATAGTCGATGATGTACTTAAGCGGAGTTCCTACGCGCACAAGCAGGTTGGCCTGTTTGGGGAAGCACTGGCCGGTAACGGTGACGGAATTGTCCACGATAGGCTTGTTCTTCTGCACGGCATCGTACACTGCAAGGGCAGTGGCTACGTTCTGCACTACGGCGCCGACACTGATGGGAAGTGCGCCGGAGCCCACCTGACGATGCATGACAGCGTCGATGAGCTGCTTTTCACCGCCCTGCGGATACATCATCTTCATCACCATCACGTCCATGTCCTTGTAGCCCAGTTTGGCGATGACCTCGCGGATATGGGCGATGGCTTCGGGCTTGTTCTCCTCGATGGCGATGGTGCAGGGAACTCCGCCCATTGCCTTCTGGAGAAGGGCTGCACCGACCACCACCTGCTCCCCTTTTTCGAGGAGAGTACGAAAGTCGGAGGTAAGGTAAGGCTCACATTCGCAGCCGTTTATGATAATCCTCTCGCACTTGGAGCCGGGAGGCGGGCTAAGCTTCACGTGAGTAGGGAAAGTTGCACCGCCAAGGCCCACGACACCGCCCAGCTTAATCTTCTCAACGATGGCCTTGGAGTCGTCAGGGATAGCGGTAATGAGGGTATCTGAAGTGTCGATGCCTTCGAGCCATTCGTCACCTTCCACCGCAATCTCGATATGGGTGGACATGCGGCCGGCCAGGTCGGCGCGGGGAGCTACGGACTTCACTGTACCGGAAACCGATGAATGTATGAAAGCGCTCACGAAGCCGCCGGGTTCGGCAACTACCTGGCCCACTTTCACCTTGTCACCAACTTTCACTACCGGCACGGAAGGCGCGCCGATGTGCTGGGCCACGGAAAGGTACACTGTGGGAGCGATGGGAAGGGGCTGGATGGCACATTCCCTGGAAATCTTGTTGTCGTGCGGGTGTACGCCGCCCATTGAGAATGTATGCTTACTCATCTTTCGGTTCCTCCTTCTTTTGAGATACGCTCGCTTCGCTCGGTATGACAGGCTTGGCCGCTTCGCTCGGTATGACAGGCTTGGCCGCTTCGCTCGGTATGACAGAAGCAGCCTTGGCTGCTTCGGCCGCTTCCTTGGCCTTCTGCTGACGGATCTTGATGCGCTCTTTTACGGCATCCTTGTCAAGCGGCTTCGGGAAATTGACACCGTGGATGGCGCCGGTGGGGCACATGGCCTCGCATTCGCGGCAAAGCTTGCACTTGGTAGCGTCGATGTAGGCGATGTTGTTTTCGAAGACAATGGCTTCGTGGGTGCAGGTCTTGAAGCAGATTCCGCAGCCGATACAGGCGTTTGCGCAGGCTTTCTTGGCCACAGGGCCCTTGTCCTTGTTAAGGCAGGAGACAAACTCCCTCATGCCGCGCGGGCCTTTGGGCCGAAGCTCGATGACACGCTTGGGGCAGGCTTTAACACAGGAGCCGCAAGCCGTGCACTTTTCCTCGTCCACTACCGGAAGTCCGGTGACAGGATCCATGGAAAGGGCGCCGAACTGGCATGCCGCAACGCAGTCTCCGCAGCCCAGGCAGCCGAAAGAGCAGCCCGTGTCGCCGGTGTAAAGCAGCGACTTCACGTAACATGAGGCAAAGCCGTCGTACTCGTTCACACGGGGACGGGCCTCGCAAGTGCCGTTGCAGCGGACCACTGCCACCTGCGGTGCCTTGGCCTGAACCTCATAACCCAGGATAGCGGCCACCTTGGCCATGGTGTCGTTGCCGCCAACGGGACAGTAGTTCTTGTCCAGGTTGGGGGCTTTCACCGCAGCTTCGGCGAACGCACGGCAGCCGGCGAAGCCGCACCCGCCGCAGTTTGCGCCGGGCATGACCTTCTCTACCTCGTCGATGCGGGGGTCTTCCTCTACCTTGAACTTCTGTGCCACAAGGTAAAGGACCAGCGCAAGCACAAGGCCCAGAACGGTCACCACTGCGATTGTCCAGATGATGATGTTTACCATTAGGTTATCGTTTTATAGTAAATATATATTCGTTTTTCAGTTTATCGCGGAAAAGCCACAGCAGCAGATAATAAACCGCCACTGCGCCGATTCCTGCAAACCCTGCAGGCACTTCCGCCACACCCAGGCCCATCAAGCCAAGTATAACAGCCAGGAGCACCACCAGCGGAATGCAGTAAGCAAACCACACCGCCTTCATGCCCATGGAAGCTTTCAGGATTACCTCCACTTCGTCCCCTACGCCGTAGCCGGCATAAGGGTCTGTAGGAACCTGAACAGTTTTTTCAGCCAGTTCCGCCATACTGCAAAGGCCTGCGGCGTGACACTCCCCGCATGCAGAATGCTGAAGGATGGACACCGTGGTCACCTGCGGAGTCATTGATACGACCTTTCCCTTATGGCTAACGCTTTCTGCCATCGGCCCATGCATTGAAATCATACTTCAGGCCGTGCCAGCCGCTGACCCAGGCCTGCACGTTGCCCACCTTCAGGGGAATGTGTGCGGCCACCGGAATGCGGTTTTCATCGGCCGAAAACCACAGGTGGAGCTGCTCGTCGCCTTCGAAAAGAGCGCCCTGCACAACCGAGCAGGAGATGTGCCATGCCTTCATCTTGCCCATCTTGCGAACCTTTATGGTCTCTTCCCCGCGGCAGGTCACAGTCACGTCGAAGACGTCGTCGTCTATCGCGAAGTGGAACTTGGTCTTTGCGCCTTTGGCGAACGACTTTTCATCCATCGCACGCATCTGGTAAATCAGCCATACGATGTCCCCTTCGCCGGGTTTCACGGGGATTTCCATGTACTGCTGTCCCCTGCCCTCGAAGTTTATGTCGGCCTTGATAACGCCGGCATTCCAGTCGAAATCGTAGGTATTCGTTGCGGTGTAGCTGCCCTCAAGGGTGTTCCTGGTGAACTGCAGCGGCCTCAGGTCTTCAACCCTGTCCCAGCTTTCCAGGTCCTCACGAATCTTGTAGAAAATGTCGAAAAAGGGCGCGGTTTTAGCCTTGCAGGCCATGTGATAGACATCTTCTCCCTTCAGGCGCTCTTCGGCCACCGTGAATTCGGCCAAACCAACTTCAGTGTTGACGGCGCCCCATTTGTACATAATCGAGAAGGTGAACTGCTCACCGTCCTTAAAGGGCCAATCCTTTTGAGCAAAAGCGTTTACCCACGACAGAAGACCGGCACAGACAAGCAGAATCAATTTTTTCATAGCTAAAAATCGTTTTGCTGGTCGAAGTCGTAGGAGGAGGCGCTGTCTCCGGGCGCAGGCTCGTTGACCACGCTTCCAACCGGACCTCTCTGGGCGTACACGTCAAGGCTCTGGTCCGGCTCTACGAACTTGACCTGGTTTGCTTTATATTTCATCTCTATATCACAAACCTCGCCATTACGGTGTTTTGCTATGACAATTATTGCTTTTTCTTTGTCTTCGGGGCTGTCTGACATGCCCACGAAGTCCGGGCGGTGAATGAAAATGACCATGTCCGCGTCCTGCTCGATGGAGCCGGATTCGCGGAGGTCCGAAAGCTGGGGCTTCCCGGCACCGCCAGTGCGCTGAACAGCGTTTCGGGACAGCTGGGACAGTGCTATGATGGGTATATCAAGTTCTTTTGCGGTGGCCTTCAGAGTTCTGGAAATGGCTGCAACTTCCTGCTCACGCAGGCCCCTGAGTTCCACAGGGCCCTGCATCAGCTGCAAGTAGTCCACAACAATCAGACGCACACCCTTCTGCTTTACAAGACGTTTTGCCTTGGTGCGGAATTCCATGATGGGAATACCCGGAGTGTCGTCTATGTACAGCGGAGCCTTGGCCAGGCGCTTCAGGGTTTCTTCAAGCTGCACCCACTCGTAGTTCTCCAGCTTTACGCCACCCTTTATCTTTTCGCCTGAAAGACCCGACTCGGTGGTAATGAGTCGTTTACCGAGCTGGTCGGCGCTCATTTCCAGGGAGAAAACTGCAACCGGCATGTTTGACTCCACTGCCGCATTACGGGCAATGTTAAGGGCGAAAGCAGTTTTACCCACTGACGGACGCGCCGCAAGTATAATGAGGTCGCTCTTCTGCCAGCCTTGCGTTACCCTGTCTATAGTAGGGAAACCGGAAGGCACGCCGGAAAGGCCGGTTATGCCCTGAAGCTCCTGCAGGTTGTCCAGCACCGAGTTGATGATGGAACCGATGTCCTGGACATCCCTCTTAACGTTGTTCTGGATAGCGGCGAAGACCTTGGTCTGGGCATTGTCTATGAGGTCGTCCACGTTGGTGGACTCGTCGAAAGACTGCTTAAGAATCTCGTACGAGGCGCTGATGAGATCCCTCTGGATGGTCTTCTGCTTAAGAATCTTGATGTAGTACTCTATGTGCGCAGCCGCGCCGATATTCTGCGACAGCGAAGCCAGCACCACAGGGCCGCCCACAACCTCCAGGTTCCCCTGTGAACGGAGCTTTTCGCTCACGGTTACAAGGTCCACCGACACATGATCGTTCACCAGGGCCGACATGGCCTCGAAAATCATGCGGTGCTTGGGATCGTAGAAGCAGGAGGGCGTAAGCTCCTCCATGGACTCGTCTATGGTAGCTGGTTCCACCAGCATGGCACCCAGAACGGCTTCCTCGACATCCAGGGCCTGAGGGGGTTTGTTCCCCATCAGGGTATCCAGATTGAGGGGCTCTTCGCTCTGCGAGCGTTTACGTCCGGCTGCGGCCATAATGAAGTACTATTCGAAATCGGGGTTAATCACAATGCGGCCGCAGTGCTCGCAGATGATGAGCTTGCGGTTGGAAGCGATTTCCACGCGGCGCTGGGGAGTGATGGTGTTGAAGCATCCTCCGCAGGAGTCGCCGTTGTAAAGGCCCACCACTGCAAGGTGGTTGTGCACGCTGGCGCGGATGCGCTCATATGCGCTCATGGTGCGGGCGTCGATCTTGGCGGCGCACTGCTCGCGGCGCTCCCTGAGGGCAGCCTCCTCCTTGGCGGTTTCCTCCACGATGGTCTCCAGTTCGGCTTTTTTGGCCTTGAGATCCTCGGTGCGGATGGAAAGACGGTCCTTCAGCTGGTCGAGCTCGTCCTTCTTGGCGGCGATTTCGAAACGGGTGTCGTTGATGGTCTTGTTGGCAATGTCCACCAGCAGTTTCTCGTTCTCGATTTCCTTGTCCAGGGAACCGTACTCGCGGGAATTGGTGATATTGGAAAGCTGGCTCTGATAGCGCTCAATGTTGCTTTCGTGCTCCGAGATGGAGAGTTTTGCGTCGGCTATGTTGCGGTTGAACTGGTCGATAATGGCCGACAGGGAGGCGCTACGCTCCTTGAGGTCTGCGATTTCTTCCTCCAGGGCGGTTACCTCTGCGGGAAGTTCTCCGCGAAGCTGGATAATCTTGTCAATCTCTGAATCCGCGGCCTGAAGCTGGTAGAGGGTCTTGAGCTTTTCCTCGACGGGCATTTCGGAGTCGGCGAAACTTTTCTGCAGCGACACAAAAGTTTCCCTCTGGTCGATGGGAGCCTCCACTTTGGCGGCGATCTTTTTCTTGGTTGTTGCCATAAATTCTATAATCGATTATATATTTTTCTTTTACTACACCACGAAATAGTGGACCGGATTGCTCCTGTCCAGCGCGGCTGACTTGTAGCTTGCAAAGTTAGGAAAATTTTTCCGTATCTGGGCCAATAAAATGTCCACAATCTCCACTTCGCTCTCAAAATGACCGATATCCATAATCATTAAGCCTTCGGGAGTGAAGAAACCGTGGTAACTTACGTCAGCGGTTATGTAAAGCTGAGCCCCCTGTCTGTATGCCGCCATGGCATCGGAGCCGCCGGCGCCGCCAAGCACGGCCACCATGCGTATAGGCTCTTCCAGAGGCATGGAATGGCGTATAAGCTTAAGGCCGAAACGCTCCTTGACCAGTGCCAGAGCCTCCTCAGAAGACATCGGCACGGGGAATTCGCCCATGCAGCCAAGGCCGGTGGAACCATCCCCTTCGGCCTCCATTATGCGGATATTCTCGAGTCCGAGCCTCCGGGCCATGGCACCGCTCACCCCGTCAATCACCTTGTCGGCCGTAGTGTGCGCTGCATAAACTGCCACCCCGGCCTTAACTGCCTTGATTATGGCATTGCCAACCGGGTCTCCCGGATGTATGCCCTTGACGCCCTTGAAAATGAGCGGATGATGCGTCACGACCATGTTGCAGCCAAGCTCCACGGCCTCGTCGATGAGCTCCGGAGTGCAGTCGAAACCCACCAGGACGCCAGAAACGGCATCCTCCGGCGAACCGATGATGAGCCCGCTGTTGTCCCAGCTCTCCTGGATTCCGAGCGGCGCAAACTCCTCCAGCACCGCCACTATATCCTTTACCTTCATAGGCCCTTTCTCACGTTCACAAGCTCCTCACGTATCCCCTTCAGAATGCCGATAGCCTTAACCCTCTTGTCCACGCTGCGGCGGTCTTCGGCCATCCTCTGGGCCGCGCCTTCCAGCGTCAGTCCCTGATTCTTCAGAAGAAACTGAATCTGCTTAAGCGTTTCAATATCCTCCGGCGTGTACAGCCTGTTGCCCTTTGCATTCCTCTGGGGCTTGATGTACTTTTCGAAGTAATTGCTCCAGTAGCGCACCGCCGATGCATTCTCCTTAAGTTCGGCGGCAACTTCGCCCATCGTGTAAATAAGCTTTGCCATACTCTCTATCCTTTTTTGTTAGGTTGATGCGAAAAACTCCTCCGGGGTCCCTCCGCCTCCAGCCACTTCTCATGGTCGAACGCTTCCCCCGGAAACTCATAAGCCCCCTCATGCTCCAGCCGGAACGCCATATACGTAATCGGCAACCCCATCTCCAGAAACATCCTCTCATAAAACGTCTGCACCTGCGTCACAGCGCCAAGGTCCGGAAGGCATGAGCCCTGAAAATCTGTAGCCGCCCATGGCTCCATGAATGGGAGGGGCCCGCTGCTTTCGGTGGCCAGGGTAAAGCCCTCCCCTGAGGGGAGGGTTTGGGAGGGGGTAACGTTGGGCGAACTTACGAAGCGTGAGCCTGTGTGATAGCGTAAGTTCGGAGCGAAGCGACGGTCCTGAGGGCCTGTCCCTGCTTCCGAACCCTGAAAATCTGTAGCCGCCCATGGCTCCATGAATGGGAGGGGCCAGCTGGCCGAAGGACAGTGGGAGGGACGAGGGCTCGAAGAGCCCGAAGGATTTTCAGGGCTCATGCCTTCCGGACCGTAGATGTCAGTATTGCAGTAAAGTACCTGAAGGTTATTTACTTTACAGACGGCCTGTGTGTATTCGTAGAGGTAACGTGAGTCGGTTTTGAGGTGGATTATGCCGCCGGGAGCAAGGAACTTGCGGTAGCGCTCCAGAAAAAGGGGCGATGAAAGGCGTGCATTTTCGCTGCCGCGAAGCTGAGGGTCGGAGAACGTGAGCCAGATTTCGCTCACTTCGGCAGGGCCGAAAAACGCTTCAATAAATTCAATCCTGGTGCGGAGGAATGCGACATTCGGGAGAGCGTTTTCTGTGGCGTACTTCGCGCCTTTCCACAGCCTTGCGCCCTTAATATCCACGCCGATGTAATTAATTTCCGGATGCCTGAGGGCCAGGGCAATGGTGTAATCCCCCTTGCCGCAGCCAAGCTCCAGCACAACCGGATTCGAATTCCCGAAAATATCACGGCCCCAGTTCCCCTTTATGGGATGCTCCCGGAGCTTTAGTTCGCGGGAACCCGGCTCCTTGTCCAGAATCAGAGACGCATCCGGCTGCACCAGGCAGCGGAAGGTCTCGTTTTCGGCAAATTTCTTAAGTTTCCCGTGCCCCATATCACCTCTTTTTACTAACAACAAGCCCCAAGCCGCGAAAACCTTTCGGAAGCTGCGCCATAGGCACCACTCCGAGAGTCCATACTCCTGACTCGTAAGGACTTACATCGGCCATAAAAGGAGCGTATATGTCCGTAGAAAAAACGCTTCGGCGGCCGATAAGAGGTATGATCCCGCTTTCGCTGTACACCGAGTCCGATGGAGACGTCCAGCTTATCACGACAGGAAGCGACGGCGGGCACTCCCTTGCATCCACCCTGGTATAAAAATCCAGACAGTACACGGCAGTGCTGTCCGACATGTCCACCGTAAAGCTGTACGGTCCCTCCCCACGGATGAATTTTTCCGTGGAAAGAGGTTCCATGCAGGAAACTGCAAGGCCCATTGCGGCAAGTGTGGCGGCAATCCTTTTCATTATTCCGAAGCTTTACCCTTCTGGCGGCCCTTTCCTCCCTTGCGGCGGCGCTTCTTCTTCTCAGGGTCGAAGCGGTTGATGGCGTCGTCCCCCACAGAAGTCACGAATTCGGGTGCCGAAACTTCCTCCTGGCGCAGCGTAAGCGGCTTTTCGCCCCTGCGATTCATGGCCTGAATATCTCTGACCTCCTGCGCAGAAAGCGGGAAAGTCTGAGCGAGAGAACCTTTCTCGTAGGAGAAATATAGCTTCTCGGCAAGGATGTCTGTCTTCACCAGAAAAGCCTGGCCGTCCTGAAGCTCCAGCGGCTCCTGCACGCGGGGAATGCGGGAATGAGCGTCCAGATAGCTCTCGACCTCGTAATTGAGGCAGCACTTGAGCTTGCCGCACTGACCAGCCAACTTCTGAGGATTCAGAGACAGGTCCTGAGCCCTTGCAGCCGATGTTGTAATGGACTTGAACTCGGTTATATAATTTGCGCAGCAAAGCTCCCTTCCGCACACGCCCAGGCCGCCGATGAGACCAGCCTCCTGGCGGGCGCCGATCTGCTTCATCTCCACGCGGATATGGAACTCTTCGGCAAAATCCTTGATAAGCTGGCGGAAATCCACGCGGCCGTCGGCGATATAGTAGAAAATGGCCTTTGTACCATCCCCCTGGAATTCCACGTCCCCTATCTTCATGTCCAGGCCCAGGTTGGCAGCAAGGACGCGGGCGCGGATCATCGTTTCTTCTTCGCGGGCTATGGCGTCCTGCCAGCGCTGAATGTCGAAGGGACGCGCCTTGCGGTATATCTTTTTCAGTTCCTGGCTGCCGGTATCCACGCCCTTGCACCTCATCTGCCTTACCACGATAGGGCCTTCCAGAGTAATGATGCCAAGGTCGTGGCCGTTTGTGGCTTCCACCACCACAAGGTCCCCTGTCTTCAGGCTCTGGCCCGACGCATTGACGAAGAAAGCCTTGCGCGTGTTCTTGAAGCGCACCTCGAAAACTTCTTCGGCCTGCTCCTGCGAAATGCCTTTCAGAGTGTCGTACACCTCCAGCTTGCAGCAACCCTGACGGTAGCGGATGTCTTTTTCTCCGGTCTGCTCGTCGGTTACCACTGTGCACCCGCGGAAGCAGTCGAACTGTATTGATTCGTTGTTGAATTCGGTCATAACGTATATAATTGACTCACCAGTGAGGTGAAGAGAATTTTCTGGTTAACATTGCGCTCCACCATAAGCAGGGCACGGTCAAGTGCCTCCATCCCCTTTCTTGGGAAAGTAGGCTTAAGGGCCGATGCCATGCGCTTGTAGAAGTCTTCCTCGCCTTCCGGGAGGTGCGCAAGGTCCGGCATTTTCTGGAGGAGGAATATGCGCCTAAGGTCTTCCGATGCGATGCGGCAGAAGCTTTTCTGCTGCTCCCGGACCTTGATATCGGCAACTGCCTCCCCTGTTTCTAGGGCCTTGAGAAGGTCTTTCTGAGCTATCGCCTCCAAAAGGTCGTGGAAAAGGTCCCTCAACTGAGTGGCTTCGGCGGCTTCTTTCAGATGCACCTTGCCTTCCGCCTCTTCCGACAGGGGCTGTACACGCATGTGAAGGCATCGGGACGATATTGTCTGGAGAACCTTCTCCGGAAAATGGGTTATCAGGAGGAAAAGAGTCTTTGCCGGCGGCTCCTCCACCATCTTCAAAAGGGCATTCGCCGCCTGGACGTTCATCTTTTCCGGCAGGTACATAACAACGCTCCTGTAGCCGCCTTCGACCGCCGACAGCGACAGCCTTTCAAGTATGCTCCTGGCTTCGTACACGGAGATATTGCTCTGCTTTCCCTCTATTCCGATAGCCGAATACAGCTCGTTCTCATAGAAATAGGGATTTTCCAGCACCAGTTCCCGGAACTTGGCGATGAACTGAAGACTTACAGGCTTGTCCGGTCCGGCAACAGGAAAGACGTAATGGATGTCCGGATGTATGAGTTTGGCAACTCTGGGATTGCCGTCGTACAGCATTTCAAGGAAACTGATGACAAGGGGCATGGCGCCGCCGCCGTCGTCCTCGTGAAGGAGCATGGCGTGCGGAACGTGGCCGCTTTCCACCATCTGGCGGAAGGCGTTAAGAATCTCCACGTTGCCGTAAATTTCCATAGTCTACAGGTTCCTTTGGCCCACAAAAGAGGCTAATTCCGAAAGATACGATTTTTCTTCCGATTCCTCAAGTACGTCAAGGCAGGAAACCGCATTTTTCAGGTATTTTTCCATCACTTCGACAGCTTTTTCTACTCCGTGGTGATGTTGGACGAAGCTTTTCACCTCTTCGGCGCTGGCAGGATTGTCGGATAGGCCTGCTACGATGCCGCGTATCCTTAGGGCTTCGTCCGGGGAAGCTTCCTCCAGTGCGCACAGCAAAGGCTGAGTAATCTTCTGCTCCAGAAGGTCTATCCCCACGGGCTTTCCCAAAGCCTCCTGCGAAGTGGCGTAGTCCATGATATCGTCCTTTATCTGGAAAGCAGTGCCTATGTTACGGCCGAAAGCCCCAAGCGCCTGAATCACAGCTTCGTCGGCCTTTGCCGAAATGGCACCCGAAAGAGCGGCCGTCTCGAATAGCGATGCAGTTTTTCCGTAAATGATGCGAAGGTAATCGTCTTCGGTAGTATCGGCCTTGGACGCCTTTTCCATCTGCAGGAGTTCTCCCTCCGTAAGGTGGCCGAGGGTCCCGGCGAAAAGGTCCAGAACCCTGGCCCAGCCCTCGCGGGAGCCCATGATTAGTTTCAGGCTCTTGACAAGCCAGTAGTCGCCCATAAGGACAGCCGGGCCGCCTCCCAGGATATTGTACACTGTGGGAAGACCGCGGCGCTCCCCTGCCTTGTCCACAACGTCGTCGTGAAGCAGGGTGGCGTTATGCAGAAGCTCCACTGCCGCCGCATAACGACAGGTGTCTTCGTTCGCCGAGCCGACGGCGCCTGCAGTAAGCAAGGTGAGCATCGGACGCATCATCTTGCCCTTATGCTCCCTGAGGCTGGCATTGGTGCTGTCCAGAAGCGGAACGTCGCTCCTGAGGGCCTGGTCCATTAGGGCGTTAACATCCCGTAGACCGGGATGAAGGAATTCTTTAATCTCGTAGAATGACATTTATTTTAACGCAAGTGCAGCGCGCGAACCAATTCGCGCGCTGCCTCAGTTACGATGCTTGATCCATTAGAAGAACAGACCCAGGGTAAATTTGATACCCTGGAAGTTACCTGTGGGAGTGCTGCCGGAATCTCCTTCCTGCTTTACAAGGGGACCGAGGTTCTTGAACCACTGAACGGAAAGCTGCACGTGATCGAAGAGCTCTACACCGCCGCCGACACCGAAGCCATACTCGAACTTGTTGGTTACCTGTGTAACACTTCCTCCCACGTTGTTGGGATCCCATTTCTCGTTACCTGTTACTTTGTAACCGATGAAGGGTTCCAATACACCGAAGGGGCGTACCACTGCAAGGTCGATACCAAGCTGAAGGCCGAGGGAAAGCTCCACAAAGCCGTTTTTGTACTGCCAGTCTTTACCCTCTGTTTTATCGATATTGTTCAGTTGGGTACCCTTAACCTGGTATGCAAGTGCGGGCTGAAGAACCACGATGGGGCCAAGTTCAAACTTGTAGGCAACGCCTGCATGATAAAGGCTGATGTTCTTGGTCTGCGTGTCTTTAATGTTGGTATTGGAGGAAGTAAAACCGCCGAAAATACCAATCTGGGCATTTGCAGCAACGGTGGTAGCAAGTGCTACCGCAACGATTGCAATAAGTTTTTTCATATCTGCTATAGATTAGAATTGATTTTGTCTATAAGAGCGTTCTTGGGCATTGCACCGACGGTTTTGTCCACAGCCTGGCCGCCCTTGAAGAAGAGCAGGGTGGGAATACTCATGATGCGGTAACGGCCGGCGATTTCGTCGGCATCGTCCACGTTCACTTTCACTACGGTGATTTTATCTGACATTTCGCCCTCTACCTCGTCAAGGATGGGGGAAAGCATGCGGCAGGGGCCGCACCAGGTTGCCCAGAAATCAACTATTACAAGTTTGTTGTCCTGGAGAAGGGAGTCAAAATTCTGGTTTGTAGCTACTTTTGCCATTATAAAAAGGTTCTATAATTTCTGCAAATATACGAAAAAGTTTTAATTACAAAGCATCCTCAACGGGAAGGGTATAGGCCCTGAGTCCCAATGCATTGTTGTCTTTGTCAGTGTGTCTGAGGGCGTCCATGATCTTGGGGGCGAGGGCATCCTCAACGACCGTAAGGATTGCGTGATTCTGCGTGGGCCAGGCATGGTTGCCGAGATGAGGCTCGCCGTCCACGCCGCCGCGGCCGCCGATTTCGTTCCAAACGGTGTATCCCCTTTGCCCGAAACCTTCCAGAAGTTCTACGATTTCCTGGTTGTATGCCTGGTTATAAACTATGAATATAGCTTTCATTTCATGAAATTAAATGTTAAACGTGTCCCCCTCCCGAAACCCCTCCCCTCGGGGGAGGGACTTATTATTTCTTTGCTTTACGTTTTGCGCGGTGTTCGGTGAAGCCGCAGTACAGGACAGGGATGATTACAAGGGTGATTACGGTTGATATCGAAAGGCCCCATGCCACAGTAATACCAAGCCCTCGCCACATTACGGCGCCTTCTCCTGTGCCCCATGCCATAGGAAGCATACCGAGGACAGTTGTGAGGGTGGTCATCAGAATTGGCCTCAGACGGCTCTTGGCTGCGGTTACAGAAGCGTCGCGTACGTTCATTCCCCTCTCCTGACAAAGAATAGTATAGTCAATTAGTACAATACCGTTCTTAACAACAATACCAAGCAGGATTATGATACCGATCATGCCCATCATGCTTATCGGCATCCAGTCGTGTACCATACTTCCGAGCGCAACGCCCACAATGGCAAAAGGTATGGAGAACATGATTACGAAAGGCCCCATGAGGGACTCGAACTGGGATGCCATCACCATATACACCAGAATGACGATAAGGGCCATCAGCAAGATCATATCGGCAAATGACTTCTGTTGCTCTTCATAGTCGCCGCCAATTCTCCAGCTCAGATGGGGAGGAAGGGGGTCGTCAGCCATGAGTTCCTCTACAACGGTAACGCCTTCACTGAGGGCCTTTCCACGCGCCATCATGCCGGTTACGGTGATGTAACGGTCGCGGTTCTTGCGCTGGATGGTGGGCGGGACCTTGGTTTCCACGATGGTGCCAAGGTCGCGAACCCTGATGCCCTGTCCGGCGGTGTTGTAGATGACTATGTTTTCCATATCCTCGAGGGATGTGCGGAATTCCGGCGCGTAGCGCACGCGGATGTTGTATTCCTCTCCGTCCTCGCGGAAGTAGGAGGCCACGGTTCCCGACATTGCGGCCGATACGGCAGCTGCGGCCGATGTGGATGAGAGGCCGTTCAAGGCCAGTTTTTCACGGTCGAAGTCTACCTCGTATTCGGGTGTGTACTGGTCGCGGGACAGGATGGCCTGTGTAAAGTAGCCGGTGTCCATCATCTTCTGCCTTACGCGGCGGGCCTGGGTCTCGGTCTCTTCGAAGTCGTAGCCATAGATTTCCAGCTGGACGTTGGCGCGTCCGCCCATGCCCATTCCGCCTTCCGTGACGTTGAAGCGGTTGAGTTCGCGGAATTCTCGGAGGTCGGCACGGACAATATCGGCCAGTTCGCTCACTCCCCTCTCACGCGTGGTGACGGACCCGACGTTGATGTTCATCGTAATCAGGTAGGTGCCGTTCTGGCGCATTGAGGCGAAAGCGTTCTCCGAGTCGGCCTGGCCGTAACGATAACTCAGGACCTTGATTTCGGGGATATCGGCCTTGAGGCGCTGATAGATGCGTTCCGCAACGTCGCCCGTAACTTCCTGTGCAGTACCGATGGGCATCTCGATGGTGGCGCTTATGCGGCCTTCGTCGTCCTGGGGGAAGAACTCCGTCCTCATGTGAGGGAAGAAGATATACAATACCACGCCGAAAATGACCACCGAACCTGCCAGAATCCACTTTTTGTGGTTCATGCACCAGCCTATGAGGTGCGCATAGCCGCGGGAAACGCCGTCAAGTGCACGGTTCACCGGACCGAAGATGATTCGGTACAGTTTGTTCTTCACGGGCTTGTTGTCCATGAGCAGCGAGCACAGGGTGGGAACAAGGGTTAGGGCCGCCGTAGTGGACACAATCATGATTATGGACACTATCCAGCCCAGCTGCTTGAACATGATGCCCGCCATACCGGTTATCATCGTAAGAGGCAGGAACACGCACAGCATGGTGAGGGTGGAGGCTATGACCGAAATACCCACTTCGGCCGTTCCGTGAACTGCCGCTTCCGTGGGTTTCTCGCCTTTCTCAAGATGCGACGTAACGTTTTCCAGCACCACGATAGCATCGTCCACCACCATGCCGATGGCTATCGCCAGGGCGCTCATGGAGATGATGTTCAGGGTATTGTTCGTTGCAAAAAGGTACAGCAGCGAAGCCAGGAGGGCGATAGGGATACTCAGGACGACGATGAGCGTGCCCTTGAGCCTCCCGAGGAAGAGGAACACGACCAGCATGACCACCAGGAAGGTGATGATGATGGTGTCCCTGAGGGACTGGATTGTAAGGATGATATCCTCTGAATTGTCCACAACCTGGGTAATCTGTATGTCCGAAGGAAGGTTGCGGGAGATTTTTTTCATCTCCTCCTTGATCTTCCGGATAACCTCCACGGTGTTGTAGCCGCTCTGCTTCTGGATAATTATCTGGGCACCTCGTACGCCGTTGGTATAGGATTCCTGGGACTTTTCCTCAAGGGCGTCGTCCACCCTGGCCACATCCCTCAGGTAAATCGCCGAACCGTTGCTGGTTCCGAGCACCACATCCAACAGTTCCCTGGGGTCCTGGAATTCTTTCTTGATGCGCAGCGTGTATGTCTCCGAACCTATATCGATGCTTCCGGAAGGCACGTTCCTGTTCTCCTGGGCGATGATTCCGGCTATGGCCGAAATGGAAAGGTGGTAGGCCTCCAGCTTGGCAGGGTCGCAGTACACCTGGATTTCCCTCTTGGGGGCACCAGCAACGGTGACCTGGCCAACACCCGACACGCGGGCAAGCGGAGTGGCTACTTTGTCGTCCAGGATCTTGTCCAGGGCCGATACGCTCTGTTTGGCGGTGGCGGCCATAATCATGATGGGCATGTCGTCCACCGAAAACTTGAACAGATATGGCTGAGAAGCGCCGTCCGGGATGGTCTGGGACACCATGTCCAGCTTGTCGCGGACGTCGTTGGTAGCTTCGTCTATATCGGTTCCGTATTCGAACTCCAGCGTAAGGATTGCGATGTTCTCACGGGAGTTGGAGGTAAGGTTCTTCAGGTGTGAAACGCCGTTGAGCGTGTTCTCCAGCACTTTGGTCAGGTTGTTTTCCACGTCTTCGGCCGATGCTCCCGGGTACGAGCTCATTACCATGATGGTGTTGGACTCGATGTCCGGAAGGTTGTTCACGGGAAGCCTCGTGAGGGCGAATATGCCCAGGATGGCGAAGGCCAGGAAAACCAGGCAGGTTGTGACCGGGTGCTCTACCGATGTTCTGTAGATGCTCATAGTACGTTCACCTTAATTCCGTCCTTGAGGGCGGCCTGGCCCTTCACGACTATTATCTGACCCTCCTGAAGGCCGTCGGTTATTTCGTATTCCTTGTCGATATGACGGCCCAGGGTCACGGGGACATAACTCACTGTCTGGTCCTCATTCAGCACATAGATAAAGCGGGTGCCTGTGCCTTCCTGCTTCACAAGAGCCTGGTCAGGCACAATCACGCTCTTGCGGGAGCCGAAATTCACGGTTACGCGGGCGTACATGCCGGGACGGAGAACGCGGTTGGTGTTGGAGACTTTGACTTCGGCCTTGAATGTATGGGTTGCTGCATCGATCGTGGGATAAAGTCGGTCAATCCTGCCGGTGAATGTCTTTCCGGGGAGGGCGTCCACAGTAAGGGTGACGGAATCGCCTTTCTTAACCTTCGAGTACTCGCTTTCCGATATGCCCACGAGAAGCTTGACAGGCACCACCTGCTGCACGGTGAAAAGCGGCTGACCCATGGAGAACATGTCCCCGGCGTCGAAGTTGCGCGCTGTCACGAAACCGTCGATGGGGCTTTTGAGGATGGTGTTTTCCTTGACGTTTTTGTAGTTGGTCTTGCGTACTTTGTAGCCTAGTTCCGCAGTTTCAAAGTCGCTCTGCGAAACACCGCCTTCCTCGTAAAGGCCTTTCAGGCGCTCGTATTCGATTTCGTCATTACGGACCTGGAGCTCAAGCTGCCTCAGCTGGAGGCGGTCCATTTCGGCAAGGACTTGACCTTGCGTCACGTAGTCCCCTATTTCCACATTGATTTTGCGTATGCGGGAGCCGCTCTGGGGCATTATGTTGTTCACCGCCCAGGCCTGGACCGTGGATGCGTATGTGTTTTCCTGAGGAACTTCCCTTGCTTGCACTGCAGCCACTTCCACATTGGGAATCACGGGCGCAGCAGCCTGCGTCTGGGTTGTGCTGCCGCTGTTTCCCCCGCAAGAGGCAAGCGCCAGGGCGGCGGCGATGATTGCTGTCTTTTTCATATATTCAATTCTATTTTTCTTCGGTGAAATCGTAGCCCAGGGTCTGTTCAAGGCCGGCTTTGGCAACCACAAAATTATACACGGCCTGGACCGACTGCAGACGCGCCTGAGTAAGGGTGAGCTCGGTGTTGTTCAGGTCCGTGAAGGTGCTTTTCCCAAGCCGATAGCTCTTGGACGCTATGTCGTAGGCCTTTTCGGCGCTTTCGACTGCGCTGCGGGCTGCGTCGTAGCTGCGCATGGCGGTTTCCATGGTGGAAAGGCTCTGACGGATGCCTATCTTGAGCTGACGCTCGGTGTTTTCTTTCTGGAGGGCAAGTTCGTCGGCCTGGACTATGGTCTGGCGCCTGTTGTAATAATGCTGCCCGCCGGTGAAGATGGGGACCGACAGGTTGAACACAAGTGTGCTGGAAGGCAGCCAGCGCCACTGGCTCAGGTTGAACACGTCGCTTTGGGTGTAGTAGTTGTAGCTCAACTGCATCGAAAGCGTGGGCAGGTTGGAATAGGTCTGCATGCGGATTTGCTTCGCAAGCATTTCGGCCTGTATTGCAAGCTGGCGCATGGTGGTGTTGTTCTCCAGGGATGCGTCACCTGCCTCGTTGAAATCGTAGAGCATGTGTTCGGCGTAATCGTCAAGCTTTCCGGCCACATCCATGTTCATATCCAGGTCCACTCCCATTACAGCCTTGAGCTGCCAGAGAGCTATGTACACAGCGTTCTGGGCGTTGTAAAGATTGGGGATAGCGCCTGCCAGGGTGCTCCTTGCACGGGCCATATCCATCTCGGACGCTTTCTGGGCGTTGTATCGGCTTTCCGTGTACTTGTAGTTCTGGACTGCGTTTTCGTACACTGCGTTGTAAACGTCGTAGGATGCGCGAGCCATAAGCACTGCATAATAGGCCTGTTTTACCTGGGCGACCGTACCCAGACGGCTTTCGCGCGCCTTTTCCACGGCCTGCTCCACCTGGTCACCGGAGATCCTTAGGCTTTCCCAGAGCTGGAAGTTAATCACCGGCATAGTGGCCGACAGGCCCAGGGTGACCTGATTTCTTCGACCCATCTCAATTGCCCCGTCGCTGTCTCCGGATTCCTCCTTTTGCGGTGTCACGTAAGGGATGAAAGGCGTACCTGTTACCTGGTACAGTTGTTCGATGTAATACATGATGGGTTCAATCATACTGCTCATCATGCCGCTCATACCGCTGCCGGAGGAGCTTTCGCCATCGTCTGAATCCGAGCCGAAGTACACCTTCTGCTTCTTGATGGCGTAACTGTACATGCCAGAGGCGCTTATCTGCGGGAAAAGCGCGCCGTACGAGCCTCTCTTGGCATACTCGGTGCGCTTTATTTCCATATCGGCAACCTTTACGGAGGTGTTCTCCGAAAGGGCGATTTTAATTGCATCGTCAAGCGTGATGACCACGGTGCTGTCCTGCGCCGGGCGCTCCTCTCCGCTGAACTGGGCGCTTGCCATCATCGGCACGCAAAGCGCCAGGGCAAGCAAAAAACATCTTCTTATAGTCATACACTCTAAATAAGCTGCGTTTTTACTGCAAAAATCGCGCCCGAACGTAATCTCCTGACTGCCACCAAAATAACGAAATCATGTCTGTTCTTTTTGCGCAGACATGATTCCATTAAGTTGTTGATAATAAGCCGATTGGGTTATTCTCCCAGCGGACGGGCGTAGTGCGTTTCAGGCTTGGGGCCTTTTTGCAGCGGCTCGGGATGAATTGCTGCTGCGGGCTGCTTTTTCACGAAGGCGTAAATCAGGAAGCCGATGCCAAGCAGGACGAAGGGAATGCTCAGGAGCTGGCCCATGTTCAGGGGCATGCCTGCTTCGAAGGCTACCTGGTCGTTCTTGATGAATTCGATAAGGAAGCGCGAGCCGAAGCAGATGATCAGGAATATGCCCACGAAGGTGCCGCGGTAGGTTTTGTCCAGGCGCTTCCAGTACAGCCACATTAGGAACAGGCCTTCGAGGAGATATGTGCCTGCCTCATAAAGCTGAGTAGGATGGCAGGGCACGGTTTCCCCGTTGCGTTCGAACACAAAACCCCAGGGGAGGTCGGTGGGACCGCCGTAAATCTCAGAATTGAAGAGGTTCCCCAGGCGAATTAAACATGCGGCGAAAGCCACCGGAATAACAAGATGATCCAGTACCCAAACGAAGTCGAACCCGTTCTTTTTGCCGTACTTGTTCGCGTACCACCATATACCCAGCAGTAAAGCTATAGTTCCACCGTGGCTGGCAAGGCCGCCTTTCCATGGCATGAAAATCTCCCAGAAACCTTCCCAGCTGCCGAAGTAGTAGTCCGGCTGGTAGAAGATGCAGTGACCGAGGCGTGCACCCACAATCGTACATATCAGGAGCATGTACAGCATAGGGTCCAGCAGGGCCTCGCTTATCTTCTCCCTCTTGAAGAAGGATTTCATGATGAACCAGCCCAGGACGAATCCGCCCACAAAAAGCAGCGAGTACCACCTGAGCTCGAACCCGCCGATATGCAGTATGGCGGGGTTCACATTCCAATGAACGATCAGAGATTCCATTAAGCTTATGCTGTTAAAATCAATCCCCAGACTTTTGCGGCCTGGGGATAATTGTTTGTATTAGTCCTGGATGGCTGCGATGCCGGGGAGAATCTTGCCTTCGATGGCTTCCAGCATTGCGCCGCCGCCTGTGGAGACGTAGCTCACCTTATCGGCATAGCCCATCTGGGTAACAGCTGCAACGGAGTCGCCGCCGCCGACCAGGGTGTAGGCGCCATTCTTGGTGGCCTCAGCAAGGTCTTCAGCGATCTGAAGGGTACCCTTGGCGAAGTTTGGAAGTTCGAAAACGCCCACGGGGCCGTTCCAGAGCACGGTTTTGGAGCTGAGGATGATCTTCTTCCAGTTTTCCAGAGATGCGGGTGCAGCATCCATGCCCTCCCACTCGTCGGGAATCTGGTCGATGGGGAAAACCTTGCGGGGAGTTTCGTTGTCGAAGGCCTGGCCGCATACGGTGGCCACGCTCAGGGACAGGTTCACGCCCTTCTCCTTGGCTTCCTTCATGATTTCAAGTGCATCGGGGATGAGTTCATCCTCGTGCAGGGAGTTGCCGATGTGGCCGCCCTGGGCCTTGATGAAGGTGTAACCCATACCGCCGCCGATGATAAGGTTGTCCACCTTGCCGACGAGGTTCTTCAGGACTGCGAGCTTGGAGCTCACCTTGGAACCGCCGATGATGGCAGTGAGGGGACGCTGTGCATTCTTGAGGACATTGTCGATGGCCTTGATTTCGCCTTCCATCAGGTAGCCGAACATCTTGTCATTGGGGAAGTATTCGGCGATGAGGGCGGTTGAGCCGTGTGCGCGGTGTGCAGTGCCGAAAGCGTCGTTGATGTAGCAGTCGGCGTAGCTGGCCAGGGTCTTGACGAACTCCTTCTGGGAGGCCTTGACTGCAGCTTTTGCAGCCTTCTTCTCTTCGTCGGTGGCGTCCTCTGCCAGACCGCGGGGTTTGCCTTCCTCTTCGGCGTAGTAGCGGAGGTTCTCAAGGAGGAGGGCCTCGCCGGGCTTAAGGGCATCGGCCTGGGCCTTTGCTTTCTGGCAGTCGTCTGCGAACTGAACGGGAACGCCGAGGCATTCGCTCACATGGTCCACGATGTGCTTGAGGCTGAACTTCGGATCGACCTTCTTGGGACGGCCGAGGTGCGACATGATGATGACGGAACCGCCGCCTGCAAGCACCTTCTTAAGGGTGGGCATTGCCCTGCGGATGCGGGTGTCGTCGGTGATTTCGAAGTTTTCGTTAAGGGGAACGTTGAAGTCTACGCGTACGATGGCTTTCTTGCCGGTGAAATCGTACTTGTCAATGAATTGCTGCATATTATAATAAAAAAAATTGTTTCCTTCCTGTCATTCCTGGCGGTCCCTGAGTGGTCCCTGAGCCTGTCGAAGGGCCTGTCGAAGGGCGACCGGGAATCTCAAAGTTTGCAAATTTAACTATCTTTGCAGAAAATTCAAAAATTATGGCAGTAGAATTCCCTGCAGCATATTGGAAAGACTATGAGCTTCTGGACTCCGGAAACGGCGAAAAGCTGGAGCGTTTCGGCAAATATGTCCTTAGGCGTCCCGAGCCTAAGGCTCTCTGGACCCCATCCCTTCCCGATGCCGAATGGAAACGCCTGAGCCACGTCACTTTCCGCCCCGGTGCAGGTTTCGGCAAAGCCGGTAAGGAGGACAGCGGAACATGGGAAAAATCCAAACGAATGGACGACCAGTGGGGCATCGCCTACAACGGCGAGCCGGATCCCGAAACCCATGCTGCAAGCGACCTTCACATCGGCCTGAGGCTTGGACTCACTTCCTTCAAGCACGTCGGCGTTTTTCCCGAGCAGGCGCCCAACTGGGAATTCATTTACAGGGAAACCTCCCGCCTTGCGCGCATCCACAAAGCCAACGGACTTCCCGCACCCAAGGTTTTGAATCTCTTCGCCTACACTGGCGCCGCCTCCCTCGCCGCCAAGTGTGCCGGGGCCGATGTCACCCATCTTGATTCTGTGCGCCAGGTCGTTACCTGGGCCCGCGAAAACATGGAACGCAGCGGCCTGGACGGCATCCGCTGGGTTGTTGAAGACGCCCTGAAGTTCGCCAGGCGCGAAGCCAAGCGCGGCAACCGCTACGACGGCATCATCCTGGATCCTCCCGCCTACGGCCACGGTCCCGACGGCGAAAAGTGGAAACTGGACGAATTGCTTTTCGGCCTGCTGCAAAACGTCGCCTCAATCCTTTCCGAACGCGACGCCTTCATGGTCCTGAACCTTTACTCCAACGGCTACAGCGCCGCCCTGGGCGAAACAGTCGTCCGCGAAGCCTTCAAAGGCAACTTCCGCGAAATGACCTCCGGAGAACTTGCTTTCAACGACTCTTTCGGCAAAATCCTGCCCCTAAGCATCTACGTTCGCCTGAAGCGCTAAAAGCTGCCGTAACGCAATCGGCTTATTATCAACAACTTAACGGAATCATGTCTGCTCTTTTTGCGCAGACATGATTCCGTTAAAAAATTAAAAATCAGTGACTTAGAATCGGAGGACAAGGCCGGCGCCGTTGACTGTGGGGCCGAAATCAAGGGTAACCTGGCTGATGGCGTCGTTGCACTGCTCTTCTGCCCAGTTCAGGCGGCTCTTGCCGACGAAGTGGAAGGCCAGACCGCCGCCAAGGGCGAGGGCGCCGACGGCTGAAACGACATAGCTTGCCAAGTAAATACCGGCAACAGTCTCGTTCTGTTTCATATACTCTTTAACGTCGGTCATACCGCTCTGGCCAAACTCATAGCCGGCATAGAAGCAACCGGCAAGGCCTGCAGCCAAAGTCACACCGCCGCCGATGATAAGACCGGTACCGGCTCTCATCTGCTTGCGGGCGCCGACTACTGTCTCGCCATAAATATCGGCGCCGACAAGGTCGATAATTTCATTGTCGGTGAGTTTGTGGCCGTTCTGGTCCACAAGGTCGGTGCCGTGCCTCATGATGGGAGCGGCGAACTGTGCCGATGCGTTAAAAGAAACGCAAAGAAGTGCAAATGCTGCACAAAGGAATACGATAATCTTTTTCATAGTTATATTGAATCATTAAAGTTTTCAAATTCTTCGTCGTCGTATGACAATCCGCTTGCGGCATGGAGAATGGCGCTGAAGCGGGATGTGAGGCCTGCCGAAAGCTCCTTGTCCCCATACTCGTTGCAGACATCGGCGATGTACATGAGGATACGGCCGGCGGTGTCGAATTCAGAGCTTCCTAAACTGCCCCACTCGATGTAAAAGCCGATAGTCTCCAGCAGCGCGTCGCCCATGCGAGAGGCAAGCGCGGCGGCAGATTCGGAATCTCCAAGGTAATAGTAGTTCTCTATCATCTGGGCCACCATGTAGTCGTTAGCTGCAAAGCCCACGGGAAGACTTTCCAGAGGGAAATTCTCCTCCGGGAAGCACCTCTGGCACATATCCATGATTTCCAGGGCTTTCTCGTCCTCTTCAATGTCGATAAGAGCATTGGCCACGGAAAGGAACAGCTGCCTCTGGCCCAGAACGCCCAGGAAAGTGTACATGTTCTGATAGTCCACGAACCAGTCAGTGCGGGAGAGGGCGTCCCACTTGAAGACAGTCTTCATCTTGTCGTACAGGGCCAGGGCGTCCACCTTTCCGACATCGGTCGAAGACGGCTTGTTGCGGATGGGAGTAAAGCGGTAAGAGAAACCGTCGGACATCAGGTAGTCCTTGATTCCCACATTAAGGTCGCCGCCCATGTTAAGTACGTTCAGCGGACGGTCCCAATCATAGCCGGAAAGCAGGTCAAGCATGAAAATCTCCGGCTTGGAAAGGTAGTTCTTGTCCTTGGATATGGTAAGGGTGATGTATTCCGGAATTTCGTCGGCGAACATCTCGGGGACGATGCCGTACTTCAGGCAGTTCTCCTTATTCACCGGCATCACCAGATTGCGGGCGCAGATGAAATCCAGCTTGGTGCCGTCGTCCAGGGTTACCTTCATCTTGGGATCCTTGAATACATCCATTACGTCGGACAGAAGCATGGGGGAGCCGTCATCGTATGCGATGTACACGAACTCGTTGGTTCCGTAAAGATACTGCCTGGCGGGGACGCTCAAAGGCAGCGGTGCGCTCTCGTTGCAGGCCCATTTCATCTGGTCGATATACCAGTCGGTGCCAAGCAGCGAAGTGTTCACCACACGGACGTCAGTGCGCACGCCCTCCACCTCCTGGGCATACCAGAGCGGGAAGGTATCGTTGTCGCCATGCGTAACCAGGAAACCGTTCGGCCCGACGGAATTCAGGTAATTGTAGGCCATTTCCGGGGCGGTGTAGCGGTTGGAACGGTCGTGGTCGTCCCAGTTTTCGGCGGCCATGAGGGCCGGGACACCGAGGCAAAGCACGCCCACTGCCGAAGCCAGCACCTTGGGAGAGCCTTTGAAAGCCTCCGACAGCCAGCCATACAGTGCAGCGACGCCAAGGCCTATCCAGATTGCGAACATATAGAACGAGCCTGCGTAGGCGTAGTCCCTCTCGCGCACCTGATAAGGCGGCTGGTTAAGGTAAATCACAATGGCGATGCCCGTCATGAAGAACATAAGGAACACAATCCAACTTCCCCTCTTGTCCCTGTCGAACTGGAACACAAGGCCCAGAAGGCCCAGCAGCAGCGGCAGCAGATAGTAATGGTTCTTGCCTTTATTCTCGCTAAGAACAGCCGGGGCATCGGACTGGTCACCCAGCCTGAGCGCATCCAGAATGCCGATTCCGCTTTCCCAGTTGCCGTAGAACACGTTCCCGGGAAGGGGGCTGTGAATGTCGTTCTGCCTGCCGGCGAAGTTCCACATGAAATAGCGCCAGTACATCCAGTTTAGCTGGTAGTCGAAGAAGTAGGCCATATTGGCGCCGAAAGTGGGCTTGCGCGACTTTGCACCGGCTACGCGCGTGCCTTTCCCCTGGGTGTATATCTCGTAGAACTCCACGTAACGTGAATCTGCGCCGGACCACATACGGGGGAATAGCATCTTCCCTTCGGGCCTGTACTTGGCATCGGCGGGAGCGTCGGCCTTGATGTATTTCCCATCCATCGGCGCCCAGTACTTCCCGTTGTAGAGGTCGTAGGGGGCGTCGAAATACTGGCCGTAAAGCAGCGGCGTGGAACCGTACTGCTCACGGCTCAGATAACGCACCAGGGTATAAGGATTATCGGGCTGATACTCGTTGGTGGGCGTTTTCACGCTGGAACGGATAATGACGATGGCAAAGAGCGAAAAGCCCATCACCAGCGTCGTAACGCACAAAATCACCGTATTCCAGAAAGCCTTTCCCTTCTTCAGGGTCTGGAAAAGCCCCCAGAAGCAAAGCACCAGCAGCCCCACAAGGAAGAACAGCGCTCCTGTATTATAAGGCAGGCCAAAACCGTTCACAAACATCCGGTCGAAGAGAGCCGCCAGCTTGGGAAGATAAGGAATGAACAGGTACACCAGCAGGAACTCGATAACCACGCCTATCGCGAAAATGCCGACCAGCTTCCAGAAGGACAGCTCCTTGTTCTCGTTCATGCGATAGTAATACATGAACACGAAGGCAGGAATGGTCAGGAGGTTCAAGAGGTGTACGCCGATGCTAAGACCCATCAGGAACGCAATCAGCACTATCCAGCGGCTGGAATGAGGTTCGTCGGCTTTTTCGTACCATTGGCACATGGCCCAGAAAACCAGTGCCGTAAACAACGACGACATTGCATAAACCTCTCCCTCAACGGCACTGAACCAGAACGTATCCGAAAAACAGTATGCCAGCGCACCGATAGCCCCGGATGCGAAGATGGCGATGGCCTGCGGTACCGTAGCGGCAGGAGATTGCCGGTCGGAGCCTGCAATGACGCCGCCCGTCATCCCCGACCTGATCGGGGATCCCAACAGCCTTTTGGCAAAAAAGACTATGGTAAAATACAGCAGGAAAATGGTGAGAGCACTAAGGATGGCGTTCATGGCATTTACAGCCACGGCCGCATGCTCCGCGCTTACGGGAAGCGTGAAAAAGCGTGCAAGAAGCTGGAACACAGGGTTTCCCGGAGGGTGACCCACTTCCAGTTTATACGACGACGCGATGAACTCACCGCAGTCCCAGAACGAAGCGGTGGGCTCTATGGTGGAAAGGTAGGTGACAAGTGCCACCGCCAGCACTGCAAGGCCGGTTATACGGTTCCACAGCTTGAATTTCCTGATATCCATCGGCATAAAATTTTGTGGCCGAAGCCTATAATTTGCAAATATACGCATTTTCGGCGGACCTGCAAAGCGGGAGACCGGACTTGGCATTTATGGAAATTCTTCCTATATTTGTATGATTTGAAAAACCTTAAACCCTAACTATAATGACCAATCAAGAGTACTTCAACTCGATGCTTCCCAAAGAGGAACTCGAAAGACTCCGCTACCTTCCCACAATGGGCCAGTTCGTGGACTGGTTCACAAAGGAATATGCCGAATCCCCCGCCCTGTCGGACACGGTTAACACCATCACATACAAAGAGCTGGGACAGCGCCTGGCCCGCCGCCGCGCCTTCCTCAACGGCCTGGGCCTTCCCAAGGGCGCTCATATCGCCGTTTGGGACCGCAACAGCCAGGATGCAATAGAGCTGTATCTGGCCATCACCAGCGCCGGTTACGTGGCCATGATGTTCCCGTCCATGCTGCCGGAAATGGCAGTCGTGGGCTGCTGCATGAAGTTCGACATCGCCGCCATATTCGTCCGTGAAGAATTCATGCCCCAGACCTCCAAGATCCAGGGCACCAAGGTGCTTCCTGCCGCCAGCATCGCGGATACAGAGGCCCCCGTGGCCGATATCGACCCGGACAGCCCCGCCGCCATCTTCTTCACCGGAGGTACCACCGGCGCTCCCAAGGGTGCAGTCCTGAGCCACCGTGCCCTCATGCGCGGCAACTACAACACCATCTTCAAACCCGGCCCCATCATCGGCGTGCACCGTTATATCGCCCTGCTTCCGCTCAGCCACGTGTTCGGCGCAATCGCCGGCCTGTGCGGCTGCTTCTATTCCGGCAACCTCATGTTCACCTGCGAAGACATGAAGGCCACCATCGGCAAGTTGCCTGTCATCAAGCCCTCCCTGCTGGTTATTGTTCCAGGCATCTGCGACATCCTGAGCGGCCTTGTGAAAATGTACGGTCCCCAGTTCCTTGGCGGCAACCTCCGCATGATCATCTCCGGCGCAGCCAACGTGCCTCCGCGCCTGGTGGACATCTTCACCAAGCTCGGCGTTGAATTCTGCTTCGGCTACGGCCTTACGGAAACAGCCAACCTTACGTCGGCCAATGCCGATGCAGTTGAACGTCCCACTTCCATCGGCCGCATCTATCCCAATCAGGAGGCCAAACTTGTGGACGGTGAACTGTGGGTAAAAGGCGACAACCTGTTCTCCGGCTACTACAAGGATCCCGAAAAGACTGCCGAAGCCCTCACGCCAGACGGCTGGCTCCGCACCGGCGACCTTTGCCGCTTCGACGAAGACGGCTTCCTCTATATCACCGGCCGCATCAAGAACCTTATCATCCTGGCCAACGGTGAAAATGTGAGCCCCGAAAGCCTTGAAGAGCCCTTCTACGCCGATCCTTGCGTCCGCGACGCCATGGTGAAGGAAGACGACGGCCTCATCGCCATCGAAATCCTGCCCTTCATGCCCGCCTTCGACGGCAAGCCCTTCGAGGAAGTTCAGGCCTATATGAACAAGCTGGTGGACAAAGTGAACGCAAACCTGCCCAGCACGCATCAGATCCGTAAAGTAACCGTGCGCACGGAAGATTTCAAGCGCACCGGCAGCATGAAAGTTTCACGCGTATGACAAAGCAGGAAGTTTTGGACGGCCTCAAGGAAGTGATCGCCGTCATCAGGCCCAATACCGACCTCACAAATGTATCATTCGACACCGAACTTGTAAGAGGACTTGGCATCGACTCCCTTTCCATGATGCTGCTCGCGCTTGCAGTGGAGGAGAAGTTCCAGATGCGTTTCCCCGAGGGTGCTCCCGCTCCCAAAACCGTAGGGGAAGTCTGC
>CAMOIT010000014.1 GCA_946616285.1 uncultured Bacteroidales bacterium | reverse complement strand
AAGTCTCCAGGTGGATGTCGTTCTTGAGGGCTTCGTGCACCACGAAGGCGAACTGGGAGCTCTTGGTGCAGTAGCTGTAATGGTATTCGCCCCTGTAGTCGGCTTTTGCCATTGCAACCTTGAACAGGCGCTTTGCACGCTGTATCTGCGAGGAAATCTTGGGAAGATAGGTTATCTTGAGAGGCGTGCCGTACTTTTCGATGATCTCCATGAGGTCGATGTCGTTGAAAAGCAGGTTGCCGTCCTCTACCATGAATTCGTCCTGCGGGAAATCGAAGGTCTGTTCGATAAGGTCGATGTACTTGTTCTTCATCCTTGTGTTTTTATCATCGTTAAATCATGCAAATATAAGGAAAAAACAGTATATTTGTACCAATGTACAAAAGGAAAATCATACTGATGGCGGCAGTCCTTCTTGGGATTGCATCCTGCAGTACCACCCGTTCCCTCGAAGACGGCGAGTACCTGCTACGGAAGAACACCATCCAGGTGAACGATTCCTCTTTCGACTCAGGAGAACTCAGCGATTATGTGGCCCAGAAGCCCAATTCCTATTTCCTGGGCCTGAATCCCTTCCTGAGCGTGTACAACTGGTCCGGGAAAAAGTCGGACGGCTTTGCCGGCTTTTTAAGGAAGCTCGGAAACGCTCCGGCCGTGTATCAGCCCTCGATGGTGGAAGAAAGCATACAGCGCATACATAACCACCTCAGGTATATCGGCTATTACGGCTCCCAGGTGGAAAGCCGGGTCCAGGTGAAAAAGCGCAAAGTGTACGTTACCTACTACGTGGCCCTTGGAAAGCGCTACACCATAAGCGCGATAGATTATCAGGTCCCTTCCTATGGAACCTTCAGGCAGGAATTCGAGGCAGACCTTCCCAACACCACCCTTGCAACCGGCCAGTACCTGTCGGAGTCGGCCCTGGACAAGGAGGTGAGCAGGCAGTCGCAGTATTTCAGGAATCTGGGCTATTTCGGCTTTTCAAAAAGTTTCTATGCCTTCGAGGCCGATACCCTTGCCCAGGACGGCACTGCGCGCCTCAGGATGGAAATACGGGACTATGCCCTGGGTGACCTTCCGTCGGCTGCCCAGGAGCATAAGAAATTCACAATCCGGTCAGTGACTATAGCACAGCCGGACCGCCTCAAAATCCGTCCTTCAGTAATCGAAAACCTGAACACGTTGAAGCCGGGGCAGATCTATAGTGAAACAGCCGTCAATACTGCGTACTCACGTCTTGCAAGCGTAAGCATGCTAACAGGCGTGAACATCAACATGAACCCCGTGTCGGACCATGAGCTGGACTGCAGCATAAGCCTCAGGAACGCCCGCCTTCAGGGTTTCAAGGCCAACTTGGAAGCATCGGTAAACTCTACGGGACTGGTTGGCATTTCGCCCCAGCTTACCTATTATCACCGTAATGTTTTCAACGCCGGAGTGCTGCTTAATTTCGGCCTCAAAGGCAACTTCCAGTTCCAGCCCGGCGGAGACAACAAATCGGCCTATTCCACCGAATTCAGCCTCAGTTCCACATTGACCTTCCCAAAGGCCATAGGTATTCCAAACCGCGTTTTTAGCGGTCCATACCTCCCCCGGACGGACGTCAGTCTTGCCTTCAACTATCAGGACAGGCCGGAGTTCCGCCGAACGGTCATATCCTCGGCCATGACATACAACGGCCGGTTCGGCGGGCGATGGTTTTACCAGCTCACCCCTGCCAGGGCCAATATCGTGCGCCTTTTCGACATCAGCGAATCCTTCCTGGAGAAGATATGGGACAATATGTACATGCTTAACCTGTACAGCGACAACTTCGACGTCGGAGTAAGCGGCATGTTGTACTATACTACGGATTCTTCGGCCATCCCGAAATCGTCATATCACTATTTCCGCTTCAGCAACGACATTTCCGGGAATGTGCTGTCCCTTTTCAATTTCGTCATACCCAAGGACGAATACGCCCAGCATGTAATCTGGACCGTCCCCTATTCCCAATACGTCAGGGGCGAGTTTCAGGCCGGGCACACCATGCGCTTCGGCAAAAACGACAAACAGGCCCTTGCAATGCGCGTCCTGATGGGCGCCGGCTATGCCTATGGCAATTCCCTGGCACTTCCCGTTGAAAGGCAGTTCTATGCGGGCGGCGCAATGTCGATGCGAGGATGGCAAGCCCGAACACTCGGCCCCGGCAATGATACAACCCTTAAGGATGTCTTCGTTATTCCCAGCCAGGTGGGCGACATAAAGCTGGAAGCCAACGTGGAGTACCGCTTCCCTATTTTCTGGAAATTTGAAGGCGCACTTTTTGTAGATGCCGGCAATATCTGGAGCATGCCCGGCCAGGGGCTTTCCGAAGAATCGGAATTCAGATTCAGCACACTCGGGGAAAGCATAGCCATGGACTGGGGCCTTGGAATAAGGGTTAACCTCAGTTACCTGCTTTTGCGCCTGGACGGCGGCTTAAGGGTACACGATCCCGGAAGAGAAGCGGGAGACCGTTGGGTGGCCCCCCGCCTGTGGTTCAAGGACAGCAATTTCGCCATTCATTTCGGCGTAGGATATCCGTTCTAACGTTACCCCATCCCTAAATCCCTTCCCTCGGGGAAGGGACTTGGTTGCCCTGTGGGCTCCGGCTAATCCAATACCACGACTGCAAAGTCCTTTTCCGGGACTTCGAGGGTGTAAACCGTCCGGACAAGCTTAATTCCAAGATAGTCAAGCGCTTCTGCTGGAATTCTTACGCTTATTTCTGAAGTCTGACCGAAGTTGGACACCACCAGATAAGTTTTTTTGCCGTCGCTCCTTAAGAAGGCGAAGTGGCGGTCCTTGTCGAAGTGCCCGTCTTCCTGGCAGTAGCAAAGGTCGAAAGTCTTTCCCTCCGAGAATGCAGGTCTTTTTGCAAGTGCGAGTGTTTCGCGGTAACGCTCCAGTACCTTCTTTTCCTCTTTTTTCAGACCTTTGCGCTTGTCTGAAACCCAGAGTTTAAGCCTTTGAAGGCTGTCCACCATCCACCAGTCGAAGATGGAAGTGCGTCCGTTAACGCCGCTGAAAGGCTCGTTGTCCATGCCTCTCTCACCTATTTCCTGGCCGAAATACAGCATGAATGGACAGCCGCTGAAAAGGACCGAAACGGCAAGTGCTGCATAGCCTGCTTCGGCGCTTCCGGCGAAGAAGTCGGAGGCGATGCGCTGCTCGTCATGGTTCTCCAGGAAGTTGAGCATGTGGGGCTGGAGGTCTCCGAGAAACTGCCAGTTCCAGCTTATTCCCTTTGCTGAAGCACAGCTGCAAGTAACATCACGTAAAGTATCGTAAAGACCGGACTTGTCGTAAAGTAAATCGAAGCCAACTTCCTCTACGTAAAGCCGGTATTTTTCCTTCTCGTAAACTTCGGCTATAAACTGGATTCCCGGGAATTCTTCCTTGATGGAAACGATGAGCCATTTGAAGAACTGCCAGGGTACAAGTTCCACCATGTCGCAGCGGAATCCGTCCACTCCCCTGGATGCCCAGAAGCGTACGATATCCCTCATCTTGTCCCATGTCCCAGTGTGGAAATCGCAGTAGTTAATCTTGACGGTCTCGTACCAGTCGTTTATGGACGGTGAGGGGGAAAAGCAGTTTCCAGAAGCCTTTGCGGGGTTCTCGACGTATCCTGAGCCGCTTTCTGCGGGAAGCGTTAGCGGCTGTCCCGGATAGTAGAAAAAGTCGTTTTCCGGGGCCCAGTGCACGGACGTGTCATCGTCGGCACCCAGTGCACGGATGCCGGACGGAGCTGCCTTGCCGTTGTAATCCCTTGCAACATGATTGGGGACGAAGTCGATGATGAGTTTCAGCCCGGCCGCATGACAGCGAGAAACCAGGGCGTCGAACTCTTCCATCCTCTTTTCCGGAACATCGGCCAGATAGGGATTAACGTCGTAATAGTCAGTTATTGCATAGGGTGAACCGGCGTCGCCTTTCACTATCTGCGGATGGGAAGGCGTGCAGCCGTGATCGCTTTTGGTGGTTGCGTGGCGTATTACGCCGGTGCACCATAGTGTATCGACTCCCAAAGAACGCAAATAGGCCAGGCTGGGCTGGTCTATCTGAGAAAAAAGGCCGCTTCCCCAAAGGCGGGGAAGCAGCTGGTATATCACTTGTTTCACCAGTTAAGGATTTTGGTGAAGTCGTAGGCCTCGGGATTTGGGACATACTTCTTTGCCGCCTCGTAATCCGCAGGGGTGATGAAGTGGCAGATGTGATTGAAGTAGTTCTGAGCGGTACCGCCTTCGATGTCCACCCTTCTGGGAGGGATCTTGCCGTCGGCGCCCTGCAGGTCCTTCAGGTAAAGTGGCTTTGCCTCGCCGAAGGAATCAACATACACCATGCAGCCCGTTTCGCCTTTTTTGAACAGCTCGTAAGCGCCCATGGCAAGCTCGGAGCAGTAAGTGAGGTCGAAGGCGATGGGGTCCTGGCAGCGTACGTCGTAGCCGATTTCCACGGGACGGGTCTTGACCTTGATGCCGATTTCCTTGAATTTCTTTTCCAGGATGTCGTTGAAGAGGACGGCCTTGGAGATCTTGCCAAGCTCGGGGTGGCCGTGCTCGTCGTAGGTCATGGAAACTCCTGCGTTCTTGATTTCCAGAGGGTCCAGGTCGTGGAAAACGCCTTCAGCGACCACTACAGTGCCGTAAGGGATGCCCAGGATATTGCGCTTGAGGATGGCGGAGAGGGCCAGGTTCACAATCTTGTCCAGGGAGATGCCGGTTTTGTTGAACATCTCAGGGATGATGGTCATGGGGCAGTGTGTTGCTTCGCCGATGCCCAGGGCCAGGTGGCCGGCGCTGCGGCCCATGGCGCTGATGATGAGCCAGTTGCCGCTGGTGCGTGCATCTTCATAGACGGTCCTTGCCAGATGTGCACCTTCGTCCTTGGCGCTGTTGAAGCCGAAGGTGGGGGTGTTCATCGGGAGGGGAAGGTCGTTGTCGATGGTCTTGGGGACGTGGATGTTGTGGATGGGATAGTGCTTGGCCTCAAGGAATTTGGCAATGCGGTTTGCGGTTGAGGCTGTGTCGTCTCCGCCTACTGTTACCAGGAGCTTGATGTTGTTGTCCTGGAAAAGGCTAAGGTTGAAGTTCTCTTCAAAATCCTTGTCGGTGGGTTTGAAGCGGCTCATCTGGAGGTAGCTGCCTCCCCTGTTGAAGTATGCGTCAGCTTTGAAGAAATCGATGTCCTCGGTGCGGGGATTCTTGGAGAAAAGTCCGCTGTAACCGCCGTGGAGGCCGATTACGCGATAACCGCCGGAGATGAATGTTTTGGCTACGGACATAACGACTGTGTTCATGCCCGGGGCGGGGCCGCCGCCGCAAAGGATGATGATGGAATCTTTCATTTTACGTATAGGATTTTAAGTTTTTCCGTTTCGAAGCACAAAATTACAAAAAAAACGGGGCATATAGTAAGAACTGGCGTAAATTTTTGCTATTTTTGCATTTCACGCGGCGCACGTAATACGCGCGCGAGCAGTTTTTGAGAAATGGATTACACTCAGGCTAAACATAGAATTCAGCAGCTCAAGGATATCCTGTGGGAGAACAGCCGTCTTTACTACGTGGAGAACGCTCCCACCATGAGCGACTTCGAGTACGACCAGCTTATGCACGAGCTGGAAGGCCTGGAGGCCCAGTTCCCGGAGTATGCCACGGAAGACTCCCCCACCCGCCGCGTCGGCTCGGACCTTGAAGACGGGGAACGCGAGGCCGGCTTTGCGAAGTATCCGCACAAGTACCCGATGCTGTCCCTTGGCAACACCTATTCCATTTCCGAAGTCGAAGAATTCGCCCAAAGGGCCGAAAAGAGCCTGGAACATGGCTTTTCCTATTGCTGCGAACTCAAGTTCGACGGCACGGCCATATGCCTGACCTACCGTGGCGGCAGGCTTTTCCGTGCCTTAACACGCGGGGACGGCGTAGTCGGCGACGATGTGACTGCCAATGCCCTCAGGATCACCAACATCCCGCATGAGCTTAAAGGCAGCGGATGGCCGGAAGAATTCGAAATAAGGGGCGAAGTCCTGATGCCCTACGAATCCTTCGACCGGCTTAACCATGAAAGGGAACTTGCCGAAGAACCCCTTTTCGCCAATCCCAGGAATGCGGCCAGCGGCTCGCTCAAACTCCAGGATCCAGAAGAGGTTGGTCGTAGGGGCCTTTTCTGCACGCTGTACCATATTCCTGTCGGACAGGTGGATTTCCCCACGCACGATGCGGCACTTTCTGCCGCCGCTTCCTGGGGTCTTCCCGTTTCTGAGCACAGGAGTATATGCCGTAATATCGGCCAGATAGAGGACTTCATTGCGCATTGGGACAAAGCCCGCAAGGAGCTTCCATACGCCACCGACGGCATTGTAATTAAGATTAATGAGCTGCCTTTGCAGGCGCAGCTGGGGTACACTGCCAAAAGTCCGCGCTGGGCCGTGGCTTATAAATTCAAGGCCGAACAGGCACTTACTCCCGTCCTTTCCATCGACTACCAAGTAGGACGCACCGGAGCAGTCACCCCCGTGGCCAACCTGGAACCTGTGTTCATCAGCGGTACCATGGTTCGCCGTGCAACCCTTGTGAACGAGGACCAGATCCGTTCCCTGGACATTCACGAAGGAGACTGGGTGTATGTGGAAAAAGGCGGTGAAATAATACCCAAAATTACCGCTGTAGAGCCTTCCAAACGTACTCCCGGCGCCAAGGAGCCCGTGTTTCCGAGCGTATGTCCGGACTGCGGCACTCCCCTTGTAAAGCCCGACGGCGAGGCCCGCTGGTTCTGTCCAAACACCACCGGCTGTCCCACCCAGATCAAGGGCCGAATCATTCACTTCGTATCAAGGAAGGCGATGAATATACTGGCCGGTGAGGCTACCGTGGAGCAGTTGTATAATCTGGGCCTGGTTCACACACCGTCAGACCTTTATCACCTGTCGGAGAGCGACCTTCTGCGCCTTGAAGGTTGGAAGACAAAGAGCGCCAGGCGTTTCCTGTCAAGCGTCAGGGATTCGCTGAAAGTCCCCTTCGAAAGGGTGCTTTTCGCAATCGGCATCAGGTATGTCGGCGAAACCACTGCCAGGGATATTGCAAGGCATTTCGGCGACATCGAGAGTCTGTCCAAGGCTTCCAGAGAGCAACTCCTGGAAGTGCCGGAAGTTGGCGAAGTAATTGCCGACAGCCTTCTCGCTTTCTTCTCAAAGGAGGATTCGGCCCGCGAAATTGAAAGGCTCCGGGCGGCTGGACTCCGTTTAAGCGTGGACCAGGCCGGCGCAAAGTTATCTGACGCCCTTGAAGGCAAGACCATAGTGATAAGCGGCAATTTTTCTGTGTCAAGGGACGAAATAAAGGCTCTGATAGAAGCTTACGGCGGAAAGAACGGCAGTTCCGTGAGCTCGAAGACAGCCTATCTTCTCGCAGGCACAAAACCCGGCCCCGAGAAAGTGAAAAAGGCCACGGAACTCGGGATTCCCATCATCGACGAAGCCGCTTTCAGGGAAATGGCCGGAATCAAGGATACCCCGTCCGCGGAAATTGAAACCGAACCAACGCTTTTCTAGCCATGTTCAAGAAGATTGCGCATAAGATTTCGGTTGTTGCCAGGTGGATTTCCATCTGGGTAACCCGCATAGTGCGCTTTCTCGCTCACGATATATGGCTGCTTAACGAAAAAGACTTTTCCCGCTGGAAAGGCCGCCTGGTGAGAGATGCCAAGACGGTTATCCTGATGTACAACACCTTCACGGAACAGAGAATCAGCTTCCAGGTAACGGCCCTTGCATATAAGAGCATGATGGCCGTAGTACCCGCAATAGCTATCGGGATGTACCTTACGGACGGTATCGGCCTCAGGGACAAATTCGCGCAGGTGCTTAATGCCAACATAGGGGGCGAACAACAGCTGGTTGACCTTCTCCTGAGCGCTGCAGACAATATCGTAAAGACTGCGGAATCCGGACTCTTCGGTTTCATATCCATGGCTTCGTTCGTATGGATAGTTCTGTCCCTGATGATTACCGTACGCAGGGTATTCAATAATGTCTGGAAGGTAAAGAAAGAGCAGAATTTCCTCAGGATGGTCGGGGTAATACTGGGCATAATGCTGCTCTCCCCTTTCGTGGTTATGATTCTATTTTCGGGCTCGGCGGTATATTCTCATGTGCTGGACCTGCTTTTCCCCAGGGGGCTTGCATTCTTTGAGAACCTTAGAGGTTTTTTGAGTTGGCTCACGTTTGCAGGCATAATCATACTCATACTTTGGGCCATGTATAAATGGATACCGGGCACAAAGGTGCGTTCGCGTTATGCGGTAAAGGGTGCCCTGGTTTCGGGAATTGTATTTACGGCGGTGCAGTTCCTGTATATCGAAACGCAGATGATGGTGGCAAAGCAAAGCGCCGTGTACGGAGTTCTGGCTGCCCTGCCACTCTTCATGATTTGGCTTAACCTGGGATGGACCATCATCCTGTACGGAGCGGAACTTTCATACGCTTTCCAGAATGTGGAACGCAAGCGTATCAGCATAGAACAACTGGATCAGATGAACGAAGAAGCCGTCCGGGCACGCAAGGAGCGGCTTCACAGCAGTATGAACATATGAGTTTTTCAGAGTTTACAGAGCAGGATTACAGGATTATCCGAGAGGACTATGAGCGCCTCCGCGCTTCGGCCGAAAAACGATGTGCCTCATCGGCCGAACTGGAGGTCGTAGACCGTGCCTTCGAATTTGCAAATGACGCCCACAGGAACGTCAGGCGCCGCAGCGGCGAGCCTTATATGCTGCATCCCATTGCCGTTGCACAGATTGTAGTGGACGACATCGGCCTTGGTTACAAGTCCATTTCGGCGGCCTTACTCCACGACGTGGTGGAAGATACGGAATATACTGTAGATGACATCAGGGAAAGGTTCGGCAATAAGATTGCGACCCTTGTGGACGGCCTTACCAAGATAAAGAATGTCCTGGATTCAAAACAGAAGGCCGAAGGCCCCGAAGCCCAAAGCCTCCAGGCAGAGAACTTCAAGAGGATTCTCCTTACCCTTAACGACGATGTCCGGGTAGTCCTTATCAAGCTGGCCGACCGTCTCCATAACTGCCGCACCATAGAGCACATGCCGGAGCACAAGAGGGATAAGATTCTGTCGGAGACGATGTTCATCTTCATCCCGCTGGCGTACCGCCTGGGTCTCTACGGCATAAAGTCGGAACTTGAGAATATATGGCTCAGGTACAAGGAGCCCGACGCCTACGAAGACATAAAGGCCAGGATGGACAAGATTGCCCGCGAGAAAGGCCCTGAACTGACCGAATTCGTGGCCCCGATAGAAGAAGCCCTCAAACGGGCGGGCTTCACCTACGAAATAAAGAAACGCCAGAAGACTCCCTACTCCGTATGGCACAAGATGCAGACAAAGCAGGTGGCCTTCGAGGAAGTGTATGACCTTTATGCCATACGCATAATCTTCGACCCCAAACAGGGCGACGGTACGGAGAGCGAACGCGATCAGTGTTACCGCATCTATTCCACCATAACAGGTATTTACAGGTACATGCCAGAACGCCTGAGGGACTGGGTACGCCATCCCAAATCAAATGGCTACGAGGCATTGCACTGCACCCTCCTGAGCAATTCCGGAGTATGGATAGAAGTCCAGATCCGTACCCGCCGAATGGACGACATAGCCGAAAAAGGCATTGCAGCCCACTGGGCATACAAAAAGAGCGGATACCTTGGCGAAGGCGACTACGAAATGGACAATTGGCTTTCCCATATACAGGAAATCCTTGCAAATCCCAATGTGAACGCTCTGGAGCTGCTGGACATTATCCACAACGACCTTACCTCCACGGACATATACGTATTTACACCCAAAGGTGATCAACGCTCTGTCCCCAAAGGCGCTACGGCCCTGGATTTTGCATACATGATTCACACCGAGGTGGGCAACAAGGCCATAGCCGCAAAGGTCAACCAAAAGCTTGTAACCCTGAATTATGTCCTCAAGACCGGTGACAAGATAGAGATAATCACGGCCGAAGACGGCTGTCCCCAGCCGGAATGGCTCAAGTTCCTTGCAACCAGGCATGCCCGCGATGTTGTCAGCGATTATCTAAGGGCCGAACGCAAGCAGTCGGTCGAATTCGGCAGAAAGACTCTGGACAATGCTGTGTCCGCGCTTGGATATACTTTGGACGAAGCCCTTCTCCAGCGTCTGGAAGTCGCTTATGAAGCAGAAAGCCGCGACACTTTGCTTTACGGGATAGGAATCGGTGACATCAGCCTCGATAAACTTCCGGAAATTCTTAAGCGTTCGTCCGGAACCAGGCTTTCCTGGATACGCAAGGTACTAAGGCTCGAAAAGTCCCAGGACGAGGCGCCGAAAGGAAACGGCGAAACCTTCATCATCGACAGTACGGACCCGAATGCGCCCCATCTAGCAATTGCCACCTGCTGCAACCCCATTCCCGGCGATCCTGTAATCGGCTTCAAGGCCCCCGACGGCACCGTTACCGTCCATAAGAAAACATGTCCGGTAGCGGAAAGTATCGCCGCCATGCACGGAGACTGGGTGGTGGTTCCCAAATGGCTTGAACAGATTGAAGACCGTTCCTTCCCCGTCCGTATTTCCCTCAAGGGCATCGACCGCATGGGCATGCTCAATGAAATTACCGGCCTGGTATCCCAGACCATGGGACTGAACATGCGCAGCCTGTCCATTTCGGCCGACGGCGGCTTATTTCATGGCTACATAGACATGTTCGTCAATTCCAGGGAAATCCTGGAAATGCTTATAAAGAAACTCAATGCCATCAGCGGCATGGATACAGTAACCCGCATCGAGCTATGATGAAAAAGAGTCTGAAAAAGTTACTGCCCCTTATCCCGGCTCTTGCCGTACTGGTATCGCTTGCGCTTCCTTCCGGCTGCGCAAACACCACTGCGCCTCCTTCCGGCGGCGACAAAGACACCATTCCTCCAGTACTCACAAAGGTGTTCCCGCTTCCGGGGTCCGTAAATGTCGACCCGCACAAGACAAAACTGCGTTTTACCTTCAACGAATACGTGAAAGTAAAGGATGCGAACAGCATTTACCTTTCTCCCCCGCTGGAAAAGAAGCCCAAGACGGCAATCAAGGGCAAGTCACTGGAAGTGACCTTCGAAAGCGACCTGGACACCAACACAACTTACACCCTTGACATAACGGGCGCCATTGTGGACAATAACGAAGGAAACCCTTTCCCCGGTTTTACCCTCGTTTTCTCCACCGGCTCCAAGATCGATTCCATGTGCGTTACGGGGACTGTCCAGGATTGCAACACCCTGAGTCCAATGAAGGGTGCTACGGTAATGCTTTACAAGGACCAGTCGGACTCGGCCGTATTCCTAAAGCGTCCTGTAGCCGCAGCAAAAACCGACGACTGGGGCTTTTTCAGCATCCGTAACATCCAGGATACGGTTTACAGGGTGTACGCTATCAAGGACGAAGGCAACAACAATATTTACGATCCAGACAATGACCGTATCGCCTTCCTGGATTCCCTCTTCCGCCCTACCCTTGTGTACGACGATTCCCTTTACGAACTCAAGAAGTTCGACATGAAGGACACTCTCCTGTGCCTTGCCCGCAAGAGCGAACTGGAGCTTAACGTTTTCCGTGAAAAGCCGTCCAAACAGCTTATTGTTAAGAAAGAAAGAGTCGGGCCAAGGACTGCCTACTTAACCTTCATGGCCCCCGACGCCGTGATTCACGACATGCGTATCAAGGGTCTTCCCCGCGAAAAACTAATTTCGCAGTTCAATTTGCAGAAGGACTCCCTTGAGCTGTGGGTTAACGACCAGCGCAAAATGCCTGACACTCTGAAACTTGTCATCAAATATGACAAAACCGACACCACCGGCGCCCTTAAACCCCAGGAGGAGACAATAAAGCTTGCCATGAGCCGCGAGGCCAGGGCAGAACTCATGAAAAAGGAATCTGACTGGAAAAAACGCAAGCATGAAGACACCATTGCCGTGATGACAACTTCGGCCGACGGTGCCACCTTCGATCAGAACGGATTCCAGATAGAGTTCAAGTATCCCCTTATCGAGGAAGCCTGGGATTCGCTTGGATTCAGGATCGTAAACCCCAGACAGCAGGAATCGAAAGGCAAGGTGAAAGTGGTAAGGGATACCACTAATCTGAGGCGATACAATGTGTTCCCGATGGAAGCCCTTCAGCCCGGATACGAGTATTTCCTGAAGATTCCCCACCGCAAATTCAGGGACATCAACGGTTACTACAACGACTCCACCGAGCTCAAGACCAGTCTTCCCAACGACGAGAAGCTAAGTTCCATTACTCTTGAACTGTCGGGCGTAAGGCACAAGTACATTGTGGACCTTCTCAACGAAAAGCGCGATAAGGTGCTCAGGAGCTTCATAGTTGAAAAGAACGGCAATGTAGTGTTCCCCTATATTAAAGCTGGTACATACTGCATACGCGTTACGCAGGACCTGAACCGCAACAATCTGGTGGACACAGGCGTGCTTCTGGAGCATAAGCAACCGGAGAAAGTGCGCTTCTTCAAGCTGGAGGACAAGTTCCTTATAGATGTGCTTGAAAAGGCCGATATGATTTGGAAGATTAACCTGGAGGAGATGTTCCGATGAAGAAGTTTTTTCTCGCATTGTCGGCTTTTCTTGCCGCATCAGCCGTCTCCAGTGCCCAGGTGGACATCGAGGCCGAATTCTTCTCGCTCCCGGATACCGTTACCAACGAGTATCTGGACAGCCTGGATATTCAGGTCGTGAAGCCCAATGACTACTGGATAGCCGGCGTCTACGGCGGTGCTTCCATCCAGTTCGGCTATTTCAATCCCACCAGGAACACACAGCTCTTTGCCCAGTATCCCATGTACGGTTTTTCCCTGGTCCGTTATTTTACCATGTTCGACCGTTTTCACAACATGGGACTCGAGTTCGGCGCTCAGCTCAATTACGAAGGCTACGAGTTCAAGGTCAACAAGGAAACTGGATATCGTTCTACGGAATCTGGAGCCTACAAGGCCCAAATGCGGGTACCGGAGGCCTTTTTCCTGTCTCATTTCCACTTCGACATAGGCGAATATTTCAAGCTTATGGCCAAAGTGGGCCTATACGGGGGCTACCGCCTGGATATCCATAGGACTTTGGATGATTACTATGTCGGATATAAACAGTATGAGCAGTACGTAGATGCGTTCAGGGATTACGACAGGCGATTTACATACGGAGTCCAGGGAGGCGTTGGCATGGGGATTATGCTGAACCCCTTCGAATTGCACCTGAACGCTCAAATTAAGTGGGGATGGGAGTCTTTCTGGAATCCCGACTATGCCAGCCCATATTATTACCGCTTCGGTTATCCGCTGGACCTGGCTGTAACCTTTGGCCTGTATTATCAACTTACTCCACGCTTCGGCCATACGCGCGCTCAGCTGAAGAAACTGGCGAGGCAGATGGTCCAGGGGCAGAATGAAAAGTGACATGAAAAAAGAACTTCAGACTCTTAGCGTTCCCGTAGGGGAAAATGTCATTATCGGCAGCGGCCATCCCATCGTGGTCCAGACCATGTGCAATACCCATACTTCGGATATCGAGGCAACAGTTGCACAGTGCCGAAGCCTTGCAGCTGCAGGCTCACAGCTTATCCGCATTACTGTCCCTGCAATGTCTGACGTCGCCGCCCTTGCCGAAATCAGGCGCCGCTTAAGGGCGGAAGGCATTGACACTCCCCTTGTGGCCGACGTCCACTTCTCGGCCGAAATAGCGAAGGCGGCGGTGCCGGTAGTTGAAAAGATAAGGATAAATCCCGGAAACTTCCACGCCGACCATGAACGCGCCAGGGCGCTTTTCCGCGAGTTTCTGGAACTTTGCAAGCAATATGGACGTACGATACGTATAGGCCTTAATCACGGCTCCCTGGGCAAGTATATAGTGGAGAAATACGGGAATACACCCAGGGCCATGGCACTTGCGGCAATGGAATGGGTGCGTATGTGCCTTGACGCCGAGTTTTATAACGTGGTAGTCTCGCTTAAGGCGTCCAATACCGTTGTGATGGTTGAGGCCTACCGCGAGCTTGCCCGCATGATGCAGGAGGAAGGGACGGTTTTTCCGCTTCATGTCGGAGTCACCGAAGCAGGCAACGGCGACAGCGGCCGCATAAAGTCCTGCGTCGCCATCTCTACGCTTCTTGAAGAAGGTATCGGCAATACCATACGCGTATCGCTTACGGAACGCCCCGAAAATGAAATACCCGTGGCGCAGTACCTTGCACACCGGTATTCGTCAGCCTCTGCTCCCGGAGCCTTGTCCGCACGCGAGGAAGGTATGCTTGACGCCGCCTGCACCTGGGGCGCTCCCCTTCTAAACCGCACGGTGGACGATATTCCCCTGGAAGACAAATATCTCAAAGACGAAATAATGCAGGCATGCCGCCGCAGGTTCTACAAGCCGGAATACATCGCCTGCCCTGGCTGTGGCCGCACCCTGTACGATCTGGAATCCACATTCAATAGGGTTAAGGACGCTACTTCGCAATTCAAGGATGTCGTGATAGCCGTCATGGGATGCATAGTAAACGGTCCTGGCGAGATGGCCGACGCCGACTACGGCTACGTGGGCGAAGGTTTCGGCAAGGTTACCCTGTACCGCGGAAAAAGCCCCGTCCTCAGGCATATCCCGGAAGACGAGGCTGTTCAGAAGCTTGTGGACCTTATTGCTGCCGATCGGGCAGAATAGCCAGAACTGATTCGATTGCGCGGACTTTGTCTCCGACTTTTACTTTAACATCGGCTTCAAGAGGTAGGAAGAGATCTATCCTGGAGCCGAATTTTATTACGCCGCACTGGTCTCCCCTGTACTCTATCCTACCTGGCTCGGAGTAGCATACTATGCGCCTTGCAAAGGTTCCGGCAATCTGCTTGAAGAACACCTGGCCGTATTCGTTTTCCAGGCAGGAGGACGAATGCTCGTTAAGTTCGGAGGCCTTCTCATGGAAGGCAAGGATGTATTTACCGGGATGATACTTGTAATAGGTAACCTTTCCGGTAATAGGCCAGAAATTGCAGTGGACGTCGAAAAAGTCCATGTACACCGATATCTGTATGCACTCTTTCTGAAGGAATTCCTTTTCGAAGACTTTCTCCACTATCACTACCTTGCCGTCGGCCACTGAAGATACCAGACGGTCGTTTTCGGGATCTGGAGTGGAACGGTCCGGCACGCGGAAAAACCATGTGATGAACACCATGAACACCACAAGCGCTGCCGAGATGGGCAGGCTTATCCACACGGTTTTTATGAAGTGCGCCACCAGGAAAATAAGGATGGCGCAAATCACCCAGCTGGCCAGTATGGTGCCGTAAGAATCGTTGTCGATTTTAATCCACTGCATATATTACACTAACTGAAAAATCAAGAGATAAACATATCCGATGGGTATAGCGAAAAGTGAACTGTCGAAGCGGTCCATGAGTCCGCCGTGCCCGGGGATAATCTTTCCTGAATCCTTGATCCCGAAATGACGCTTCCAAAGCGATTCATACAGGTCTCCGAGGACACCCATCACGTTCATCAGGACGGAAACAGCGACTACGTGATACCAGGGGAAGCAGAAAAGGCCCGTCCACATGAGTATTGCACCGGCAAGGACCGATGATACTATACCGCCCCAGAAACCGGCCCAGCTCTTCTTTGGGGAAATCTTCGGGCACATCTTTTTTCCGTTCTTGCCGAAAAGCATTCCGAAGCAATAAGCGCCTACGTCTGAACTCCAGATGATGACGAAGAACGATACCATCAGAAGGCCGCTGAACTGTCCGCCGGAGTATACTACTGCCGGAGACAGCGCCAAAGGAAGAGCAATGTACACAAGCCCTGCAAGAATCAGTGCTGATTTTGCGAAATCCTCATGTTTGCTGTCCAGAACAAGTCCTCCGAGTATGAATAAAAGGAGAATGAGCGCAATTCCCCAAAGCATTTCGCTATATGGGCATCCGGAGAAGTGACACACCCCGCAGGCGAAGAGGAAAAGACCAAGAGCAATTCCCTCCCATTGCTGCTTTTTCAGGCTGGGGCCCAGGCTCATCCGGTAGAACTCATACATCATTACTCCAGAGATGAATGCGAACAAGGCGGCAAAGGTATATTCATTGAAAAGGAGCCCTCCCAGCATCACTGCCAGAAAGAGGACTCCGAATATAGTGCGTTTTACTGTTTGGTTCATTTGTCGGTAAACTGGTCGTCCGCGGCGGGTTTAACCTTGGGGCCGAGGATTCTCTCGATATCTTCTGCAAAGATAACTTCTTTTTCCAAAAGGAGAGCACCAAGCTGCATGAATTCTTCTTTGTGAGATTCAATAAGGGCCATAGTGCGGGCGTGTACCTCCTTAATGATCGCCTTAACTTCCGTGTCCATCAGTTCGGCGGTCTTCTCGGAATACGGCTTGACAAGGTTGTAGCCGCGTGCGCCGCTGGAATCGTAGAAGGAAAGCGTTCCAACTTTGTCCGACATGCCGTAGTACTGTACCATGGCGTATGCCATTCCTGTCATGCGCTCGAGGTCGTTAAGGGCGCCTGTCGAGGGCTCTCCGTTCAGTATTTCTTCGGCTACGCGACCTCCGAGAAGCATGGACATCTGGTCCATCATGACGCTGCGGGACCAGTTCTTCCTCTCTTCGGGGAGGCTCCAGGTAAGGCCCAGGGCTTTGCCTCTGGGGATGATGCTTACCTTGAAAACAGGATCGGCATAAGGGAGAAGCCATCCTACAAGGGCATGGCCCGCCTCGTGGTATGCCGTGGTGCGTTTTTCGGCGGGAGTCATTATGGTATTGGACTTGCGCTCAAGGCCGCCGATGATGCGGTCCACTGCATCAAGGAAGTCCTGCTGCATCACTTTCTCGTGGTCCCTGCGGGCAGCGGTCAGGGCCGCTTCATTGCAGACGTTGGCAATGTCCGCGCCGGAGAAACCGGGAGTGTGCTTGGCCATGAATTCCACGTTGAAATCGTCCCCCAGCTTAATGTCGCGGAGGTGCACCTTGAAGATTTCCTCACGCTCCTTGAGCTCCGGAAGTTCAACATGAATCTGCCTGTCGAAGCGGCCGGCCCTCATAAGGGCCTGGTCCAGGATATCCGAACGGTTGGTTGCAGCAAGCACTATTACGCCGCTGTTCGTGTCGAAACCGTCCATTTCGGTAAGGAGCTGATTCAGAGTATTTTCCCTTTCGTCATTTGAAGAGAAGCCTCCGTTCTTTGCACGGGCGCGGCCAACGGCGTCAATCTCGTCTATGAAAACGATGCAGGGGGCTTTTTCCTTGGCCTGGCGGAACAGGTCTCTTACACGGGACGCACCTACGCCAACGAACATTTCCACGAAGTCTGAACCGCTGATGGAGAAGAAGGGTACATTGGCCTCCCCTGCCACTGCCTTGGCCAGAAGCGTCTTGCCGGTTCCGGGAGGGCCTACCAGAAGTGCTCCTTTAGGGATTTTGCCGCCCAGGGCGGTGTATTTCTGGGGATTTTTAAGGAAGTCTACAATCTCCATCACTTCTTCCTTGGCTCCATAAAGTCCAGCAACGTCTTTGAACGTGACTTTAACCTCGCCTTTTTCGCTTTCGCGGGCGGTGGACTTACCGGTGTTGAATGGATTGAATCCGCCTCCAGGGCCTCCGGGACCGGCACCACGGCCCATTCCACGGAAGATTAATACCCAGAAAACGATGAGTATCAAAAGCGGGAGAACCATCTGGGCGATTTCCATCCAGATGTGCTCCTCGTTCTTTATAACCACCTTGAACTGTTCCACTTCGGCCAGTTGGGAATTGAGCTCGCCAAAGGTGGCTTCAGGGTCGAATTTCGTGGAAACAAGGAAGTAGAAATGCGGTGAACGCCTTGGCGGCACCCCGCCCTGGAACTTGTCAGAGTACTTGGCAAGCCTTTCGGGACGGATTTTCACTTCGCCTTTGAAATCGTTGCGAACGAAACTGATTTCGGCTACGTCGCCGCTTTTAATCATGGACTGTACGTCCCCCCATTCCACTTTTTCGGGTTCGCCGGAGCGCTGGTTGCTGAACAGCATGTATCCCATACCGATGAAAATCAGTATGTACAGCCATGAAAGGTTGCCAAACCAGCGGCGGCCTGATTTCTTATTGTCAGCCATTGTTGTTCTTGCTTGTCCCGGTCACTTTTCTCTCTTTGTATTCTTTTCTGGGGACATCGGCCCAGAGGTCTTCCAGACGGTAGAATTCGCGGTACTCCTTAAGGAAAATGTGTACCACTATGTTGCCGTAATCCTGGATTATCCAGAAATTGTTCCCTTCGCCCTGAGAGCGGTAAAGGGTATGGCCTTCTTCCTTCATTTTTTCGGCGATATTGTCCGCTATTGCACCCACCTGTGTGGTGTTGGAACCGTCGCACAGCATGAAGAAGTCGGTGATTGCGCCGTCAATCTGCCTGAGGTCCAGGGATACTGCATCCTGGCCTTTCTTGTCGTAAATGGCATCGGCGATGAGCCTGAGGTCGTGAGTTATCATATATTGATTTGCGTATTGTACGGGTGGATTTATCAAAAAAAGGGCCTGTGTTCTCAGGGGTGACAATTTGTCATGCTTCCCTCATCGCTTTTATTGCAGCGGCGGGGTCTGGTGCCTTGAAAACCGAACTGCCGGCGACCAGCATACTTGCACCGGCGTCTTTAAGCGCCCGGGCGTTGGCCGGGCCTACGCCTCCGTCAACTTCAATGGCAACGTCATTCAGCTCCATTCTTTCAAGCTCTGCCTTGACTTTTGATATGCGCTCCAGAGATTCGGGAATGAACTTTTGCCCGCCGAAACCGGCGAACACGCTCATAATAAGTACGAAGTCCGCCTGCAGCAGATAAGGGAAAATATCTTCGACCGGACAGTCGGGGTTTATTGCTATTCCGGCCTTTACTCCAAGAGACTTTATTCTGGACAGGAGTTCCCCGCTGGCGGATCCGGCTGCCTCATAGTGAAAGCTGATGAAGGATGCACCGGCTTTGGCAAAACGCTCCACGTACTTTTCCGGATTCACTATCATCAGGTGTACGTCCAGGGGCTTCAGGGCAATCTCTGCCACGGCCGATACAACTGGAAAGCCGAAAGAAATATTCGGCACGAAACTGCCGTCCATAACATCAAGATGGAAAATATCGGCATGGGAGTTGACAGTTTCGACATCTTTTTCAAGATGCAGGAAATCGGCTGCAAGGAGCGAAGGTGCAATCAATACCATACTCCCCTATTCGAAATTCACTACTACGTCTTCCAGGTGGCGGACGAACTTGTCCAGGGATTCCAGGTCCAGTTTTTCTCCGGGAGCATGTACGCCGCGGAGGGTGGGGCCGAAGGAAACCATGTCAAGGTCCGGGTATTTCCTAAGGAACATGCCGCATTCCAGGCCTGCGTGTATGGCTTTGACCTTGGGATCCGTGCCGAAGAGCTTTCTGTAAGACTGGACGCAAACTTCCAGGATAGGAGAATTAAGATTGGGTTTCCAGCCGGGATAGCCCCACTTGTGTTCTATGTCGAAACCGCCAAGGAAGCACACTGCTTCGAGTTTTTCGGCAATGGCACTCAGTTCCGACTCCACCGAGCTTCTGTGCGAGCACAGGACTATGAGTTCGTTTCCTTTAGTGTGCACGGCCGCCATGTTGGTGGATGTCTGGACCAGTCCGGGAATATCCATTGACATAGCCTCAATGCCATGTGGAATGCTTAAAAGGGTTGCAATTATTGCGGCTGCGTCGCCTTCGGAAATGGGTTCCTCCTTTACGTCAGGAATCTGCGCTGCGCTTGCCTTTACGTCAGGATCGGAGGGGGAGAATTCCGAACTGATGATGGCGTTGAAGGCTTTTACGTCTTCCAGCATTTCGGAAACTTCGTCTTCCGGGACGGCGATAATAGCATAGGCCTCGCGGCAGATGGCGTTGTGCTTGTTTCCGCCTTCAATTGCGATGAGCTGGAAGTCCCACTGGAGCTCCGTGTAAAGGAAACGGACCAGCTGCTTGAGCGCGTTCATCCTTCCTTTGTTGATATCGTCCCCGCTGTGGCCGCCTATGCCGCCGCTTATCTGTATCTTAATGGTTTTATAGCCTTTCCTTAGCGGCTCATGTTCAAATGTGTAGCTGACGTGGCTTTCTTTGCCGCCGGCGCAGCCGACGAACATCTCCCCTTCGTCCTCCGAATCCAGATTAATCAGGGTTTTTCCCGTGAAAAAGCCGGCCTCCAACTTTTCGGCGCCAACCATGGTGGTCTCTTCCGAAATGGTAAAAAGGCATTCCAGCTTACCAAGCTGAAGGTCCGAATCCAGAAGGGCAAGGCAGGAAGCGATGCCGATGCCGTCGTCGGCGCCAAGGGTGGTTTCTTTGGCTATCATCCATCCATCCTCGATAACGTATGGAATGGGCTGCTTGCTGAAATCGAAGTCGAAGTTCGCGTTTTTTTCGCAAACCATGTCCTGATGGGCCTGGAGTACCAGAGTGGGTACGTTTTCCTTGCCTTTGGACGCCTCTTTTGTGATGAGGACATTGCCTACTTTATCGGCTTTGCACTGAAGACCCCTGTTAGCAGCGAAACTCTGGAGATAAGAGGTCATGGCCTGTTCATGTCCGGATTCACGGGGAATGGCCGTAATTTCCTTGAAGATATTAAGGACGGATTCTGCGTTCATAATTAAAAAATGGCTTTTTACCCTGCTAATATAGGTAAAAAGCCCCAAAAATCCTATTAAAAACCTTAATAATTATGCAAGCACCGGAACCGCTACCATTCCTTCTATGTCTTCCACCCACTGGCGGAAAAGCTTATCGGTTGACATAAGGTCCTGAACGGTTGTGCATGCATGAAGCACCGTGGCGTGGTCCTTGCCTCCCAGTTCCGAGCCGATTGTGGAAAGCGAACAGCTTGGAATGAGGTTCCTGCACTCGTACATTGCAATCTGGCGTGCCTGGACAATCTGGCGCTTGCGGGTTTTGGACAAGAGAGTGTCACGCGTAATATTGAAGTAATCGCATACGGTATTGACAATGGTGTCCATATTAACTTCGCTGGTGGATTCGCTCACTATCTTTCCAGTGACGCTTTGTGCAAGTTCCACATCAATGTCCCTATGGCCGAGAGTGGCGTATGCAAGGAGCGAGGTGAGAGTCCCTTCCAGTTCGCGGAAATTGGTTTTCACGCGTGCGGCCAGATAGGACAGGACTTCTTCGTCCAGGCGGACGCCCTCCCTGAGAGCCCTTGAGCGGAGCATGTGAAGCCTGGTTTCATAGTCCGGGCGGGTGAGTTCCACCGACAGTCCCCACTTGAAGCGTGAGAGGAGCCTTTCCTCGAAGTTCTGAAGATCCACAGGTGCGCGGTCGCTGGTGAAAATGAGCTGTTTGCCCTTTTGATGGAGGTGGTTGAACACATTGAAGAAGGTGTTCTGCGATCCCTGACCCACCAGATCCTGGATATCGTCCACAATAAGAACGTCTATCCTCTGGTAGAAAGCTATGAAATCCACTATACGGTTGCCTTTTACGGCGTCCATGTACTGGGTTTTGAACTCGTTGCCGGTTACATAGAGCACCACCTTGTCCTGGAACCTTTCCTTGATGTCGATGCCGATGGCCTGGGCGATGTGCGTTTTGCCGAGGCCCGGTCCGCCGAACAGGAACAGGGGGTTGAAGGGAGTATTGCCGGGAGACATTGAAATGCTCGATCCTGCACTTACTCCCAATTTGTTACAATCGCCCTGAACGAGATTGCCGAAGCAGTATGCCGGATTAAGGCGGGGGTCTATCTGGACCCTCTTGATTCCGGGGTATGCAAACGGACTGGGATTTCCGGACGGCTGGGACACAGGGATGGATACAGGGTTGTTGGTGGGCGAAGACGCCTTTTCTGAAGGAAGAACCATGCTGTCCCCGTTTTGCACGGGACGAACCAAATAAAACAGCTGGGCGTCGGCTCCTATGGCCCTGCGGATGGTCATGCGCAGAAGGTCCTTGTATGCACCTTCTATATACTCGCGGAAGAAATCCGAAGGAACTTCCACCGTAAGTGCCGCCCCTTCCAGGCTCACCGGCCTGATAGGCTTGAACCAGGTCGCAAACTTCTGCGGATCAATGTTATTTGCAATGATCTGCAGACAGTTGTTCCATACCGCAATATGTCTTTCCTGGTCTGTCATCCGGGGATAAGGTTAATAAAAATGTGTTGCTTGTTTGCTTCACTTGCAAAGTTGGGGGAAAAATAATTCATAAAAAAATCAAAACGCTATTGCATTTTAAATTTTTTATATTTAAATTATTTGCAGCCGAAGCGTTTATCGACAACTTATGGAAGCATTTAGAAATCAGTGGATTAAATGGCGACCATCTGCCAATCACAACGTCTTCCCGATGTTCTATTTTGGAATTATTCCAATTTAAGGCGACCGAAATCCGCTTTGTTTCAACGCCTCTAAAAGCCTAAAAATCAGCGTACCGGAGATGTGGCTCCGTTTTCGATTTTAACAAGGTAACTGTCCGGGAATTTTCCCTGAATTTCCGGGTATTTATTTTTTACTTCCCGAAGATTGCTGCTTAGCGCAATAATATACTTGTTGAGTTTGCCGCTTTTTATCAACATGGGTTTATATCCTCTGAAGAAAGGATCTTTAAGGTCCATATCTTTTGAAGTTGCGAGAATCTGTACGCCGTATTGCGGCCCTGCTGCCGATTGTTCCTTGGAAGGAGCCTGTTCCTTTACCTCTTCTTTTACAACCTCCCTTGGTGGCAGTTCCTGGCTGACCTCCTGAGCTGAAACGTTTTCCTCCGGCTTATCTACAGTCATGGAGCTGTCGTACTTTGCCTTGAAGGAACAAAAAGCCTTGTAGATGTTTTCGGCAATTGCTTCCCTGCCTTCTTCCGTGCGCATTTTGGCCAGGTCGTCCGGATTGGTAATGAAACCTACCTCTATGAGTACTGCCGGCATGGCTGTTCGCCAGAGAACCCAGAAAGGATCCTGGGATACTCCCCTGTTTGTTTTTATGGGGGTATCGCCCATGGCGTCCGCTACTTCTTCGGCGAAGGAGAGGCTGGCACTCAGGTGAGCATTCTGCATCAGGTTGAAGATAATGGACGACTGAGGGTCCGAAGGGTCGAAACCCTGGTATTTGGTTTTGTAGTTGTCTTCAAGGGTAATAACGGAGTTTTCCCTCTTTACAAGGTCCAGATTCTTGGAGTAAAGATCGTTACCTTTCTTTTTGGACTGGCCCAGGCAGTGGATTGAATAACCGTTGGCGGTGGTGCCTTTCTCAACTGCATTGACGTGAATTGAAATGAATAGGTTGGCTCCGGCCTTGTTTGCCGTTACCGCGCGGTTTTCCAGTTCCACGAAGCGGTCGTCCTCCCTTGTCATCTTCACATTAACCCCTCCTGCATAGCCTTCCTTTATTTTTTTTGAAAGGCGCAGGCCGATATCAAGGACGATATCCTTTTCGAAGGTTTTACCGTCCCGGCTCACGCATCCCGGGTCCTTTCCGCCATGCCCCGGGTCTATTACCACCGTTCCCAGCCGGGGCTGGTTTCCGTCTCCTGCGGCTTTCCCTTCAGTAGGCACGGCAATTGCACGGAAAACAAGCGCTAAAGCAGCTGTAATGAAGAGGCGGTGGTGCTTCATGGCCAATTTGGTTTTGTAAATTATGGAATAAGTAGTATTTTTGTACCTTATATTTTGCACAAATTTAGCAAAAAATATCTAATGGCAAGGAAGTTTTTGCAATATCTGGCTTTTGGAGCAATCCTACTGCTTTCTGCGGCTATGCCCGCAAAGGCCCGCAGGATGGCCCAGTGGCCCGATTCCCTGCGCCGGACTTCCTTCCATAGCTCAAGCGATACTACTCTTGCCACAATGTCCGATTCCCTGCGCCTGGCCGATTCAATTGCCGCTGCAAAGCGTGATTCACTGGACCTTCTTGGCAAGAGTTCCCTGGATCTTCCCGCTTTCACTGCTGCAAAAGACTCAATTATCTCTGATTTCTCCGGTGGAAAGCGTATGATTTACTACTACGGCGGGGCCACTGTCACCTATCAGGACATGAAGCTCACGGCCGATTATATAGAGTATGACATGCTTGCGAATACCGTCTTTGCCAGAGGCCGTAAGGATCCTGCAACCGGCGAGATGGTGGGCCTTCCGGAAATGACCGAAGGCGGGCAGACATACAAAATGGACGAGCTCCGCTACAACTTCACTACTTCCAAAGCCCGAATCACCAATATGATAACGAAGGAGGCCGAGGGCCTCCTGCAGGGCAAGAGGATCAAGAAGATGCCGGACAATTCCATCAACATGGAGGACGGCGTATATACCGTCTGTGACCTCGAGCACCCGCATTACTACATGAAGCTGAGCATGGCCAAAATCGTCACCAAACCTTCGCAGAAGACGGTTTTCGGCCCTGCATGGCCCGTAGTTGCCGATGTCCCCGTGCCGCTTGTACTCCCCTTCGGCTTCGTCCCTAAAAAGCCGACAAGGGCAACCGGATTGCTGATGCCTACCTTCGGCGAGGAACAGGCCCGAGGCTTTTTCGTACGAGACGCCGGTATGTATTTCGTCATCGGCGATTATTTCGACATTTCCCTTACCGGAGACTATTATACTCTTGGTTCGTGGGCGGTGGACCTGAATTCGCGTTATAAGGTCAACTACAAGTTCAACGGTACCCTTGCACTCACATATTCCAACGACCAGACGGGCGAGAAAGGCAGCACCGACTTCGTCCAGTCCAAGAACTTCGGCTTCCGCTGGTCCCATTCCCAGGATGCCAAGGCTCACCCCGGTTCTTCCTTCAGCGCATCGGTGAACTTCTCCAGCCCTTCCAACAACAAGTACAACTCCCGTTCGGTGACGGAGGCCCAGCAGAATCAGATCAACTCCTCCATATCCTATTCCCATAACTGGAACGGAAAGTTCAACCTTAGCGTGAATGCCCTGCACAACCAGAATTCCAGGGACTCCAGCTACTCGTTCACCCTTCCTAACATTACCTTCTCCGTTACCCGTTTCTATCCTTTCAAGAGAAAGGAGCGCGTGGGAAAAGAAAGGTTTTACGAGAAGATATCCTTCGGCTATTCCGCTGCCATTCAGAACAGGATCAACTTCAAGCTCAGGGACATGCAGGACTTCGTCATGGACGGAGATAAATACGTGGTCGATTATGACGCCAGCGGCAATCCGTACCGCGTTAAGGAAATGGGCGATTCCCTGGGTATAAAAGCCATGGAACGCCTCACCAACGGCATGACGCACAGCTTCCAGATTGGCCTGCCCAATTTCACGCTCTTCAAATATATTAATGTAACGCCAAGCGTGAGCTATGGCATGAACTGGATGTTCTCCAAGGGCAGCCAGAGCCTCGTCCCTGAAACAGACGACGCCGGCAATCCGATTACTGTCCTGGACAAGGATGGCAACGAGGTGATAGCGCAGAAGGTGGTGACTGATCCCGGAACCGCGTTCAACGGCTTCGGCATGACTCATACCTATTCCGGCAGCATGTCCATGTCCACGCGAATATACGGAATGTTCAACTTCGGCAAGCACCGGAAGATACAGGCAATCCGGCATGTGATAACGCCGTCGATGTCACTCAGTTTCAGCCCGGAGAAGGGTACGGCTTTCAACGGCTGGCGTACATTGGATGCTTATTATGACAAGCGAGGGACCTTTCATGACCAAACTTGGTACAATATTTACAGCCTTACCGGGAACCATAATTCCTCGTCACCTCCCGGGCGCGGGAAAAGCGCAACCATGTCGCTGTCTTTCGGCAACAACCTGGAGGCGAAAGTCCGTGACATGAAGGATACCACCGGCACGGGATCGAAAAAGGTAAAGCTTCTGGACCAGCTGAACATCAACACCAGCTACAACTTCCTCGCTGACTCCCTGCGCATGCAGAATATCGGCATTTCCGCGTCGACAAACCTTTTCAACAAGATTAACATCAGCGGTAACCTTAACTTCGACCCTTACGCCATCAACGAGCAAGGAAAGAAGATAAACAAGCTGAACGTAGCGGCGACCGGCGTGCTGGCCCGCCTGACCAACGCTTCCCTTTCGGCATCGTTCTCCCTTAACGGAAAGGGCGCCATAGACGGAAACGACGGCAGGCGCGGGGCCGACGGAAAAGGCGGCGGAGGCTCTTCCGACGCTAATTCTTACCAGCGCATCTACTACCATCCCGTAACAGGCGAATATATTCCCGGCGGTTACGTATATTATATGAATCCCAACGCGCCCTGGTCCATAAACGTGAGCTACTCCTTCAATTACGCCAAGAGCTACACATATCAGAAGGCCACCGATGAGCTCACTACCAACCATAAATTCACCCAGACGGTGAACCTTAGCGGCAATATAAAGCTTACGCCCAGAATGAGCATCCAGGCCACTTCCGGTTTCGACCTTATGGCCATGCGCTTTACCACCACCCAGTTCAGCGCCAGCTACGACCTTCACTGCTTCAACATAGCCATCTCCTGGGTGCCTATGGGCCAGTGGAAGTCATACAGTTTCCGCATTGCTGCAAACGCATCGGCACTGGCCGACATCCTGCGCTTCAAGAAGAGCGACTCCTACATGGATAATATGCTCAAGTAGTATTTGCAGTATTTGTTTTTTTTCGTATCTTTGTGACGGTTTTCCGCTCGGAATGCCGTCTTTTTACTTGAAATAATCATTTCAATTATGCCCCATAAATTAGTTGAATTGAATGCGATGAGCCAAGAACAGCTCCTTAGCATCGCAGAATCGTTGGATATAAAAGGAGCAAAGAAAATGGATCCCTTGACACTGGGCTTCGCCATTTTGGATCGTGAGGCCATTCTTGAGTCCCAGAAGCCGGTGGCGGACAAGTCCCGTAAAAAGCCCGGCCGTCCCCGCAAAGAAAAACCTGCCGAGACACCCGCTCCCAAGCTTGTTGCCCCAAAGCCTGAGGCTAGTGCTGAGCCTGTAAAGCCTGCAGAAGAGCCGAAGCCGGAGGCACAGGAAAGCAAGAAGTCCGGCAGGAAGAAAGGTCGCAAAGCGGAGGCTCCGGCAGCCCAGGAAGCAGTGCAGCCCCAGGCCCCTGTCGCGGAGGAAGCCGCCCCTAAGGCAGAACCGAAGAAGCGCGGCCGTAAGGCAAAGAAATCCCAGGAGGAGGCTCCGGAAACCAAGCAGCAACAACCGGCCGAGATTGACGGTAAGAAGTTTATACAGGACCTTTTCCAGGATTTGAAAGAAGACAACGAAACGGCACCTGCAGAAGAGACTGTAAAACCTCACAAGCAGCATAAACAGCAGCAGGCCCAGGCCCCTCAGGCTCCTCAGTCTCAACAACAGCAGTCTCAGCCTCAACCTCAGCAGGCGCCCAAGCCCCAGCGTCCCCAGCCGATTGAATTCGAAGGTTCTGTAGAAGCTACCGGCGTCCTTGAGATAATGCCGGACGGTTACGGCTTCCTGCGTTCAAGCGACTATAATTACCTTAACTCGCCCGACGATATTTACGTTTCGCAGCAGCAAATCAAGCAGAACGCGCTGAAAAACGGTGACACTGTCACCGGCGAGATCCGTCCCCCGAAGGAAGGCGACAAGTACTTCCCTCTTGTCAAGATAAAGTTCATCAACGGACGCACTCCGGAATTCGTACGCGACAGGGTCCCCTTCGACTTCCTCACTCCCCTTTTCCCCACCGAGAAATTCAATCTCCTTGGCCACGGGCACGAGAAAGACCAGAGCATCCGCATCGTGGACATGTTCACTCCTATCGGCAAAGGCCAGCGCGGCCTCATCGTCGCACAGCCCAAGACCGGTAAGACCATGCTCTTGAAAGCCATTGCGAACGCAATCGCCGATAATCACCCGGAAGTGTACGAGATTATCCTCCTTGTTGACGAGCGTCCCGAGGAAGTGACCGACATGCAGCGCAGCGTTAAGGCAGAAGTCGTTGCTTCTACCTTCGACGAACCGGCCGAGCATCACGTAAAAGTGGCCAATATGGTCCTTGACAAGGCTCGCAGGCTCGTTGAGTGCGGTCACGACGTTGTTATCCTGCTGGATTCCATCACCCGCCTTGCCCGTGCATACAACACCGTTCAGCCGGCATCAGGTAAAGTGCTCACCGGCGGTGTGGACGCCAACGCCCTCCAGAAACCCAAGCGCTTCTTCGGTGCTGCAAGAAATATTGAAGGTGGCGGTTCCTTAACCATTCTGGCAACGGCACTTACGGAAACCGGTTCCAAGATGGACGACGTCATCTTCGAAGAGTTCAAGGGCACCGGCAACATGGAGCTCCAACTGGACCGCAACCTGTCCAACCGCCGCATCTTCCCGGCCGTGAACGTAATCCTTTCCGGCACCCGT
>CAMOIT010000013.1 GCA_946616285.1 uncultured Bacteroidales bacterium | reverse complement strand
GGCGTCATCCCAGGTACGATTTAAGAAGTTTGCTGCGGGACGGGCTCTTGAGGCGACGGATGGCCTTTTCCTTGATCTGGCGCACACGCTCGCGGGTGAGGCCGAAGCGCTCGCCAATCTCCTCCAGGGTCATTTCCTGGCAGCCGATGCCGAAAAAGCTCTTGATAATTTCGCGCTCGCGGTCGGTAAGGGTGCTCAGGGCCCGCTCGATTTCCGTATTGAGGCTTTCGTTCACCAGTCCCTTGTCGGCGCTGGGAGAATCGTCATTGGGAAGCACGTCCAGCAGGCTGTTGTCTTCCCCCTCCACGAAGGGTGCGTCCACGCTCACGTGGCGGCTGCCCACGCGGAGGGTATCGGAAATCTTGTCCTTGGGGACGTCGATCATCTCCGAGAGTTCCTCGTTGGAAGGCTGGCGCTCGTTCTCCTGCTCGAACTTGGACAGGGCCTTGTTGATTTTATTCAGGGAACCCACCTGGTTCAGGGGCAGGCGCACGATACGGCTTTGCTCCGCCAGCGCCTGGAGAATGCTCTGACGAATCCACCACACGGCGTAGGAGATAAACTTGAAACCACGGGTTTCATCGAATTTCTCGGCAGCCTTGATAAGGCCCAGATTGCCCTCGTTGATAAGATCCGGCAGGCTCAGGCCCTGATTCTGGTACTGCTTGGCCACGGAAACCACGAAACGCAGATTGGCACGGGTGAGTTTTTCCAGGGCTTCCTGGTCCCCTTTGCGGATGCGCTGGGCCAGTTCCACTTCTTCGTCCGGGGTGACGAGCTCTTCACGGCCGATTTCCTGCAGGTACTTGTCCAGCGACGCGCTCTCGCGGTTGGTGATGGACTTGGTAATTTTAAGTTGTCTCATTATACAATAAAAATTTCGGTCGGTTCCTTGTGTAAGAAACCGACCGGATTTCAAGTGCTTATCGGCAGTTCCTTACTTGCCGAAGCCAAAGTAGAATGCCCTCCCGTTCATATCTACACCTTCGATATAGACGGCACGGGCTGCCTTCTTGGCCTTGGCAACGACATCTTCGGGGCTTGAAACGGCCGATCCGTTCACATGGGTGATGATGGTATTGTCCATCGCGCCGGCTTCCGCCATCTTGCCGCTGCCCACGGAGACAATCTGCACGCCGGAACGCAAGTTCAGGGTTTTCAGCGTTTCGGGGCTGGCAGCTTTCAGGCGGGCGCCATAGAAGGCGATGGAGCCATCGATATCCGTTTCTCCATTCTGCTGGGCGGCAGCCTGGAACTCCACCGTGGTCTCATACTGCTTGCCGTCACGGATATAGGCGATGACCGCCTTGTCTCCGGGATGGTAGCTGCTCACCTTGGCCTGAACGGAAGAAGCGTCCGTAATCTTTTGACCGTCAATGGCTACGAGGACGTCGTTCTTCCGGAGTCCGGCCTTGTCAGCGGCACTTCCTTTCAAAACCTCGTTAATATATACGCCGTTTACGGAGGAAAGTTTCATTTCGTCGGCAATTTTCTTGTCCACCGTACCCATGGTGATGCCCAGCATGGCACGCTTCACGGAGCCATAGTCCATCAGGTCTTCGGCCACCCGTTTGACAATGTTCACGGGGACGGCGAAGGAATAGCCGGTGTAGGAGCCGGTCTGGGAGACGATGGCGGTGTTGATGCCCACCAGCTCGCCCTTCTTGTTCACGAGGGCGCCGCCGGAGTTGCCGGGATTCACGGCTGCATCGGTCTGGATGAAGGATTCAATCTTGAATTCACCGGAATAGTCGGGCATTGAACGGCCCTTGGCGCTGACGATGCCGGCGGTGATGGTACTGCGAAGCTGCATACCAAGGGGCGAACCTATTGCAAGCACCCATTCGCCAAGGCGGAGCTGGTCGGAGTCGCCCATGGGAATGGTCGGAAGATCAGTGGCATCTACCTTAATGATAGCAACGTCGGTTGCAGGGTCCGCGCCCACTACGGTGGCGGCGTACTGCTGGTTGTCGTTAAGGGTAACGGTGATGTCAGTCGCGTTGGCAATCACGTGGTTGTTCGTGACGATATATCCGTCGGGGCGGATGATTACGCCGCTGCCGCTGCCTTTCTGCTGACGGCTCTGCGGGGTTGCGAATTCATCGCCGAAGAAAAAGCGGAAGAAGGGGTCGATGTTCTGGTACTGTTGGCGGCTCTGTACTGTCACCTCCACATATACTACTGCCTCAACAGCACTTTCTGCAGCGTATGTAAAGTCCGGATATTCCGTCTCTGCCAAATTGACAGTACGGTATTCTACTGAAGAGCCAGGAGCGTCGGACACTATTGGGCTGCCCTTGGCTTCAGAAGCCGTCGCTTTCACTACTCCGAAAGCCGTTAAACCGCCTGCAATCACTGAGAGCAATACGGTAAAGAATCCATTTTTCATGTTTATAACGTTTTAAGATTATTCCGAGGGCACTTTTTGTCAAAACTTGTGCCACGGGGCCATTGCCCTGGGCGATTTCATGATCGTTTCCGTTTTCGGGGCAAATGATGCCAACCGGGGCCTAAAGCACACTTTTCGTCTTTATCCCCATATCCCGTGCTTTACCACCCTGCTTTCTCCAGCCTAAAGCACACTCGTCGTTCCAATTCCAACATCTTGTGCTTTAACGGGTGGTTGCGTGCCAGGTCTGCGAAGAAATGTGCCAAGTCTGATTTTTCTTGCAGACTTGGCGCACCACAGGCTCTGAGAAGCAGAAAACCGCTCCAGGAGTGTCGACATTTTTCAGACCTGGCACGCTCAAGACAACGTCTGTGAGCAAAAACGGGCCCAGATGCTCACGGGCGATGGTTTGATATGCCCCGGTGAGCAAAACCGCTATCGTGTTTTCACGGAGATGAGTTTCGGCATGTCAGGAGGAGGGTAAGGTGAAGGCTTAGGGCGGGAAGGAGGTCCTCCGGTCGCTTAACGGCCAAACTCCTCCTTTTAGTCCGGGCCCTTCGGCCCCGGCCTAACGTCGTCAAACAGTGGCCGTTATGCCGCTTACGCGTCACCGCTCCCTCCACACTCCCACGCACATCTCCTCCCCGCCCCATGCCTCCACCTTACCCTCCTCACGCCATCCCAAAGACCATCTTGTCCTGTCATGCCCGACCCGGCTTTTTCCGTCATTCCCGGCGGGCCCTGAGCTTGTCGAATCGGTCCCTGAGCTTGTCGAAGGGCGCCCCCCGTCATTCCCGGCTTGACCGGGAATCTCCGGCCGCCCACTGTTCCCGGTGGTCCATTCCATAGCACCACCGGCCACATTTTGACGCTGTTTCGTGCCCGGTGGTCCATCGGCAGGCACCACCGGCAACATTAGCCGTCAGTGTAGTTTCAATTAAGCGAAGAATTCCTTATATTTTTACGTCTTGATGACGTGTGAAACCACATTTTGATTAACAATAATAATCACATACCCATGAAAAGATTTAGTCTCTGGGTGGGATAATTCTACTACTCGCCCTGTTCGTGTCCTGTAATTCGGACGAGCTCAAAGGCCTTATTCACGATTCCGATGAGTCGTCGGCCAAGATTGCCGAGCTTAAGGCCTATGTGGACGATGAGCTGAAAAACACTAAGAACTGGGGTTCGGCGACGTTCGCAACTCTGGAACAGTATCAGAGCCTTTACGACGAGGTGGCAACTCTTAAGGAGGGCCTTTCGGCACTGGATTCCTCGCTGACTTCCAAGATCAATTCGTCCATTTCAAGCCTGGAATCTTCAATGAAGACATGGGTTAACGGGCAGCTGGCGAATTATTACACCATCGCGGAGATGAACGCCAAGCTGGAGGCGCTGCAGAATGCAATAACCGGCGGCGACAGTGCAAATGCCGAGGAAATCGCCACGCTCATTCAGAGCCTTGAGACCGCGAAGTCAGATTTGACCGAGGCCTATCACTTTCACCCACAATCGTTTAAAACAACAATTATTTCAAAAATGTTTTTAACGATTCTGGGAAACGTCACGGATTTTTCTCTTTTTTGTACCGAATGCATAACCTTTCCAAAGAGAAATCTCTCTCATTACGGTTGTGTAATTGTACAACTTTTTTTTATATTTGCGCCGTGAAACAGATTGTTGCGTACAAGGAGTACTTCGCTGACTTCTACGAATCGTTATCACAAAAAGAGAAGGATAAGGTGGATAGAGTAATGGTGCTGATGCAGTCGGAGAACCGATTACCTGCGCACTATATCACGTATCTCGAAGATGGAATTTATGAATTGAGGATTACTGTTCCTAATAAGGAATTACGCTTTCTCTTCATATACGACGGAGAGAAGCTTGTAGTGCTGTTCAACTGTTTTGTAAAGAAGACTCAAAAGACACCAAGGTCGGAAATCGAAAAGGCAATCAGGCTAAAGAAGGAATACTATGAACAAAAAAACGCTCTCTGATAACATGTACGACATAACAGCTCACCTTGTGGAAAAGTTCGGCCCGATTGGATCTGAAACCTGGAAGGCCGAAGAGGATAGGGCCTGGGAAGAGTACAATGCTGATATTCTCCGTGAAGCCAGGAAGGAAGCCGGTCTCACGCAGTCCGAGCTGGCAAAGCGAATCGGTGCGGACAAAGCATATGTCTCCAAAGTGGAGCACGGCCGTACGGTACCCACAGTATCCACTTTCTACCGGATTGTTGCGGCCCTGGGGATGCAGGTGGTATTAACCAAGCTGCCAATGTGATTTCTGTTTTTCTTTTCCCGGAAAATTCTTATATTTGTGAGTTAAGAAAATAAAAAGACACGATATATGAATCTGACCATTTCCAGCACTAATCTCCTGAAGGCCCTGATGGATGTATCCAAGGCCATTCCTTCCAAGTCTGCCCTTCCCATTCTGGAGAATTTCCTCTTCGTTCTTAAGGACGGCATCCTTACCATAACCGCCTCTGATTCAGAGCTTACCCTTCGCACTTCGCTGGAAGTGGAAAGCGCCGGGGAGGACGGCTCCATCGCCATTCCCGCCCGCCACATGACGGATCTCCTGAAAGAACTGCCGGACCAGCCCATCCGCATCAAGACCGTTTCGGACAGTTCCTTCGAGTGCAGCTGGGCCAGCGGTAACTCGGCTCTCCCCTATTTCCCGGCCGAAGATTATCCGGAAATTAAGTCCACCGGCGAAGATGCCCTCAAGGTGTCATTCCCGGCCGAAAGCCTGATTGCCGGCATCCAGAGCACCATCTACGCCACCGCCGACGACGAGATCCGTCCCGCAATGAACGGTATCTTCTTCGACATGGAGCCCGGCAGCACCACTCTGGTTGCATCGGATTCCCACAAGCTCATCTGCTACACAACCAAGGACGTGGAAGCTTCGGAAAAAGCATCGTTCATCCTTCACAAAAAGCCCGCAGGCGTGCTGCGTTCCATCATCGGTAAAGACATTGACAACGTCGAAATAAACTTCGACTCCACCAGCGCCCAGTTCACCTTCGGCAACACCACGATGATTTGCCGCCTGGTTGTTGGCAAGTATCCCAAGTACCGCGACGTAATCCCCACGAACAACGCCAATGTCCTTCAGATAGACCGTCAGCTCCTCCTGAACACCGTAAAGCGTGTGGCAGTTTGCGCCAACAAGGCCTCCAACCACATCAAGTTCACCCTGAACGAAGGCCAGCTGGAAATTTCGGCCCAGGACCTCGGCTTCGCACTTGCCGCATACGAAAAGATCAGCTGCGATTATGCCGGCGATTCCCTCACCATCGGCTTCAAGTCCACTTTCCTCACGGAAATCCTTGCCAACATGAGCTGCAACTCGCTGGTAATCAAATTCGCCGATGCCCGCCGCGCAGCGCTCATCCTTCCGGCCCAGGAAGAAGCCGAAACGGAGAAAGTCTGCGGCATCCTGATGCCCATCATGATCCAATAGCCGACCGGCTATTGGATCCGAACACCTTTGTATCTCTTTTTTGAAGTTCCGGGGTACAGGCTTTTGAATCCGTCGCTTCGCGATCCCTCCCTAAAGGGCCCCTCCCTCTAAAGCCGAGGGTGGCTATGTCTTCAAAAGCCTGCACCCCGGAACATAAGACAGAATCATATAATGGAACTGAATCTGGAAAAGCCGCTGCTGTTTTTCGACATCGAGAGCACCGGCCTTAACATAGCCACCGACGGCATCATCGAACTGAGCTTCGTAAAGGCGATGCCGGATCATGAAGTTAAGATAAAGACCTGGAAGATAAAGCCTTGGGACTACGCAAAACGCGCGCAGATTCCCATCAATCCCCAGGCTTCGGAAGTTAACGGCGTAAAGGACGAAGACCTTCTGGACTGCCCCAAGTTCATCGACGTGCTGCCTGAAGTAGCCGAATGGCTGGAAGGCAGCGACCTTGCCGGATTCAACTCCCAGAAGTTCGACCTTCCCCTCCTGGCCGAAGAAATCGAGCGCGTGCGTGCATATTGCATCAGGCGGAAGGAAGAAAAGCCGGAATCGGCCCAGAAAGCCGACGAGATGCTCTCGCTCATTGAAAAGATCGACCTTCATTCATGCCGCATGGTGGACGTACAGAATATCTACCATCACTTCGAGCCACGTAACCTCCGCGCAGCTTACCGCTTCTACTGCGGCGGGCGCGATTTTGAAAACGCCCATACGGCAGAGGCCGATACCGTTGCCACCATGGAAGTGCTCAAAAGCCAGCTGGACAGGTACAAGGAACCTACTGAGTATCAGCAGGAAGTGCTTCACAACGACGTTGAATCCCTGTCCAAAATCGGCGCTCGCAACCGCACCGTTGACTTTGCAGGAAGGCTGATTTACGGGGAGAACGACGAGCCTGTCATTAGTTTCGGCAAGCATAAGGGCAAAACTGCACGTGAAGTCTGGGAGAATGAGCCTTCATACTACGCTTGGATAGAAGGCGGCGATTTCACCCTTGACACGAAGCAGCAGTTTGCGCGCCTGAAAGCCCAGTTCCAAAAGGAGCACAAGGAAGCCCTGAACCGCCCCGCCACTGACGACGAACTGAAAGGCCTGGCCAGCAAATTCAACGGCAGGCTATTCTAATTCCGTAACGAAGTGAAAGAGTTCGAATTAGCTGAGAAGATCGGGAAACCTTTGTCGGAAGAAAAGCTCCGTGAGGCCGCTTGCAAGGCCCTTGGCGTAAAGCCACAGCTGCTGGGTCATGTGCAGGTTGTGCGCAGGAGCATCGACGCCCGGCAGGATATCCTTTACCGCTACAGGGTGCAGGCCTACAGGCAGAACGAACCATTCGAGCCATATAAAGTCGATCCCTACCGGGACGTCCACTCCGCTACTCCTGTAATAGTGATAGGCGCCGGCCCAGCAGGCATGTTCGCAGCCCTGAAACTGTTGCAGAAGGGCCTGAGGCCCATAGTTTTGGAGCGGGGCAAAGACGTAGAGCGCCGGAAAGTGGACATGGCGGCACTGTCGGTCAAGGGCGTGATTGATCCTGATTCCAACTACTGTTACGGAGAAGGCGGCGCCGGCGCTTTCAGCGACGGAAAGCTTTACACACGATCCTCGAAGCGTGGTGACATACGCGAGGTACTGCACCAGCTGGTGGCTTTCGGCGCATCTGAAGATATTCTTATCGACGCCCACCCGCATATCGGCACCGACAGGCTTCCGGAAATTGTGAAAAACATCCGCGCGGCAATTGAGGAGCATGGCGGAGAATATCATTTCGACAGCCGCGTAACGGATATTTGCCGAGACGAAAGCGGCTTTACCGTTTCCTGCGGCACTACGGAGTACCATGCGCCGAAAGTGATTCTGGCTTCGGGGCATTCGGCCCGTGATATTTACGAACTCTTCTTCAATAAAGGCTGGGCGATCGAGGCCAAGGGCTTTGCAATGGGCGTACGAGTGGAGCACCCGCAGTGGATGATCAATCAGATACGCTATCACGGTAAGTATCAGCCGTTTATGCCCACGGCCGAATATTCTTTCGTACAGCAGGTGGAGGACCGCGGCGTGTTTTCCTTCTGTATGTGCCCCGGCGGAATACTGGTACCCTCGTCAACCGAAGACGGAACAGTGGTGCTTAATGGAATGTCCAATGCGGCCCGCAACTCAAAATGGGCAAATGCCGGCGTCGTTGTGCAGATTGAGCCCGGTGACCAGCCTTCGGAATACACAGGACCCTTCGCGCTGATGGATTACCAGAGGGACGTAGAGAGGGCCATGTATGCCTACGCTTCGGCCCATGGTGGTAAACACCAGCTTGCCGCGCCGGCTCAAAGAATGAAGGACTTCTGCCGGGGAATAGTATCCGCTGACTTGCCGAAGACTTCCTACCATCCCGGCGCTGTATCGGCCCCACTTCACGAACTGCTTCCCGAGCACGTTTCCATGCGCCTTAGACGCGCATTCCCTCAGGTAGACCGTTCCATGCACGGCTATTACACCAATGACGCACTGCTTCTTGGCGTGGAATCCCGCACCTCCTCCCCTGTCCGGCTGCCCCGCGACCCCGTCACCCTGGAACACCTGAGCGTTCCCGGCCTCTACCCCGCCGGAGAAGGTGCTGGCTACGCAGGCGGCATCGTTTCTTCCGCCCTTGACGGCATCAACTGCGCCGAAAAGTGCGCCGAAAACCTAAACTAAAGCACACTTCCCTGCTCCATTCGCACATTTCGTGCTTTATCCCCCCTAACACCATGAGCTAAAGCACACTTCCCTGCCTCATTCGCACATTTTGTGCTTTATCCCCCCTAACACCATGAGCTAAAGCACATTCATCGATCTCTTTCCCGCATTTCGCGCTTTAAAGGACTGTTGCGTTCCAGGTCTGCAGCTTTTTGTTCCAGGTCTGAAAAAACCATGCAGACCTGGAGCAGCAGACGCGGCATAATAAAGAAAAGCGTTCCGAGTCTGTAGGGAAAAATCAGACCTGGCACATTCCCGCTGCAGACCTGGCACGCTATGACAGCAACGGTCAAATTTTCGGCCATTTTCTTGACCTTCGCCGACACGGCTTACGACCTCGGTCACGTTTTTGCCCGTTTTCTTGACCTTCGCCGAAAATATGGCCATGCTGCGGCTTATTTCTGCCGATAACTGAGGGCGAGGCCGCCGGCTGAGGTTTCTTTGTACAGGGACGGGAGGTCGTTGCCAGTTTGTTTCATCACTTCGACTACGTGGTCGAAGGAGATGCGGTGCCGGCCGTCGGAGAAGGTGGAGTATATGTTGGCGTCAAGGGCACGGCATGCAGCAAAGGCGTTCCTTTCGATGCATGGAATCTGAACCAGGCCGCAGACCGGATCACAGGTCATGCCCAGATGATGCTCCAGGCCCATTTCGGCCGCATATTCAATTTGGTAAGGACTTCCTCCGAATAGCTGACATGCCGCGGCCGATGCCATAGCACATGCGACGCCCACTTCGCCCTGGCAGCCTACTTCGGCGCCGGATATGGAGGCGTTGTGCTTTACTACGTTGCCGATAAGACCGGCCGTCGCCAGCGCGTGGAGGATTTTCGTGTCGGAAAAAGAGTGACCTTTTGCCAGGTGGTAGAGAACACCGGGAATAACACCGGAAGAGCCGCATGTCGGAGCGGTGACTATCATTCCGCCCGATGCATTTTCTTCACTTACCGCAAGCGCATAAGCGAAAACAAGACCTCTAGAGCGCAGGTTGGGCTGATAGCCAAGCGCTTTCACATGGTAAACGGCGGCTTTTCTGGAGAGATTGAGCGGTCCGGGGAGGCGGCCCTCGGCATCAAGTCCGCGTTCTACTGCGGCTTTCATGGCATCCCATATCTCCTTAAGATAGTCCCAGATTTCCGGGCCTTCGCACATGTCCACGTACTCCCACAGCTGTCGGCCGTTGGAGTCGCACCAGTCTATGATTTCCTCAAGTGTATTCAGGTTGTATACCTCTCCGCCAAGGCTCATGTCTTTTCCAGGACCTTCGGACAGTGCACCGCCGCCCACCGAGTACACGGTCCACTCTTCGGCCAGCGTGCCGTCTTTGGCAAAAGCCCTGAAAGTCATGCCGTTAGGATGGTACTCCAAGAAATGCGCGGGCTCCCAGAGTATCTTTACAGGGGCAACGCTATCAAGGGCTTCCTGAATGGCGACATCGGTCATGTGTCCCTTGCCGGTGGCAGCAAGCGAGCCGTAAAGGGTAACTATGAACTGCGATGCGTGCGGGTGCCTTTCGGCCATCATCTGCGCGGCCCTGTATGGGCCCATGGTGTGCGATGATGACGGGCCCTTGCCTATTTTATAGAGTTCCCTTAAGGAGTACATGCGGCAGTTAAGGGAAATCAGTTGATAACTCGGCGGTAGGTGGATTCCTGCTGGATATAGTAATTGCGCAGTAGAATGTTCAAGGCTATTTTGCCCAATTTTTCACCAAGGTCGTCAAAAAAGCTGCTTTCTTCTTCTAAACCGGTTTCCCAATTCATGGTAAGAGCCCGTCCCAGAGTGATTTCTTCGGAGACAAGCGTCATGTTCATCGTGTTGAATACCGGCATTTTAACATGACACTTCCGCTTGGCGGCATTCTCCACATAAAGGTTTTCTCCTGTTTGGGCATACTGGTAGGTGCGACCCTCTTCCCATGAAAGGATAGCATTCGTGAATGTTTTAAGCTGACCGTCTTTAAGGAATTCAAGCTTGTATTTGGCCGGATAGAAACGAACGTAAGCAATGGAGTCCAATGAATACACGATTTCGTCGGGAAGGATTTCGATGCTGAATGCCTCCTTGATGTACTTTTGCAGTACTGCGCTCATTTCCTCGCTTGTGGTAACTGTGTCCTGTGCGCCGGTTGCGCTTGTCATGAAATATGACAAACTCTTCTGGTCCCAGTCCCCGATTATGGAATTGGGTTTGACTTCCACTTTTATCTGGCAGGATGCAAGAAGCAAGGCTGCTCCTATGATACTTAGAAATGTGCTGATCTTTTTCATGTTCTGACATTTATGACATACAAAGTTAGGAATTCCGATTCTGAAAAGCAAAGACTGTTTGCATTTAAGGCGCAGAATTGTTAATTTTACTCGCTAAAACCTAATAATGCCGACAATTCTCACATTCCTTGGGACGGGCACCTCGCAGGGTGTCCCCATTATTGCATGCCAGTGTCCGGTGTGCAAATCCGCCGATCCAAGGGACAAGAGATTCCGTTCGGCCGCATTTGTAAAGCACGACGGCTGTAATATCCTTATCGACGCAGGGCCGGATTTCCGCTCCCAGATGCTTGCGGCCGACATCCGCCATCTGGATGCCATACTGCTGACGCACAATCATAAAGACCATACCGGCGGACTTGACGACGTCCGTTCTTTCAATTATATCGACAGAAAGGCGGTAGAGATTTACTGCGAGCCACGCGTCCTGAAGTCGCTCCTGAACGACTATTCCTACGCCTTTGCGGAGCATAAGTACCCCGGCGCCCCGGAATGGCACGTACACACTATCGACGAGCGTCCCTTCAGGGTAAACTCCTTACATGGCGAAGGGGAACTCGAGTGGGTGCACGATATCGGCTATTTTTACCGGCAGAAGGATGGAAGTCTGAAACCGTCGGACAACGCCATCCTCGAAGCCTCTCACGACAATCCCAACGTTATTCCAATAAGGGGGTACCATGATGAAATGCCGGTCCTTGGCTTCCGCTTCGGCAATATCGCCTATATCACCGACTTCAGCCGACTCCCAGAGGAGGAGTTGGCAAAACTTGCCGGCCTTGAACACCTTACTCTGAACACAGTGGGATACCATCCCCATCACTCGCATTTTTCGCTGGATCAGGCACTTGAACTTGCCGGAAGAATCGGCGCAAAACATACCTGGCTCACGCACCTCAGCCATGCATTCCCGTCCCACCCTGTATTTTGCGACCAGCTTCGTGAACGTTGCAGGGCAATGGGAATACAAAGTGAGGTGCTTCCGGCCTATGACGGACTTGAAATTAGTGACTAAAACCATATGACTCAAGAAATTTTTCAGACTATCGACAGTATTCAGGTTACCCTGAACGCGGGCGGCATGAATACAATCAATATCGTGCTCGCTTTCGTGATGTACGGAGTTGCACTCGGAATCAAGCCGCGTATTTTCGTCGAAGTTTTCAAAAAGCCCAAGTCGGTGCTGCTTGGAATGCTTTGCCAGCTTGTTCTGCTGCCGGCGTTTACCTGCCTTCTTGCCATACTCATGACAGGATGGATTTCGCCAATGATGGGCATGGGTATGATACTGGTTGCAGCCTGCCCCGGCGGCAATATCTCCAATTTCATGTCGTCCCTGGGCAAGGCTAATATCGAGCTCTCAGTAAGCCTTACAGCTATTTCCACCGCCCTTGCAGTATTCCTTACACCCTTCAACTTCTGGCTCTGGGGAACTGTATACCTCCACAGTGCAGGTGTGGCCGGCACCATTCCCACGCTTGTAATCCCGCTCTGGGACGTGTTCAAGACCATCTTCATTCTTCTTGGAATTCCGCTGGTTCTGGGTATACTCACTAGCCAGTATCTCCCGAAGGTGGCAAACGCCTTGAAAAAGCCTCTGCAGTGGCTCTCTATCGTTATTTTCATAGCGATGGTAGTGCTGTCATTCAGCTCGAACATTGACGCTTTCCTCCTCAGCGTCAAGTATATATTCCTGGTTGTGCTCATTCATAACCTTCTGGCTCTGGCTATCGGATTCAGCGTCGGCACCATCGGCAAGGTTCCTTACAAGGACAGGCGCACCCTTACAATCGAGACCGGCATTCAGAACTCGGGCCTTGGCCTTGCCCTTATGCTTGGAACAAGTCTGTTCGCCGGTTTCCCTCCTCATGGCGGCATGCTGGTAATTACAGCATGGTGGGGAATATGGCACATAATTTCCGGCCTTACCATCGCTACAATCTTCAACCGCACAAAACGCGATGCCTGATATTTGGGAACATAACGGCCGGTATAACTTGCTTCGTCCATGCGTAGACGCCTGTACAAGAGCAAGTTACAGGCACCTGCGATGGAAAGGTTCGCTACCTTCGGAAGGCGCGGTAATAATTGCGCCCAACCATACCAATACCCTGATGGACGCCCTGGTGGTTTTGCAAACCCGGAAGGAACCAACTGTTTTCGGTGCCAGGGCAGATATTTTCAGAAATCCCAAAGCTGCAGCTGCTCTCCGGTTCCTGCGCATTCTTCCCATGACCCGCGAAAGGGACGGACTGCATTCGGTTGTGGACAATTACAAAACCTTCGACGAGATTGACTCCGTCCTGGAGCACGGCGTCCCCTTCTGCATGTTCCCGGAAGGCCGCCACAGGGCCGAAAGAGGCCTTCTGCCAATCCAGAAGGGAATAGCGCGAATCGCATTCCGAAGCGCCGCCGAAAGGCAGACTTACGTAGTGCCTACAGGTATCACCTACGGAGATTTCTTCCGTTACCGTTCCACTTGTGACGGAATTTTCGGCGAGCCAATAGACGTGAACGCCTTCCTACGAGAAAGGGAAGAACTCCCTGAGGCAGAAAAGTATTCACAGTTCCGGGAACTGCTGTCAGAGCGCATACGGGAACTTGTGGACATGAACCCGCAGGCTAAACGCCTCTCCTTCTGGTGGATACTTCTGTTCCCACTTTGGGTCTTGGCTGCTCTGCTCTCGCTGCCGATGTGGCTCCCCGCCGAGTGGCTTTGCCATAACAAGCTTGGCGACAAGGCCTTCAGCAACTCCGTCCGCTTACTTTTCAGACTTGTCTTAACACCGGTATTACTGCTTGTCTGGGCCCTGGTTTTATGCCTAACCCTGCCCTGGTGGCTTTCCCTGCCGCTACTAATCCTGTTCCTCTTCTCCTACTCCATCTTCTACGACGGATTGAACTGGGTTCGAGACCACCAGGCCTGAAGGCGAAGGGTGATTATTCCTTGTCCAAGCCAAGCAGGCGCTTAGCATCTTCTTCTGTAAAACCGTTCGCAATCAGACGCTTAAGCGCATCTGACAGGCCTTGAGCATGGCCCTTGTTCTCGGCCGTTTTCATCTGGTTAGCTAAGTCCCTTTCTGTTGTCATATCTTTGAGGTATTCGCTTTTTTCATCCTCCGCAAAATTAGCGATTTCCAATGATTTAAACAACAAATCAAAGAATTCGCCTTCAAAGCCTTCCGGGCGCTCGTCCCATTCTGAAATATGTCTGAAGACGTAGCAAATTTTATCTAGTTGAGTGGCCTCAGGCGTTAATGCTTTAGTGCAGTTAGGAATTTCCAGGAACAGGTACTCGATGCGGTCCGTCATCGGTTCGCCGCTAGTGCGCTCCTTTAGATTGTACCTGAAAAGAACTTCATCGGAACCCTTGTGAAATGAAAAGTTCATGATGCCGATAAAGTAGATTGGAGAGAATGCCCAGTCTGTACGCCCGACGGGAAGCTGAGACTGAATGACGAAAGAAGAATTGAAAACCGCACGTTCGTAGAAAGTGCTTTGGTCATCCCTTTGGACTTCCACTACGAAATGGTTTCCATCCTGATCCGTACAATGTACATCCAGCCGGATGTCCTTCCCCAACCGTATCGGATTGATGCTCCTGCGGCCCGAAATGAAGGTCAGTGATTACTCGCTCGGGGATCATCTCCTGAAGCAGCAGCTGCATCAGCCGTCGGCCTCCCGCCCATCCGAAGGTCCTTTTGAACCATCGGTCAATCAATACGTTGGCGTACTTCCTTACTAGTGGGAGTTCCTCGGTTTTTGGAGGTAAATAAGTGGTTGCCATAGATTTTGTTATTTGTGTTTAGCAACCACAAAAATATTGTCAAAAAATCCGTAAAACCACAATCGTTAGAAAGATTTTCACGTTTCAAACGATTTCAGGGCATTTTTTACGTTTTACACGAAGAATCGTTAAAAACGTAAAATTTTTCGCACGATGATTTAGCCAAACATCAATCTATAGATGCCAGCCCACTGCCGTTGCTCGTCATTCCGGGCGGGCCCTGAATCGGCCCCTGAGCCTGTCGAAGGGCGCTCCCGTCATTCCCAACTTGACCGGGAATCTCCGGCCACCCACTGTGCCCGGTGGTCCATTGCTCAGCACCACTGGCGACATTTGGGGGCATTTTCGTTGCCGGTGGTCCACAGAGCAACACCACCGGCAACACCTTTTTGTCATACCGAGCAAAGCGAGTGTATCATTCTCCCCTTTACGATAGACCTGTAAACATTCTTAAAACAAAACCGTCGCATTCATCATGTAGAAGATTCTTCAATTCGTGAAGGTTTTTGATATCTTCTTTGCGAACCCCATCCACTAGACATGTCCCACACACATCTACTATGACTTCATGTCCTTTCACGTCGTATTCCCAAAAATCAGTTATTGGATCATGTTTGAAACCAAAGTGTTCAAGAATCTTGTCTGTTAACGAAATCGGCTCTATGTCTTCGTTAGCTTGTGCATCTGCGGAACCTGCCACCTTAAAGCCGAATGGATTCTGTCCTCCTTCTGCTTCGGATAATTCTTCAATAACACTAACATTTCCTTTTACTACGACAGGACTGCCTACCCTATAAGCTGAATACTTTCCCATAGCGGTAATCTTATTAACGTGCTAAAAAGCAGCGATAATGTTTATTGGCGAAATCGATAAAAGACATCTTGCTATAATTACGGAACAATTCACTTAAATCACCCAGCCGAATAGTATTTCCATCAATAATACCAGCTAATGAAAGTGCTTGTTTTGCCTTTCTTGACAGAAAACAAACGCAATTTGCCTCTGGATCAATATCGCGGATAAATGCGGCATGAAAGGCGTAATCGGATATGGTTCTTTCTCCAATCCCCTTGATGGAAGAGAACGCCTCCTGGCAAACATCAAAAATTTCATCTATGCTGTTGCAGCGGTTTAATATGGGTATAATCTGCTCTTCAGCGGCTGCAAAATCTATTTTTGCCGCCGCATTTCTTCCAGACAGTAATGTGTCTATATAATTATTCCTCCGGCGAAGAGCATCATACTTCTGCTCATTTTTCGCGAGTTTGCTATTTGCGTAGTTTTTAACTTCTTGTTCCATAGTTATTCTTGTATCGCTTGAATTCTATCGGCATAGCCGCTCCAGTATTCTGCCTCTTTATATTTTGCAAGACTTGAGGAAGGGACATAAATCGAGCAATTATTTGTTTTGTCAAACATCTTAGCAGAACCCATGGGAACCTCTGTTGGCAAAACAGTAATGCTTGTTAGGCCTGTGCAGTTAGAGAATGCGCTCTCGCCTATCATATTTACGGCACTAGGAATAGAAATCGATGTAAGACTGCCGCATCCGTAGAAAGCACTAGGCTTTATTTTAGATACGCCATCAGGAATGATAAGGGAGATTAGACTGATACATTTGTTGAAAACGCCGTCTTCAAGAGAGTATAGATTCTCTGAAAGAGTAACAGTGGCTAAACTACCACATGCTGCAAAGGCCCATGCCCCCAATGTTGTAACGCTATTCGGAATAGAAATCTCTTTGAGCTTCTCGCATCCCATGAATGCGGAAGGACCAATATTCTCCAACCCTTCAGGAAGAATAATAGAGGAGAGTTTAGCACAATTGCTAAACGCGGCGCTTTGAATTTGAGTTATACTGTTAGGCAATGTGATTGACACCAGGCTGCTACATTTATAAAAAGTGTAGTATTTTATAGTTTCCACCCCGTCTGGGATCTCGATAGAAGTGAGAAACGCGCATCCAGAAAAGGCTGAGAGTCCAATACTTTTCACGCTCTTTGGAAGAACAATTGAAGTTATGTCCCAATTATTAAACTGTTCATTAGATATGCTGGTGACATTAATAAAGTATTGACATTCATCAAAAGAGCTGTAACTTATCTCGTCTCCAAAAATCCCATCGAAGCTTTTTACGGATGCAGCTTCTTTATAGGAAACCTCACCATCGGCATCCTTATCACAGGCCGCTACCAATTTTGCTTTAATCTTGCTATCCGCAAATACAATCGGGTCATTTAATGTATCGTGTTTTACAATAATTAAACAGTTCGCTTCTTTTCCTCCCGCCTTTGCCGTTACAGTGGCTTCGCCTTCCTTTATAGCAGTAACTTTACCGTTTTCTATAATGGCGATTGAAGCATCCGAAGTGGACCAGGTTACGGTCTTATATGTAGCGTTGTCGGGCTTGACGGTGGCGGTTAGTGTCTCAGAATCACCTTCCACAAGCTCGATGGAGGTCTTGTTAAGTTCAACAGACTCTACAGAAATGACTTTCTTTGCAATAACAACCTTGCAGATGACGCTCTTTTCTCCAGCCTTGGCAGTAATAGATGCTGTACCTTCTTTTATGGCTGTAACTTTACCATTCTCGACCTTAACAATAGAAGCATCTGAAGTGCTCCATGTTACAGTTCTGTCTGTGGCATTATCCGGTTTAACAGTCGCGGTCAAGGTCTCCGAATCACCTTCTACAAGATCAAGCGTGGTCTTATTAAGTTCAATAGATTCTACAGGTATAACTCTCTTTGCAACAGTAACCTTGCAGATGGCGCTCTTTTCCCCAGCCTTGGCAGTAATAGTAGCTTCTCCTTCTTTTATGGCTGTAACATTACCATTCTCGACCTTAGCAATGGAAACATCTGAAGTGCTCCATGTTACAGTCCTGTCTGTTGCGTTGTCCGGCTTGACTGTAGCTGTAAGCGTCTCTGAATCCCCTTCAACCAAATCGAGGGATGTTTTATTGAGCGCTATGGACTCCACGGCAATCACTTTCTTGTTCACTATAACTTTGCAGGTAGCAGACTTGTCTCCAGCCTTAGCTGTAATAGTAGTCTCGCCTTCTTTTACCGTGAAGACCTTGCCGTTTTCCACTGTGGCGATGGCGCTATCTGAAGTGTTCCATGTCACGGTTTTGTCAGTTGCGTTGTCCGGCTTTACGGTGGCGGTTAGTGTTTCTGAATCACCTTCCACCAGATCGATGGAGGTTTTATCGAGCTCGATAGACTCAACGGCAATCACTTTCTTGCTAACAGTGACTTTACAGGTAGCTGTTTTGGTTCCAGCCTTCACTGTAACAGTAGTCTCACCCTCCTTTATTGCAGTTACTTTGCCATCATCGACCTTGGCAACTGATGAATCAGAAGAAGACCATGTTACAGTCTTGTCCGTCGCATCATTCGGTTTAACCGTAGCAGTTAAGGTTTCTGAATCCCCTTCAACTAACGCTAGCTCCGTTTTGTTCAACTCTACCGAAGTAACATCAACGGTCTTTTTCTTTACGATTACGGAACAGGTGGCTGACTTTCCTCCCGACGAAGCCGTAATGGTTGTGCTTCCTTCAGCGATGGCAACGACCGTACCATTTTCCACCATCGCAACTGACTTATTTGAAGAAGCCCATATAACAGATTTGTCAGTAGCTTCGGCAGGTAAAACCGTGGCCTTTAGTTGGACTGTTTCGCCAACTAACATTTCGGCAGTCTGTTGATTAAGACTAACAGAAGTAACAGGTACATTCTCGGGGGCTTTTTGGCAAGCCAGAGCCATCGCGACGGATGTCACGAATAAAACGAACAGTTTTTTCATATCTTGGTGTGTTTTGACAATAACCATACAAAAAGGTGTGGAGCACTTCGTTTATCTGGGAGAGGCTCTGGTAAGCCGTGTTCAAATAAACAATACTCCACACCCGTATGGAGACTGTGCAGAATGCACGGTGCACCAAACTGGGTGATGAATGTAATTGCTTATCCTTGAACACTTTGAAATTTACCAGATTTCTCCCAAGGATAAAAGCGAATACACTTTCATCTAATATATAGCGCCAGGGGTATGCAACTGCGGCACATCGCCCTGACACCTACAAATATAAGAAAGTTTTTTCTGAAATAAAATGGAACGCGGCAAAACGTTCTGCAAGTTGTCAGCCATGGGTCTGGAGGTATCGGCCCTCTTTTAAGCCTCCAGAACCATGGCTGACAGCAGTGCCCGGCAATTGCTGACGGCAAAGGTCAAGAAAACGAGCCCAAACGTGTCTGAGACCGTAGGATAAAGTTGAAACAATAGAAAACATTTGGAAGTATGGTGTGAAATACATACTTTTGCAGAAAAGGGGATGCTTGTATGAAAAAGAAAGAGCAGAAAAACTTTTTCGTTAAGATGGTAGAAGACAAAAAAGCTATCATCAAGGACATCCGTGAGGGGGTCCCCACAAAGGTTATAGAGGAGGAGAGGGATGTCAAATTCGCTACACCCGTATAGTTATCGGGAATCCGACGGCCAGTACTATTTCGACACCCCATCCGGGGCGCGCTATGTCGCGTACTTTTTAGACCTGTCATCCCTTGCAGAGAATCTTTTCACTTTCAACTTCGACAGAATAATCGATGGTGCGCCAGATTCGGTTGACTGCAATGTCTTTGATACAATATGCGCCATACTGCAGAGTTTCTTCCTGAAGCATCAGAATTCAATGCTGCTTGTCTGCGATACGGCCGATGGAAAGAGAAGAGGCCCGAATGAGGCTTTTTAATTCTTGGTTCCTGCGTATCGCCCCAGCGGGGTTAACCAAAATTGACCGAAGCGGTAAAGCTGAAGCGTACAACCTCTTTGTCTCTCTCTTTGTCTGGGCTGATAAACCTATGCGAGACGAACTTGTTTCAATTCTTGAAGAATACTGCCAAACAATGCTTCAATAGCTGACTTGGAATCGGCCCTCTTCAAATCCTCCAGGCCGGTCTATGGATGCCCACTGTGGCCGGTGGTCCATTGCTCGGCACCACCGGCGACATTTTGGGGCTTTTTCGTAGCCGGTGGTCCACAAAGCAGCACCACCGGCGACACCACCACAGCAAAGAGATACACTCGTTTCGCTCGGTATGACAGGGTAAGCATGCTCGGTATGACAGGGTAAGCATGCTCGGTATGACAGGAGATGCCAGGTCACCCTTCGACAGGCCCTTCGACAAGCTCAGGGACCACTCAGGGACCACCGGGAGATTCCCGGTCAAGCCGGGAATGACGGGATGGTCGGGAATGACGGGATGGTCGGGAATGACGGGATGGTCGGGGCCGGGCTTGACGACGAAAAGCAAAAAAATTGGGTTAAATCACCACCTGCTCGATGGTATTCACACGGGAGGGGTCGAAAGGCCTCTCGAGGCGGATGTAGTTGCCTGTGTAGCCGCCCATCAGGCCGTCTTTGACGGACGATTCCCAGAGGACTTTTTCAGGGAGTCCGGCATTGGCCGAGATAAACTGGGCATGGAGTTCCGCGCACAGGGCTTCAAGCCGGGCTACCCTTTCTGTTTTGACGGAATCCTGCACCTGATCGGGCCAAGTGGCGGCACGGGTACCGGGCCGGCGGGAGTAAGGGAAGACGTGGATGAATGCGGGACGGATGCGGTCTTTCAGGAAGTTGTAGGTTTCCATGAACAGTTCTTCGGTCTCGCCGGGAAGGCCAACTATCACATCTATGCCGAAGAATACCAAAGACTCTCCGGGACGTTCCATGGCCTTGCGGATATAATCTATCCTGGAAGCAAAAAGCAAAGTGTCGTACCTCCTCCCCACCCTTTTCAGAATGGTGTCGCTGCCGCTTTGCAGCGGGATATGGAAATGCTTCTGGAACTTGGTGCCTGAAGCAATCCAGTCAACGATTTCAGGCGTAATAAGATTGGGCTCGATAGACGAAATCCTGTAGCGTTCTATGCCCTCCACTTCGTTCAGGGCCTTAAGCAGCGACAGGAAACTCTCCCCCGTACTACGACCGAAGTCCCCGGTATTCACACCTGTCAGGACCACCTCCTTCACCCCGTCCGCAGCAATGCTCCGAGCCGCCTTAAGCACTTCACATACAGGGTTATTCCGACTTCTTCCACGGGCAAACGGCACAGTGCAGTAAGCGCAGAAGTTATCGCACCCGTCCTGTACCTTCAAAAAAGCACGAGTCCTCTCCTCACCGCTGGAATAAGCGCCGAAGACGCTGGAGGGGAGCTCTGCCCCTGAAATCTCTAGCCACCCTCGGCTCGATAAGAGGGAGGGGCCCGTCGGCGCAGCCGATGGGAGGGGCCGTAGCGAAGCGAAGGCGATTTCAGGGGCAGAGCCCCCCTCCAGCGTCTCCTGAACCACCTGATTCTTTTCAGTGGCACCGAACACCCGCCAAACTCCATCCATCTGCTCCAGAGCCTCGCGGCGGAGCTGGGCGTAGCAGCCGGTAACGACAATGCGCGCACCAGGAGCAGCCTTATGCGCACGGCGGATAAGGTTACGGGACTTCTTTTCGGCAGTCTCCGTAACGGCGCAAGTGTTGATAAGATACACGTCGGCCTCATCGGCCCAGTCCACTACCTCCCAGCCGGCTTTTACAAAACCGCGCTCGTAGGTGGCTGTTTCGGCATAATTCAGCTTGCAGCCCAAGGTTGTAAAAGCTACTTTCATGACAGGAAAAGGAATACGCAGGGACGTTTGCCTATAACTACCGGATGCTTCTTCCATTCAGCAACGCTGTAGGTGCGGATAAACTGGTCTTCACAGGTAATGTTGGCGGCGACGCAAAGCCTGGTCCGCGGCGACAGGCACTGAAGCATGTCGGCAAAGAGGGAGTCGTTGCGATACGGCGTTTCTATAAGAATCTGCGTCTGACAACCGGCTGAAGAACGTTTTTCCAGCGCTTTCAACGCGCTTCGCCTTTCCTCCGTCTTGGCAGGAATATAGCCGGCAAACGCGAACGACTGGCCATTCAGGCCCGATGCCATAAGCGCCAGCATAAGGGACGATGGCCCCACCAGCGGTACAACCTCAATCCCGTGCCGATGGCAAAGGTCCACCAGAAGTGCGCCCGGATCAGCTACGGCGGGAAGGCCGGCTTCAGAAAGCAGCCCCACGGAACGGCCGCCTTCAAAAAGTTTCACAAACGCCTCAACCTCTGAAGGCTTGGTATGCTCATTCAACTCGTGGAATTCCAGCTCGCCTATATGCCCCTTGAGCCCGGCCGAAGACAGGAAGCGCCTTGCCGTCCGGACCTCCTCAACCACAAAGCAACCAAGCTTAGGCAAGAGTTCAAAAACCGGTGCAGGGAGAACCAGAGAAGGATCCCCGTCACCAAGAGGAGTGGGTATTAGATACAGTTTACCGTACATAAGTTTGTAGTTTTCCTGTTGTATCCACCTGCCAAACAACGTTGGGGGTGCTGGAAATGGCACGATCGACCTCGCGTCTTTCCCTCTCCTTGGAACTCATGAAGAATTCGGAGAAGAAATCACGGAAAGAATCGAAATCCCTCTGGTAGGCTATACCGCCACCGTTCCTCTGGCTGTTGTCCAGATAATAAGTAAGCTTGTCGGCCGAATGGGAGAAAATGCTAAGCCTTAGAGAACCGCTCCGGTTAAGTTTGATTTCTATGTCGATGTCACCCGCCACTTCCGAAGTTGCCGTTCCGCCCTCAAGCTGCTTGTTTCCGACCGTGCCGTTTACTATGACGCGGTTATTGAAAAGCTGAGTTGAAAGCGCCACGTCGAAGATATTGCTGCCGGTGCTTGTTGCCTGATAGTTAAGACCAAGGTCCAGGGGAATGTCCAGCTTCTGGAAAATGTTGTTAAGCTGGCCCGACATTATACTGGACACATTGGAATACAGCACTTCCGAGCCGTTGGTGGTGATTCCAGACTCTTCCGTGGGGAGGAACGAACCGGCCAGAAGCAGGTATAGGAACTGGCGCTGGACCTTGTCTTCGGTATTAATGGCTGCATCGACCTGGGCCTGTACAGAAGGATTCAGGTCCGGGACGTCGATACTGAACTTGATCTCCGGATCGCGGAGCTTACCGGTGATGTTGATACCGCAGTTCACCGTTCGCCGGCTAATTGCGGCATCGTCCGAAACCAGATTGGAAAGGCTGGCCTTAGTCACATACAGGCCGTTCACGTTAAGGTCCGTGTCCATCACTTCGCCATTGAAGCGCACCGAACTGCCTTCCTGTATGGTGAAATCCCTGCTCACAAGGTTCATGGCCGAAAAATGGAAGCTTCCGCTGGACAGGGTATAATCACCTCCAAGGGAGAAAATATCCATAGAAGGACGACTCTCAAGCTCTATCACACCCGTTCCGGATGCATTGAGGGAGTTATTGTCGATATCGATGAAAGCCTGGATATCCGGCAAAGCCTGTACCCTAAGCTTCACCCTCAGGTCGTTGCCACGTGCCCTTACCTTCTGATTTGCGGCCATCATCAGCTCGTATGGATCCACATCCTGGGCATCGACTGCTTCCGTAAATGTGAGCATATCCGTATTGTTATCAGAAGAAGCGCCGTCAAGGGGAAGGTGGAACTCGCCTGCTCCGTCGGAAACTGCATCTATATTGAGAAAAATCTTGTTGAAGGGGCCGGTTACATCGGCCTTGCCGGTAGCATACACGCTTCCGAACATGGAAGGATTGACACCTTTGGGAAGGTCCAGAACATGCATCTGGCGCACCTGGACATGGATATCCGTGCGGATATCCTTAAATCCGCCAAGGAGAATGCCTCCGGTAACACTTCCCGTACCATTCCCTCCGTCCGAGAGTTTTACATCGTCGAAGAGGAGGCCTTCGTCGTTAAACGTCAGACGGCCGGACACGTCATACGGCACTCTGGTAAAATCCAGGGCCAGGCGCCCGTTGTCAAGGCGGAGATTCCGGCTGGAGAAATGCATCTTCTTAAGGCTGCCGTCCACGGCCACCTGCCCGCTTACATGTCCGGTAAACGTGGAGAAAATTCCGTCAAGAAAAGCCGACACGTAACCAAGTTCAAAATTATCGAAGCTTGCCGCGGCCTTGAGTTTGCCATTCGACGGCACAAGATAGGCATTAACGCCGACACTTCGCTTTCCGTCAAGGCTGTTGCTTACGCTAAGGTTGAAACGGTTGTTTTCGTCGTCCCATACGCTTCCGATGTCAAGTCTTCCCAACCTGTGGCCGGAGACTCTTGTGGAATCGCATACAATGGATGCAAGGAGACCAGGAGTAGACGCCCCCGTCGATAAAATGGTCGCTTCACCAGTAGCCATACCTTCCAGGGGCGGCTGGTCTCCGGTGAGCGTATTAAGGAACGAGAGGTTGAATTTCTCCATCCTCACCGACAGAGTGTCGGCCCGCCTGGAAGAATAACCGCCGTCAACAAGCAGGGTTTCGTTGTCATGACGGGCCCAGAGCTTGTTCACTTTGATGTCTCCGCCATGGTAGACGATATCGTCGGATGATAGTCCCCAGCCGTTACCGAGGTAGTAAATATTTGAAGGAAGCGCCTTTGCATTCACTATCAGGCCGCTGGCGTCGCGATTAAGGTCAGCGGTAAGATATAACTGGGCGCGTGTCTCTGTATCCTCTCCGTTGTCGAAAGTATAGCCGAGGCCCAGATGGTTGTCATCGGCAAAGAGGCTTAACCTGTTATCCAGCAGCTGAAGGCCTCCCAGGGAGATGTTGGAGCCGGTGACACTGGCAGTTAGCACATTGTCGGCGTTACTGAGGTCAACCCTCAGATCCTTGATGTACTTGCTGCCAAGGGCAAGCCTTCCCGAATTCACGTAGACAGAAAGCAGGCCGTCCCTGTCCACTTTCAGGCGGGCCTCGGACTTGTTTTCCACGTAAAGCCCGGGCATCAGGAAATTAAGCAATTCGCCGGCGTGGAACAGCTTTAGCGACACGTCGTAAGTGCTTCCGTCCCAGGGCTGAGGGCGCTGTGTAAGCAGTGCAGGGAGCTCCTTCTCCAGAAGAAGGTACTGAATATCCCCGACGAAGCGCGACAGCGAGCTGTCTCCTACGTATGTCGCTTCCATGAAGTCAGAGTCCAGTCTGATACGGTTCACGTCGTCGTTGGAATGAGCCCGGACGGCGATGTCCCCAAGTTCGTGCCTTCCAGTGTTGCTTTCCAGGACGACACCGTTGAGGAATACGTCGCCCAGAAGGTCGCGGGACTCGGTCCTAATGAAGTTGGACGAAGCCTGGAAGCTTAACTTGGATATTTCACGCTTGTCTATGTTAAGGGCATGAAGGTCCGCGTATCCGAGCGAAGCATAGAACTGATATGCCGCGTTGCGCGTGCTTCTGGACAGGTTGAAGGTGCCCTGGAAGAGAAAACTCAGGTTGGGGTCGGCGGCTATAATGCGTCCGTCGAACGCACGTTCATTATATGTACCCACAGCCGATAATCCCGTGTAGTCGTAGCCAAGCGCATTCAGGCGGCTGACTTTCAGTGAATCAATCCTGACATCTGGCCCGCCCTCACCAAAAGTCGCCGCAAGTCCAGTCTTAAGGCTGACCGGGCCAAGGGCATCGGTTCCGATTATCCTGCCAAGGTTCAGGTTGCGGGTTTCAAGCTGCCCGTCTATAATCATCGGCCGCTTTTTATCAACAGCGTTGCGGAGTGTCACGCCTGCCGTCGCACCGCCTATGGCCGAAGAAATGTCTCCGCTCACAAGCATACGGTTGAAGGGGCCGCTTAGCTTTCCGTTGAAAGTGAACACCTCCCCCGGGGCAAACTGAGACAGATCCAGCTCTGTTCCAGGCGCCCAGTCGGCCAGGAAGCCGCTTATGCCTTTGATTGGGAAGTCAAGCTGCTTTATCTTAAAGTCCAGCAGGGTTTTTTCCAGGTCCGGAAGGCCTATGATCCTGCCGTCAAGCTTAAGATCCAGGCCGTTTTTACTGTCCTGAATCGATATCTTTTCCAGGCCGAAGTCGCACACGTAACCGTTATACCTGCCCTCCAAATTTGCCGCAAACTTGTTTCCGTACAGATCGTCGGCAAAATGGGCCACAGACTCCATGCTCACGAAGGTGCCTTTGTCAAGGCGTATGTCCATACGTATTTTTTCCTCGAACTCTCCGTAATCGTCCAGCAATCCGTAAAGGTTCACCGACTTGACATTTAGCCGGCTGTCCCCTTCGACGGCCCTGAAACCGTCGACCGTTACTCTCCCCTTTCCCACTCTAACCTGCCGGGCCGAACTCTCCTGGATATGGAAACCAGTACCCCTTTCCAGGAGGTCCAGGTGCGACACCGAGCAGCTTATATGACTGTCGGCCACTTTCAGGTTTCCGGCCTGCAGATGGTTCAAGGTAACTTTAAGGTCGTTCCAGTTGATTTCATTGGGACCGTAGCCGGCTCCGCGGGCGGCCATCCTGGCTTCGCCCGTAAGGCTTTTCATCCAAAAATCGAAGTCCGTGATTTCCACGGAGCGCGCGCTTACAAGATTCCCCCATGAAATCTCACCTCCACCACCCTTCGGATGATAACGGAAAACCCTCTCGATGTTTGTGTTGACTCCGCTGTGAGAGAGCGAATCAGGCTCGATTGAAAGATTGAAACAGCCTCCCTCCAGCTTAAGCTTCCCGACATGCGCACCACCGCCGTAGAGAAGTCCTTTCAGGGAGAACTTGGCCGATAAACGCCTGACATACGCAACCGTGTCCATTCCCTGCACCATCGGCACGTTGTCCAGGAGCAGGACATCGTGCAGGACTATCGCATCGAAGGGACGGATGGAAATCATTGTGAAACTGATATTTGCGTCCATTTTGCTCTCCAGTCTGGACACCACTTTACGCCCCAGGGCAGTCTGTACCCTCGGTGATTGCAGCGCCACAATCCCGGCAGCAAGTACTACCAGAATAAAGGCCGCAAGCCATGCCAGTATTTTAAGCGCGCGTTTCACAATCTACAAATTTAGTAAAAAATTCTTACCTTTGCATCCGCTATGGCAGATATCATTTTGGGAATAGAATCATCGTGCGACGACACTTCAGCGGCCGTCATCAGGGACGGAGTGCTCCTGTCAAATGTAATAGCATCGCAGCAGGTTCACAAGGATTTCGGCGGAGTGGTGCCGGAACTCGCATCACGCGCACACGAACAGAACATCGTTCCCGTCGTGTCGGAAGCGCTCAGGAAAGCAGGAATACAGGCCTCGGAACTTACAGCTATCGCTTTTACTCGTGGTCCCGGCCTTCTCGGTTCCCTTCTTGTAGGAACTTCCTTCGCCAAGGCCCTTTCCATTTCGCTGGACATTCCAATGGTTATGGTAAACCACCTTCAGGGGCATGTACTGGCCAATTTCATAAGGCAGGAAGGCGTGCCCGTTCATGAGCCCGCATTCCCCTATCTGTGCCTCCTTGTTTCCGGCGGCAACTCCCAGATCGTGAAAGTCAACAGCCCGCTGGAATATGAGATTCTGGGCCAGACAATAGACGACGCAGTAGGCGAAGCCTTCGACAAATGCTCCAAGATGCTGGGCCTGGGCTATCCCGGCGGCCCCGTAATCGACCGCCTTGCGAAACAAGGCAACCCGGACCGCTTCCACTTCGCTAAGCCCAACATCCCCGGCCTGGATTATAGTTTCAGCGGTGTTAAAACTTCTCTCCTGTACTTTGTAAGGGACGAAATGGCAAAAGATCCTTCCTTCCTGGAAAACAACAAAGAAGACATCTGCGCCAGTTTCCAGAAAACGCTCATCGACGTCCTCATGGCAAAGCTCATCCGTGCTTCCAAGGAAACCCGCATCCGTGAAATCACCATCGGCGGCGGCGTAAGCGCCAACAGCGGCCTCCGCAACCGCATAGTGGAAGAAGGGCAGAAGCGCCACTGGAACACATACCTGCCGGAATTCAAGTTCACCACCGACAATGCGGCCATGATAGCCGTAGCAGGATGGTTCCTTTACAAGGCCGGCGTTCGCACGCCACTGGACATCGCCCCCGTCTCAAGGATGGCGGATTTCTAATAACATAAAAGCCGGCCACGAAGGTCGGCTTTTATATTGAGCAAGCAAATATTAGAGCTTGGGACCGGCTTTGACGAGGGCCTTGCCGGCACGGTTGCTTTCGTATTTGTGGAAGTTCTTGATGAAGCGGCCTGCGAGGTCCTTTGCCTTGACTTCCCATTCTTCGGGCTTTGCATAGGTGTCGCGAGGATCCAGGATACCAGTATCGACGCCTTCAAGCTTGGTGGGAACGGTGAAGTTGAAGTAAGGAATCTGCTTGGTGGGAGCCTTGTCGATGGCGCCGCTCAGGATGGCATCGATGATGCCGCGGGTGTCGCGGATGGAGATGCGCTTGCCGGTGCCGTTCCAGCCGGTGTTCACGAGGTAGGCCTTGGCGCCGCTCTTCTTCATCTTCTTGACAAGCTCTTCTGCATATTTGGTGGGGTGCAGTTCCAGGAAGGCCTGGCCGAAGCAAGCGCTGAAGGTAGGAGTGGGCTCGGTGATGCCGCGCTCAGTACCTGCAAGCTTGGCGGTGAAACCGGAGAGGAAGTAGTACTTGGTCTGCTCAGGGGTGAGGATGGAAACCGGAGGCAGTACGCCGAAAGCGTCGGCGCTCAGGAAGATCACCTGCTTGGCTGCGGGTCCTTGGCTTTCCGGGCGGACGATTTTCTCGATGTGGTAGATCGGGTAGCTGACGCGGGTGTTCTCGGTGACGGACTTGTCGTTGAAGTCGATCTTGCCGTTCTTGTCCACGGTTACGTTCTCCAGGAGGGCGTCCCTGCGGATGGCGTTGTAGATATCGGGTTCGGACTCCTTGTCCAGCTTGATTACCTTGGCGTAGCAGCCGCCTTCGAAGTTGAACACGCCCTTGTTGTCCCAGCCGTGCTCGTCGTCGCCGATCAGCAGACGCTTCGGGTCGGTGGAGAGGGTGGTTTTACCGGTACCGGAGAGGCCGAAGAAGATGGCGGTGTTCTCACCGTTCATGTCCGTGTTGGCCGAGCAGTGCATGGCGGCGATGCCCTTCAGCGGGAGGTAGTAGTTCATCATGGAGAACATACCCTTCTTCATCTCACCGCCGT
>CAMOIT010000012.1 GCA_946616285.1 uncultured Bacteroidales bacterium | reverse complement strand
GTTACGCCATGCGCCCACTTCCGTGAGGCGGGGATACTTCTTGATCTCCATGCGCCAGCCCTGGTCCTCGGTCAGATGCCAGTGGAAGCGGTTCATCTTATAGGCCGCCATCACGTCCAGGTAGCGCTTGGTCTCTTCGATTGTCCAGAAATGTCGGCAGGGATCCAGGTGCATGCCACGGTAGTCGAAGCGAGGCTGGTCCAGTATGCTCACGCAAGGGAGGCACCAGTCGGCCTTGGCCCGAACGTTACCGTAAATGGCCGCAGGCAACATCTGTTTGATGGTTTCAATGGCATACACGAATCCGTTAAGGGCCGATGCTTCAACCTCTACAAGATCCGGCTTAACTTCAATTGCATACTGCTCTGCTGCAAGGTTTGGATTTACAGTGAAGTTAATCCTGCCGCCGCCGCGCCCGTTGCAGGGCTTTCCGGTAACGGTCTTCAGGGCCTCTGTGAAACGGCCGACAGCGCGCACGGACATCTCGTCCATGGTCTCGTCAGTCGTAATAAGGGCTCCGGCCACTTTAAATGCGCCGGGATTGATAGTTACCTGGTCAGGCATGGGGATCACATGGAATTCCTGGGGCGTAGGTTTTGCGCATGAAATGGCCAGAATGGCCGCTGCAAGGTAAAGGATAGCTCTTTTCATCTTTTTGGTTATTCGTTTGTGCAAAGATAAAACTTTTTTCTGTGTACAGGAAACGGCAATTACGCAAAAACGGGCGTTTTTGTGTAAACAACGTGACCGAGGAAACGGCGTTTACGCAAAAAGTGGGGTTTTTGTGTAAATGGCGTGTCCTGGGGGCCGATGAGATACGCTCGCTGCGCTCGGTATGACAGGAGATGCCCGGTCGGGGCCGGGTATGACGGAAGGGCCGGGTATGACGGAAGGGCCGGGTATGACGGAAGGGCCGGGCATGACGAAAGGGGCCGGGCATGACGAAGGAGCCGGGCATGACGAGGCAGCGGCGAAGGACGCGCAGTCAGGACTAAGAGCTGGTCAGGCCTGGGGGATGGGACGGCGTTTTAACAGCAGCCAGGACAAGGCACCGAAGAGGGCGATGGCAAGGGTGTTAAGGCCGAGCTGGGCCCAGTGGATGCCGGGGCCCTGGGAGAAGGAGAAGCCGGGACAGAGCGAGGGGAAGGTGCCGGAAGAAAGGGCGATGAAGGCGTAGGCGAGGCCCATGAGGAGGAAGATGAGCCCGAGCCGGCCCCACTTGTAAGGGATGGGATAGTATTTGGCCCCGAGCCAGGCGCTTAAAACAAACATCACAAGATAGCTTGCAAGGTGCCCGAAAGCCGATGCCCAGTACGAGAAGCGCGGCATGAATACAACATTGACTACAGTGGTAACGATAAGCCCGGCAAGGGTTATCCATATAGCCATGTTGGTTTTGCCGGAAAGCTTGTACCACATGGAAACGTTGAAAAGCATGCCAAGGAGCATGTAGCTTAACAGCATCACCGGCACTACGCCTATACCCACGCGGAAATCACGCCCAAGGAAGAGCGATATTATGTCGATATATCCCACGACTCCCAGGAACACCAGGGCACAGAACGCCGTAAAGTATTCCATCACTACAGCGTAGAGCTCCTTGGAGCCTTTGTCTCGGGCACGCTGGAAGAAGAACGGTTCGGCCGCATATCGGAACATCTGGATGAACAGGTTCATTATAACCGCCAGCTTTACGGCCGCCTGATAAACGCCCAGGGAAGCGCGCCAGGCTTCGGACGAGGTGTCGAAATAGCGGAACAGCACCCTGTCAAGGAAGTCGTTGGCAACGCCGGGGAGCGCGGCCACCATCAGAGGCAGGGAATATAAGAGCATACGTCGAACAACTCCGGAATCCCATACCATATTCAAATGCAGTATGTCCGGCACGAACAGCAGCAGGCAAACCACGCAGCTGACGAATATTGCAAAGATGGGATAGGTGAAATCCGGCGTGGAAGGAATAAATCCGCCCAGGAATGGATGCGAAGGATAGACAAAAAACAGAAACAGGTTGGCTCCGGTTTCGGTGAGTATCTTCACGGTCTTGAGCACCGCAAACTTCACCGCTTTGTGCTCCTGCCGCAGTTTCGCAAAAAGAATGGCCGTTATACTGTCGCAGAAAAGGATGGACGCTACATATATTATAAGGCTCCTGTAGCCCACATAGCCAAGTGCTGCCGAAATGGGCTCCGAAAAAGCCACCATCACGGCAAGGAAGGCGAGGTTTATGCCGAAGACGGTAATCAGAGCGCCGCTGTATACACGGCGCGGATCCTCCCCTTCCTTATTGGCAAAGCGGAAACAACCGGTTTCCAGGCCAAGCACCAGAACCACCTGAAGTATGGCGATATAGGCCATGAATTCCGTAACCACGCCGTACTGCACCTGCGTGAGCATGCGGGTATAAATGGGGACGAAGAGGAAGTTCAGCACACGTGCCAGGATGGAGCTGAGACCGTAGATTGCGGTCTCCCCGGCCAATTGTTTCAGAGGATTTGCCATAGTAACGCAAAAATAGCTATTTTTGCAGAAATTTTGACAGACACCATGAAAAAGTTCGCATACATCATTATGGCCGCCGCAGCGCTTACGGCCTGCAAAGGCAAAAATGCCAAATCGGCCCCGGAAGAAGACGCCCCGGAAATCGAGACCGTAGCCCCGGCAGACACCGCGGCCGTAGCGAAGAGCGCCAAAGCCCTCCCGGAAGAGCCCGTCTTCGATATAGTCACAAGCATGGGCACCATACGTGTAAAGCTTTACAAGGATACTCCCAGACACAGGGACAACTTCGTAAAACTGGCCATGTCCGGCTACTATGACGGACTCCTTTTCCACCGCGTAATCAACGGCTTCATGATTCAAGGCGGAGACCCATTTACCAGAGACACAGCCAAAGTGGAGCTCTACGGCCAGGGCGGTCCAGACTATACGATTCCCGCCGAAATGAGAGACGCGGAAGGCGCTCCCCTGCACCGCCACAAGAAAGGCGCGTTGGCAGCGGCAAGGCGCGGCGACCTGGCGAATCCTTTCAAGGAATCGTCCGGTTCGCAGTTTTACCTGGTCCAGAACGCCGACGCCTGCGTGCACCTTGACGGCGAATACACGGTCTTCGGCGAAACCGTCGCCGGCCTCAACGTGATTGACAGAATCGCCGCCACCAAAACCGACAGGCTTGACAGGCCGCTCAGGGATATCCGCATCATTTCAATCAAGCCAAACGAGCAAATGAACAAACGGACCGAAAAAGAAAAGTCTGGCACGGAATTGGCAGTAGAAAAGACCGAATAGTTTTTTTAATAGGTTAAGTTTTTTAGGTTAGAATGACGGACGGTCCCTGCTGAGAAGCACGGACCGTCTTTGTAAGGAAAAACGTCATAAGAAAAAAACGGAGCCCAAAGGGCGACAAAGTCCCTCCCCCGAGGGAAGGGATTTAGGGAAGGGGTAACGTTAACAAAGAAAAGCGCGGTGGGAAAAGTTTCGCAGGTTCCACCAAACTTATCATTTAGCAACAATTATCACCTGCGAAACTTGAGCAATGAATATAACTCTTCAACGACAGGAAGTGCCGGTCCTTCTCCTGACCGGATACCTCGGAAGCGGCAAGACTACCCTCCTGAACCGCATTCTCGCAAACAAAAAAGGCATCAAGTTCGCCGTAATCGTCAATGACATCGGCGAAGTGAACATAGACGCGGACCTCATAGAAAAAGGCGGCGTAGTGGGCGGTACGGACGACAGCCTGGTAGCACTCCAGAACGGCTGCATCTGCTGCACACTTAAAATGGACCTGGTGGCCCAGCTTTCTGAGCTTGTATCGGCCCGAAGGTTCGACTACATCGTAATCGAAGCCAGCGGCATCTGCGAACCTGCTCCGATTGCCCAGACCATCAGCACCATGCCGGCGCTTGGCCCGCAGTACATCCAGGACGGCCTTCCGTACGTTGACTGCATCGCGACAGTGGTTGACGCCTTAAGGATGCGTGACGAATTCGGCAGCGGTGACGCCCTGCAGAAAGAAGACATCGGCGAGGACGACCTTGAACGCCTGGTTATTGAGCAGATCGAGTTCTGCAACATCGTTATCCTTAACAAGGCCGCTGACATTTCGGCCGACGAACTCGGAAAACTGAAAGGCATTGTTAAGAGCATCAATCCCGGCGCGAAAGTGCTGGAATGCAACTACGGGGACGTTGACCTGGACGAACTGATCTACACCGGCATGTTCCGCTTCGACGAAGTGGCCACTTCCGCCGCATGGATTGCCGCCATCGAAGGCGAGGACGAAGAGGAAAAGGCCGAAGGTGAGGCCCTGGAATACGGCATCGACACCTTCGTGTACTGCCGCCGCCCTGCCCTTGACATGAACAAGTTCGACCACATGGTGGCAACGAAATGGCCAAAGAACATCATCCGGGCAAAGGGACTGTGCTATTTTTCCGACGACACCGACAAGTGCTTCCTGTTCGAGCAGGCAGGCCGGCAGAAGAGCGTCAAGGACTGCGGCCTCTGGTTTGCCACGATGGAACAGGAAGACCTTCAGGAAATGATGGAGCGTGACCGCAACCTCAGAAGGGACTGGGACCCCGTCTACGGCGACAGAATGCAGAAGATAGTATTCATCGGCCAAAATCTGGACAAAGCTGGGATTGAAAAGCTTATGGACAGCTGTTTGGCGGAATAAAGTGGCGAAAATCACCCGATTAGTTGCAATTCTGACAGGAAATTCGCATCTTTGCGGTTCGGCCCTATAGGCCGAGCCGTTTTTGCTTATATTTAAGTATCTATATTAATGTTGTGTAACATGAAGACATCCTTTATTTTCAAGGCTGCCATTTTAACCCTGGGAGCACTGGCAATAGCCGCCTGCACATACAGGGGGAAAGAAGATGAACCCGGCCACGGCTGGGGCGAAGCAGCCTTCCATCTGGAGGTCGTTTCCGTAAGTGAATCGGAAGCCACTATCAAGGAGTGGGCCGACGGTTATGACGGCGCTCCCTTCTACGGTTTCGCCACAAGCGACGTAACCTCCAAGACCGAGGCCATGATCTCCGCCGAAATGAAAAGCATCACCGCCAGCTGGGGAATCCTGAAAACCGGGACTCCCGATCCGGTCAAGGTATCCGGACTTCGCCGCGGCTATGCCCCCTACCGTTACATCCTCTTCGGCCTCACGCCGGACGGACGCACCTACGGAACTCCCGCGGAAGTCATTTTCCGCACAGCCGGAGATTATCAGACCGGCAAGATTACCGTAACCTATGACGGCATCAAATCCAAGAAGCTAACGTTCACCGTGAACGGCGCCGACGGCCCGTACGATTACGTGCTTATGACCCAGGCCCAAGCCGACGAATACGGCAGCATCAAGGAGCTCCTGAGCGACAATATGACTCCCGTCCGCAAGGCACAGACCGGTGACGGCAGCTTCACCGTGAAGAGTCCCGGCTCAGGCGATTATGTCCTGTACGCATTCGGCGTGGAAGATGAACTGATAGACGGTGCCTACAATCCCACCCTCCAGTTCGGCAGGGTGAAATTCACCGTAGAGTAGAACATTTATCATTTGAATACCATGAAAAGAATCAAGCTTCTTACAACAGCATTGGTGCTTCTGGTTACTGCCCTCTCGGCCTTTGCCCAGAACATCAAGGTGAGCGGTACCGTCCGCGATGCGAACGGCCCCGTGGTGGGAGCCTACGTCATAGTTAAAGGAACCACCAACGGAACGTCCACGGACGTATCCGGAAGCTACTCCATAAACGTTCCCTCCAAAGGCACCCTGGTATTTTCCATGCTGGGTTACGCAGATCAGGAGATAAATGTGAACGGCCGTGCAAAAATCGACGTTCTCCTGGAAGAAGACAACACCTTCCTTGAAGAGACAGTGGTTATCGGTTACGGTTCCGGACAGAAGGTGTCCAATCTGGTTGGTTCGGTCACCACGGTGAAATCCGAGTCCATCAAGTCCGCACCTTCATCCTCGGCCCTGGACATGCTGCAGGGACAGGTGGCCGGTCTGGCCGTTCTCACCACCGGTGGTGTAGCCGGCGACAACAACGTCTCCATGGCCCTGCACGGTAAAGGCACCATCGGCGGCGCAAGCACCGAACCCCTTTACGTGATCGACGGTATCCCGTCCAGCAGCCGCACCATCCAGGCCCTGAACCCCAACGACATCCAGTCCATCTCCGTGCTCAAGGATGCATCGGCAACTTCCATTTACGGTTCCCGTGCCGCAAACGGTGTCGTTTACGTGACCACCAAGTCCGGTGCATACAACGAAAAGGCTACCGTAAGCTACCGCGGCCAGTACGGTATCTCCACCCTGGCGGACTTCACCATGTACGACAACATGATGAGCGGCGACCAGCTCAAGGACTTCTGGGTAAGGGCCGGTATCTATACCTACGATTATATCCAGAAAACCTATACGGACCACGGCTTCACCGCCAACACCCGTTGGGAAAACTACTTCCAGCAGTTCAACAACCCCCAGTACCAGAACGACCTTTCAATCGAAGGCGGCGGACGCAGGGTAGCATATAATATCTCCCTGAGCCAGTTCCACCAGAGGGGTAACACCATCGGCAACGAATACGACCGCTATACCGTCCGTTCCAACGTACAGGGCCACCCGAAGGACTGGCTCAAGGTTGGTGTGAACGTGAATTTCACCTACGACGTGCGCACAGCCAACAGCAACTGGGGCGACGGTTCCAACGCCGGCGGCAACAACTACCTCCAGGGCGGTCTGTCAATGATGCTCAACCCTCTGTATCCTGCCATCGACCCTGTCACCGGCAAGGAATTCGAAAGGGAGTACCCCATGTGGGCCGGCTGTTTCAACCAGAATTACTACTTCCAGAACGGTCACGGGACAAACCAGCGCTACGGCCTCATCGGCTCCATCTTCGCCGAAATCGAGCCCATCAGGAACCTCAAGATTTCGTCCCGCGCCGGTATCGACGGATATGTGATCGACTACGACGCATTCCGTAATCCTTCCCTGCACAACCTGTATTCGTCCTATCAGGCTTACAGAAGCATGCAGACCGTAACAGCCTACGCTGCTACCATCACCAACACCATCGAGTACACCGCCAACATCAACCGCGACCACAGGCTTAGCGTTCTGGTTGGTCAGGAAGGCATTGCAAACTACTACCGTTCCTTCTACGCTGCAGCCGTGAACCAGACCGACGACCGCATGCTCACCCTGGACCAGGGCCAGGCCGACCTGAACGAAGTCGGTGAGTCCCTGTCCGAGAGCGTGTTCATGTCCTGGCTCGCACATGCCGACTACACCCTGATGGACCGCTACATCCTTGATGCATCGTTCCGTTACGACGCATCTTCCCGTTTCGGTAAGAACAACCGCTGGGCTCCTTTCTGGGCAATCGGCGGTATGTGGAAAGCAAAGCGTGAGGAATTCCTGAAGCCCGTTTCCTGGCTGAATGACCTCAACCTGAAAGTGAGCTACGGTACCCAGGGTAATGCATCCATCGGCAACTACGAGCCCTACTCCACCCTGGCTTCTATCGGCACCTACGCCGACAGCCCGTCCCTGGGCCTTTACACCCCGTCCAACTACGCCCTCACCTGGGAGCAGCAGGGACTGTTCACCGCAACCCTCAGCGGCCGCGTGTTCGACATGCTGGACTTTGATATTGAATTCTACGACAGAAGAACCACCAGCATGCTCATGAGCGTTCCCCAGAGTTATGTAAGCGGTTTCTCGTCCCAGCGCGACAACGTGGGTTCACTGGTTAACACCGGTATCGACCTCACCTTCGGCGTGGACATACTCCGCGGCCGCGACTACTTCCTCAGGGGCAACGTAACCTTCAACTACAACAAGGAGATGATTACCGAGCTGTTCAACGGCCTGGACCAGTGGGAAATCGACGGCACCGGTATCACCTACGTGGTGGGCCAGCCCGTAAGATTCTACTATCCCATCTGGGCCGGCGTGGACCCCGAAGACGGTAAGCAGATGTGGTATCTGCCCACCGGATACGAGGAATATCTTGAAACCGGCGACCTGAGCAAAATCGACAAGACCGTCACCCGCAAGGACAAGACCACCAAGGAATTCGACGAGAACCTCCTGACCCAGAACACCGGTTACCTCCGCAACGCCCCCATCAACGGCGGCTTCGGTATCGCCGGCGCATGGAGGGGCCTGTCCATGCAGATGGACTTCGCCTACGTTATCGGCAAGTACCTGATCAACAACGACGCCTATTTCTACAACAACCCCAACCAGTTCCCCGGCTACAACACTTCCAAGGCCGTGTCCGACTTCTGGACCCCCACCAACAAGTACGCCACATATCCGGACTGGTCCAGCGGCGCTTCCATGCAGTTCGATACACACCTTATCGAAAAAGCTTCATTCCTGCGTCTGAAGACCCTCCTCATCGGCTATTCCCTCCCCGAAAAATGGCTGGGATGGACCAATGGCGTGGTTCAGAACCTGAAGATTACCTTCACCGGACGTAACCTCTTCACCGTCACCAACTACATGGGCGCGGACCCCGAAGTGGACTCCAACCTCGTACTCGGTCTGCCCGGTAACACCAAGCAGTTCCTGGGCGGCATTGAAATCACCTTCTAATCCGGTACAGATATGAAACAGACAATTAAATATATCCTTACACTGGCTGCTTCGGCAATGGTACTCGCATCCTGCAACCTGGACAAGTACCCCATCAACCAGATTGTCTATGAAGAAGGCGAGCCTGCAATCCTTACCTCATCGGACCTCAGCAGCTTCGAGCTTGGCATAATGGCCGTTTTCCGCAGCCGCATCCAGAGCACATATTTCTATGTGGACGACCTGATGTGCGACGGCTTCAACGCCGCCAAGAGCTACGGCAACAACTTCGGCCCCGTGCACAGGACCGACGAGGACTACAACGCCTCCAACGAAGACATAGAGACTGCATGGGCAGGATACTACACTGCCATCAAGAACTACAATATCGCCATTTCTTCGGCCAACGCAATTCCCAACAGGGAGCTCCGCGAATCCGCCGCCGCAGCCCACTTCAAAGGCGAGGCCTTCCTCTTCCGTGCCTACAGCTACCTGTATCTGGCCAGCCACTTCGGCAAGGCTTACGATTCCAGCTCCGCAGCCTCGGACCTCAGCGTGCCGCTTGTGACTGTCTGGAGCAACAACGTCAAGGTCGAGCGCGCCACCAACAAGGAAGTCTACGCGCAGATCGGCAAGGACCTTGACTCCGCAGCCGTCTTCCTGGCCGACATAAAGGGTGCAGTTCGCAACGAACGTCCTACTATAGACGCAGTGAACGCTCTGAAAGCCCGTTATCTGCTTTATACCGGAGAGTACAAAAAGGCCGCAGATATTGCGGCAGCCCTGGTTGACAGCGGGACATACACCCTCGCTTCCACCAATACGGCATTCAGCGCCGAGTACACCGACGACGCCGGCGACGAACCCATCATGCAGATGTACGCCAGCCAGCAGGAGCCCGGCAACAGCATGGGGTACTACACTTCCCTGTTTAAGTCGGACGGTGATCTGTACTGGACGCCCTACTACCTGCCCTCCGGAAAGCTTGTGGACGCTTATGAGTCCAACGACAAGAGGCTTGCCAACTGGTTCACCAAGGTTGGTCCCGACTCCTATCCCCTGCAGCTGGGCGGCGTAACCGTGAACGACGACGGCATCCGCATCTTCACCAAGTTCCTGGGCAATCCCGCCTACGAAAGCACCGATTATCCCCAGGGACATAACGCAATCAAGCCCTTCCGCATCGGCGAAATGTACCTTATCGCAGCTGAAGGCTATGCCCAGGCAGGCGAAACCGAGAATGCCCGCAAATACCTGAACGCCCTGCAGAAAGCACGCGGCGCCAGCCAGACCACCGGCGAAATGGACAACATTAAGGCCGAATGGTTCAAAGAGACAGTCGGCGAAGGCATGAGAGGCCTGTGCCTCAAGCGCTGGGGAGACGGATTCTCCGTACGCTATGCCCAGCCTGCAGCCGTAGCGAACGAGATGGTGGAGGCCGGAAAGAACAACCTGGCCGACCGAGCTTTCGACAAGAACAAGGACATGTACCTCCTTACCTTCCCCATTCCGAACTACGAGCTGAAAATCACCCCTTCGCTCCAGCAGAATGAAGGATATGCCCTCTCCGTGAACTAATAAAAACAGGAAAGACGTATGAAAACAAAGTATATACCTCTGATTCTTACCGCATGCGCAGTAGTTCTTTCGTCCTGCGACCGCACAGACCCCTACAGGGGAGGTGACGTGTTCGTCAGCGGAGAAGGCGCATTCGTCACCCTGGACTTCCTGGGCGGCCTGAGCATCCGCGAAGACGCAGGCACTTTCCAGGTCCCCGTCCGGGTACTTGGAAACCACGGTAATTTCAGCGTTACCGTCCAGACCACCGACGGTACGGCCAAGAACGGCGCCGATTTCACAATCGTGGAACCTGCCACCGGCGTTCTGGCTTTCGGCGAGGACGACATTGTGAAGTACATTACGCTTGGCATCGCGCGCGGCAACGTGGGTGAATACACCGAACCCGGCACCAAGGACTTCCAGATAAGCCTCACCAGCGCCACCGGCGGAATCGACCTTGGCTCGGTGCGCAAGGCCACCGCCACCATCAATGACGCCGACCACCCGCTGGTGGACATCATCGGCGAATGGAACGCCACCGCAAATAACGGCAGCAGCAACGTAGCCTGGACAATGACACTTATGCCAGTAGCAGGCGACCTCGAGAAAGTTCGTATCAACGGCATAGGCCCCCATTTCACGGACGGATATTACATAGATCCCGACAACCCCGACAATTCCTACGACTACACCTATGTGGTCACTGTGACCGGAGAAGAAGGCTCACGTCAGTTCGCCATTCCTTTCGGCAAGGAGATGAAGACTCCGGATTCTGATGGTAATATCCTCATGCTGTTTGGCTACGACGGACAATACGTATACACCTCCGGAGGAGACCTGATCTTCACCCTGCAGGAAGACGGATCGTTCCTCATTGACGACGGATGGGGCTATGCCATATGCTACATAGACGACGAGGGAATAGGTGCGTACGACGTGGTTATGCCCAACAGCTTCTCGATGAGCCGATAATGATCGCGACAGCCTGCCTTCCACTATGGGTGGCGGGCTGTTGACAAGTTGAAAAAAGATGAAAAAAGCGATTCTGAGTTTATCCCTGGCGGTGCTTTCCCTCGGCGCCTTCGCACAAAAAGGCTACGAGCCTATGGACTCATGGCCCTACGAATACGCCGAGTTTCAGGACGGCACCATCCGGACCACCGCTGGAGCCCTCATGGAAAACGTTTCCGTGAACATCTGCCTGGTGGACGCTTCCCTTCATTACGTCGAGGGCGAAAAACTCATGCGGTGCGACATGCAGAAGGTTTTCACCGTACGTATCGGGGACCAGGTGTACGTGAACATCGGCACCAGGATGCATAAAATCCTGTGGGAAAGCGAAAAAGGCGCCGTGGTGGAGCTCAGCTCCATAGACATGGACCAGCTTAACAAGGCCGACATAGGCTACGGCATATCGTCGGCCACGGCATCCCACCAGAAAACCTCCCTGGACCTCATGGGCGGCGGACTCGGAAGTTGGGGCGAAATAGGCCTTTCAGGCAAGAGCTACACCAATGCTTATGAACTCCGGAACAGCGGCACCCTTCTTCCTGTCAAGAAGGAGCTGTTCCTGCTGGTGAAAGGCGTAAGGATTAACGCCGACAAGCGAAGCGTAAGCAACTGCCCCGGAGTGAACCCCGACGATGCAAAAGCATTTTTCAAGGCAAACAAAATCAAGTGGAACAAGGTTGAATCCCTCTCCAAGGTTGCGGAATTCATCTTTGACCAGAAGAATACCCCTGATACAAAATGAGAAAAACCGTATTATTGCTCCTGAGCTCTGTAGCTATTATCGGCTGCTCACGCATCAGTGAAGAAAACGCGAACACTCCAGTACAGCCCGCCGGACAGCAGGCGCTTCCAGAAGAGGCAGGGCAGGTTCCCGGACTCATGGTGGTCCAGTTCGACGACGACATGCTGGCCCTGATCGAGGAAGATCTGGCCGCCGGACGCATGCAAACCAAGTCGGAAGGGCTTAACGAACTCCTGGAAGAGCTGGGTATCGAAGAGATTTCCCCTGTCTTTCCGGAGGACGAATGCCCCGAGGAGTTCCGTGCACGCGAAAGGGCTTTCGGCCTGCGCAATTTCTATTATGTAAGGTATGATGTCCAGGCCGCACCCCTGACTAAGGCTTCCGCCGACCTGGCCTCCCTGCCCGGCATAGTACTGGCCGAACCCCAGAACCAGATTGCGATACAGGACTTCAACGACCCTATGCTGCGCCAGCAGTGGCACTACAACAATACCACGGTCAAAGGTGCCGACGTTAACGTCTTCCCCGTGTGGGAGGAATATACCACCGGCAATCCGGACGTCATCGTGAGCGTTGTTGACGAGGGCGTGGACCTCGCACATGAGGATCTGGCCGCAAACTGCATCCCAGGAGGCCCTGACGGCAGCAAAAACTTCTCCACCGGAAGTTATGTGATTGACCCCATGTCCCACGGAACGCACGTAGCCGGTACCATCGCCGCCGTAAACAACAACAAGCTTGGCGTTTGCGGTATCGCCGGCGGAGACGCTGCCAAAGGACACAAGGGCGTAAGGATCATGTCCTGCCAGTTCTTCGGCAAGAACCGTGACGGCTCCGCGGCCGACGCAATCCGTTGGGGCGCCAATCATGGTGCGGTAATTTCCCAGAACAGCTGGGGGTATATAGTGGACATCAACAACGACGGACGCATATCGGCCGATGAGCTTGAGCGCGCCAAGAGTCTTAAGATAGGCGCCACTGAAAAAGCCGCCGTGGATTACTTCATCCGCTATGCAGGATGCGATGCCAGCGGCAAGCAGAAGGCCGACTCCCCCATGCAGGGCGGTATCGTAATCTTTGCTGCCGGCAACGACAATATCGCCTACGGAGCACCTGCCAATTACGAAAAAATCCTGGCTGTCGGCGCAACGGACCGCAATGCCCGCCGTTCCGACTTCTCCAACTACGGCGACTGGGTGGACATCTGCGCCCCTGGAACCCAGATTTACAGCACCCTGCCCGAGAACAGCTACGGCGCATCCAACGGCACTTCGATGGCCTGCCCTCACGTATCCGGTGTAGCTGCGCTGGTAGTTTCGCAGTGCGGCGGCTCCGGCTTCACCGCTGACATGCTCTGGACCAAGCTTGTGAACAGCGCCAACCCCAACATCATCCAGAGCGGTGAGCGTAATATCGGCCCGCTTGTAGACGCCTATGCCGCAATCCTTTACGGCGACTCCGGAGAGCCCGGCGTAATTACCGACTACGAGGTATCAGCCCAGTCCAATAACATCAACTTCAGCTTCAGCGTTCCCGAAGACAGCGAAGGTAAAGCCAACTATGCAGTGATGCTGTTCGCATCAAAGAACCGTGCCTCCATCGCCAATCTGGATCCTTCCCACCCGAACAGCGACGTCCAGAGCGCCAGCGTCCTTACCAGTACCCTGGAAGTAGGCGCAACTGCCACCGGCACCATCAGGCTCCTGGATTTCGAACAGAACTACTACGTCACCGTAGTTCCTTATTCCTACAGCCGCACATACGCCACTCCGGCGCCAGTCAAGTCGGTGGTTACGGACATCAACCATGCCCCCACCGCCGCCCTGGCCGAGGAAGGCCCCTTCGTCCGGAAGAACTATGAAGTGTTCTCCATTCCCCTGAGTATCGAAGATCCCGACGGACACGACCTTACAGTGACCTATAAGGCCGGCGGCAAGGCAGATATCCTTCGCGTAAGCCCCTACACCGGTGCTTATGAAATCTACGTGACCGGCCCCGACGAAGATGCCGGAACCTTTAACGGAAAGGTTTCAGTGAAGGACGCATACGGCCTTGAAGCAAGCCTTGATGTGAGCTTCACCCTCCTTCCCAACAACAAGCCCAAGGTTATTAGCCAGCCCGAGAACAAAGTGCTCGATACTCCTGGCGGAAGCTTCACCTTCAAGTCCGGCGATCTGTTCTATGACGAAGACGGTGAACCTCTTTCGTATAATATATCTGTGAACAATCCGAGCGTACTGCACGCCATAATATCCAATGGCGATGAGATCATAGTAACCGCTCTGCGCTACGGCGTAGGCACGATTACGATTGTGGCTACAGACGCCAAGAAGGAGTCGGCACAGCTGTCCTTCTCGATTATGATCCGCCAGGCCGGCGTCGAAGTCTCCCTCTACCCTACCCCCGTGGAAGACATGCTCTATATCTCTACCGGTCTCACCGAAGAGGAATGTGAAATATCTCTGTACAACGCCACAGGAACGCTTGTATACAAAGGGACCCAGACCATGAGCGCTTTCAATCCCGCAAGCATCAATATGGTAAAGTGCGCCCCCGGCCGATACGGCGTAACCTTCACATACGCCGGCAAGAAGTATAACCAAACCGTAGTAAAGAAATAGTTCCAATGAAAAGAACATTAATCATAGCCGCACTGGCATTTTCGTTCTCCATCAGCGCCCTTGCACAGGGCCAGGACGCATTACCGTTCACCCGCATAGACCGCGATCCAGCCCTTTCCGGAATGGCCGGAGCTTCCGTAGCTTCTTCGGACCAGGCCTCATGGTCGGCCTTCCGCAATGCAGCGGTACTGCCCTTCTTCCAGGGAAGTCTGGACGCAGGCATCGGTTATCAGCTTTGGGCCCCGTCCACCGCTAAATCGTCCAATATAAACGTGGGCGTTGCATACAAGTTCTCGGACCGTATCGGCCTGTCTCTTGGCTTTACCAGCCAAAGCGGCAATCCCTACGACGTCGTGAACAGCGACGGCGAAGTTTCCGGCACTTTCCGTCCCACTGATATGGTAGTGGCCCTTGGCTTCGGCGTCGGCCTTGGAGAAAAATTCTCACTCGGCATCAATGGCCGATATGTGAACCAGAGGCTTGGAGAAGGCCTGGCATACAATGGCTTCAACGCAGACCTCATGCTCATGTTCAAGCCTTCGGATTTGTTCCAGCTTGCAGCAGGTGTATCCACGCTTGGCAACAGCATCACCGCCGTCACACGTGAAAAGTTCGCCCAGCCTGCCCACGCCGTACTCGGTGCCGAATTCAAGCCCATTCACGGCCTTAAGATTGATGCCGAAGCCGAATACTACTTCTCCAAGAACTTCGCAGCCGCCATCGGTGCAGAATACTGCATCGTGGACATCGTGTACGTTCGCGCCGGATACCGTTATGCAAGTGCAGCCTGCGTTATTCCCTCGCACGGGGCACTTGGCCTTGGAGCTAAGTTCAAAGGCTTCCGCCTGGACGTGAGCTACCTCACCGCCTCCCCCGCCCTTGGAAACACCCTGAACATCGGAATTGGTTTCAATATCTAAAATGTATAAGGCCTTTGCCCGGGTTTTCTGGACAAAGGCCTTTTTTTGAAAAAATTTTTCCGCTTTCAGAAAATTTCCCTATCTTTGCAGTCCCGTTTTCGGGAAGCAAACCCTGGAGAGATGCTCGAGTGGCTTAAGAGGCACGCCTGGAAAGCGTGTATACTCCAAAAGGGTATCCCGAGTTCGAATCTCGGTCTCTCCGCAAAAAAGCAGCCTTAACCGGCTGCTTTTTGCGTAGAGAGACTTGCGACTCACGTTACCCCCTCCCAAGCCCTCTGCGAACTTGCTCTATCGCACAACCCCTGCTTCGCAAGTCCGTTTTTTATTTTATTTATGGGGGGAGGGCTTAGTCGCTTCGCTCCATTCAGGACCGTCGGCTGTGAATTGTTGGTTTGGTCCCTATTAAGGAGCCACACGAGATAGTGGCGGCCGCAGGCCGACGGAATCTCGGCCTCTCAGTTACCATATATCCCTGCGTCCTGGACTAAAGCACGCTTCATGGCCTCATTCGAGGTCGCTGAAAAAGCCCCGTATATGTTGGACCAGGTCCAGCGCATGAATGGACGCGGTCTCATGTATTTTTGGACTTGGTCCAATTTTAACCCTTGGACCAGGTCCAGCACTTCGGCAATAGAGGGGCTTGTAAGGCACATGTCGTGGACCTGGTCCAGCACCTGTTTTCGGACCGCGTCCAAAAACGCTGCAGACCTCGTCCAGAATACATACAGACCTGCGACATTATTTCGCAGACCTGACACGGTCGCAGGCAGCTTCGGTCTTGAAAAGGCCCGAAAACGTGACCGAGCCGGCAGAAGATGCCCGGTCACCCTTCGACAGGCTCAGGGCCCGACAGACATGACGATGAAGGGAAAGAAAACCATGTCGCCCGGCTTTGCCTTTGTGGAAATAGTTTGTAACTTTGTTCTCCTAAACAACTCTATCGAAATGAAAAGGATATTAGCACTGGTTTTTGCACTGGGGATGCTGTCATTTTTTGCATCGGCCCAGGACAGGATACACACTTTTGACGGAAACATTATCAACTGCTCCGTGCTTAGAATTGGAGGTGGTGCGGTAGTTTATAATGATGCCGCACATGCCGGTGAACAGATGCATCTGGATACCGCTGAAGTGGCATACATAACATTTCAGGACGGAAGCGTCCGTACTTTTTCTGATGATTTCACCATTCCTTCCTCCATCTTTGTGCAAAATGGCATCCTGTATGGCGATCGCGTAGAAATTCCCAAAGGATACGCCAGGGCACTGCTGGGCAACGATGCTTACAAGAACCTCCGCAGCGGAATGGGGCTTAAAAGCGCCGGTACGGTGCTGCTGATTTCCGGCGGCGCGGCTACCGTCTGCGGCGGCCTGCTTTTAGGTACCAAAGCTCTGATTACAAAGAATCTGACACAAGTCAGCGAAAACAGGGACAACACTGCCGATATTGTCGGATATTCCCTTCTCGGCGCTGGCGCAGTGTGCATGCTGGCATCGGTGCCCATGCTCATCATCGGCAACAAGAAAATAGCCGAAGTTACATCGGACTACAACGGCAGGGCCGCATTTCTGTCCCTTGGCTCCACTCCTTGCGGTATCGGCGTTGCTCTTACTTTCTAGACTATGAAACTAAAAACCATTATTCTGGCAGCGGCGGCAGTATTCTCGGCCGTGGCGTGCAGTCAAGAGAAGCCTCAGGAGGATTTCACCTCCTACGTTAATCCCATGATAGGTACCGGCGGACACGGGCATGTGTTCGTGGGGGCGAACGTGCCCTTTGGCTTTGTGCAGCTTGGTCCCACCAGCATTCCGCAGGAGTGGGACTGGTGCTCCGGCTATCATGACAGCGATTCCACCGTTATTGGCTTCAGCCATACGCACCTTAGCGGCACCGGAATAGGTGATCTGTTCGACGTTACGCTCATGCCCGCCATCGGCCCGAATGCACCTCAGAGAGGCACTGAGAACAACCCCGGCAGCGGCGCATGGAGCTATGCCAGAAGAAGTACGCAGGTGTGCAAACCCGGCTACTACAAAGTGGAGCTGGAACGTTACGACATAAAGGTAGAACTCACGGCAACGGAAAGGGTCGGTTTCCATCGCTACACCTTCCCTGCATCGGAGCATGCAAACATTGTAATCGACCTTGAGAACGGCGGCTGTTGGGACGATGTAACCGACTCCGGCTTCGAAGTAGTTAAGGACCCCGAAGGCCGCATCAAGGCAGTGGGCGGATATCGCTACTCCACAGGCTGGGCCAAGAACCAGAAAATCTTCTTTTGGGCCGAATTCTCCCGCCCCTCCAAAGGCTTCTATCTGGCAGAAAACCCTCGCAACGAATCCGAGCGCGGCGTGGCCCGCAAAGCCCTCTACGGCTATTATGACCTTGGTCACACTGACGCCGGAGAACAGGTACTGGTTAAGGTTGCCCTCTCCCCCGTTTCGGTGGAAGGCGCCCGCGCGGACATGAAGGCCGAACTGCCCGGCTGGGACTTCTACGCAACCATGGCCGCAGCCCACGAAGCCTGGAACAAGCAGCTTTCCAAGATAAAGGTCAAGACTCCTTCAGCCGATGAAAAGGCCACCTTCTATACTGCCCTTTACCACACGATGGTGGCCCCGTCCGTTTTCAACGACGTCGACGGCCAGTACCGCGGCTCGGACGACACCGTGCGTCAGGGAGATTTCCAGAACTACACGACATGGAGCCTCTGGGACACATACCGCGCCGCCATGCCGCTGGCCACAATTCTCCATACGGACCGCATTAACGACTTCACTTCGACCTTCTACCATATCTACAAGGAGCAGGGAGACCTTCCCGTCTGGCACCTGATGGGCAACGAGACCGACTGCATGGTGGGCAACCCCGGCACCGTCGCTTTCGCCGACTTTATCGTGAAAGGCTTCGACGCAGGCATCCCGGCCGATGAACTGATCAAAGCCATGGTGGACACCGACCTCCGCGATGACCGCGGCCTTGACCTTCGCCGAAAGTATGGCTTCATCCCGGCCGACCTTATGCGCGAAAGCGTGGCCAACGACATGGAATACGCCATAGCCGACGGCGCCCTGGCTAACGCTGCCGCATACCTTGGCTATCCCGACATAGAGGCCAAATACCGCGAACAGAGCCACTCCTACCGCCATTTCTGGGATCCCGAACTCCAGTTCATGCGCGGCCGCAAGACGGACGGCAGCTTCACCGAGCCCTTCGACCCCATTTACTCCCGCCACGAGACTTCCGACTACACCGAAGGCACCGGCTGGCAGTATATCTGGCTGGTTCCGCAGGACGTTGATGGTCTTGTGAATCTTTTCGGCTCGCGCGAAGCCACAATAGCAAAGCTTGACGGCCTCTTCGAAGCTCCTGACCACATCGAGGGCGAAAACGCCAGCCCGGACATCTCCGGCCTGATCGGCCAGTATGCCCACGGCAACGAGCCCGGACACCATACCATTTACCTCTATTCCATGCTTGGAGAGCCCAGGAAGGCCGCCGCACGCATCCGCCAGGTCTATGACGAGATGTACTTCAACGACGCAGAAGGCCTTGCCGGCAACGAGGATGTAGGCCAGATGAGCGCCTGGTACGTGCTTTCCGCCATGGGCTTCTACCAGGTGGAGCCAGCCAGCACCCGCTTCTGGTTCGGCCTGCCGCTTTTCCGCAGGATGGACGTCACCGTCCCCGGCGGCGCCCTCACCATCACTGCCGAAGGCCCCCTGGACGGCTACATTTCGGCTGTAATTCTTAATGGGGAGCCCTACGACAAGCCTTATATCGACTATAAAGACATCATCGCCGGCGGAACAATTAAATATTTATTGGCAAAATAATCATGCAAGTACTGAAATTTGAACCTATCCTGAAGACGATAGTGTGGGGCGGAGAGAAGATCGCCCCGTACAAGGGCATTGAAACCGAGCAGAAACATATAGGCGAAAGCTGGGAGCTTTCCGGAGTTGCAGGGAACGAAAGCGTGGTTTCCGAAGGCCCCCTGAAGGGCCGCACCATTACGGAGCTTGTAAAGGAATACAAGGAGGAACTTGTGGGGAAACACGTGTACGACAACACCGGAGACGAATTTCCGCTTCTTATAAAGTTCATCGACGCTTTGTCGGACCTGAGCATCCAGGTACACCCGAATGACGAACTTGCCGCCAAGCGCCACAACGGCTCAAAGGGAAAGACCGAAATGTGGTACGTCGTTGCAGCCGAACCCGGCGCCCATCTCCTTGCAGGCCTTACCAAGAGCATCACCCCTGACGAGTACGCCCGCATGGTCGAAGACGGTACCATCACCGACGTCCTGGCCCGCCACGAGGTTCATCCCGGGGACGTATTCTTCCTCCCTGCAGGCCGGATCCACGCCATCTGCGGCGGCTGCTTCATTGCCGAAATCCAGCAGACATCCAACATCACCTACCGCATCTGGGACTACGGCCGCCTGGGCCTGGACGGCAAACCGCGCGAGGTGCACACCGAACTCGCGAAAGACGCCATCGACTATAAAGTCTACCCCGACTACCGCACGCAGTACATTCCCGCCGAGAACGAAGAGGTGGAGCTTGTAAGCTGCCCCTACTTCACCACCAGCGTATACGACCTTACCCTCCCCTTCGCCCGCGACCTTTCGGAAATCGACTCCTTCGTGGTTGTGATGTGCCTGGAAGGCGAAGGCTGCCTGGAAGTGGACGGTGTGGAAACGGAAATCCGTCAGGGCGAGACAGTCCTTATACCGGCTGCCGCCGACGACCTTTGTCTGGTCCCCGACGGCAGCATGAAGGTTCTGACTTCGTATATCAGGTAGGAGATTACTCCAGTCCGCGTGCGCGCATGAGCGCAGAGGGGTCGGGTTCGGCTCCTCTGAACTGTTTGTAGAGGACCATGGGCTCCTCGGAACCGCCTCTTTCAAGGAAGGTCTTGCGGAAGGAATCCGCAGTGGCCTTGTTGAAAATGCCGTCCTCCTTGAACTTCTCCCACGCATCCACGGCAAGCACTTCGCTCCAAAGATAGCTGTAGTAGCCGGCGCTGTAGCCGCTGTTGAAGATATGATTGAAGTAGGATGTGCGGTAGCGAGGGATGATCTCGTCGATAAGGCCCATCTCGGCGCAGACCTTGTCCTCGAAGGCGCGAATGTCGTCCGGGCCCTTGAAGGCTGCAAGTTCATCGGCCGAAAGCTCGTGCCACTTCATGTCCAGGATGGATGCAGCGCAGGTTTCACCAGCGGCAAAGCCCTGGTTAAAGGTGAGGGACTTGCGAATCTTATCAACGAGTTCCGCAGGAATGGGTTCTCCGGTGTAGCAGTTGTTGGCATAATCGGCCATAATCTCCGGCACGAAGGCGAAGTTCTCGTTGAACTGGGAGAACATTTCCACGAAGTCGCGGGCCACGTTGGTGCCGGAAACCGTCTTGTAATTGCACTGCGAAAGGAAGCCGTGCAGTGCATGACCGAACTCATGGAAGGCCGTGGTCACATTGTCGATGGTGAGCAGGCTGGGCTGGGCGGCGGTAGGATCCTCACCGGGAGCCGGGAAGTTGCACACGTTCACGATGATGGGGCGCACCCCCGTTGACTGCTCGCGGAAGTTGTTCATCCAGGCGCCGCCGCGCTTGGTGGGACGCACGTAGTAATCCTTATAGAAAATACCGATAAGGCTGCCGTCGGCGTCTGTGAGCTTGTAAGCTGCAGCGTTTTCGTTATACACCTCAACCTCGGGCGCTTCCTCTATCTTTATACCGTAAATCTTCTCGGCTGCAGTAAATACGCCTTTAAGGACGCTGTCGGCCTGGAAGTAAGGCTTGGTGAGGTTCTCGTCCAGCGCATACTTCTTAGCGCGCAGCTGCTCGGCGTAGTACATCCAGTCCCAGGCTTCGATCTTGTGACCGGCCATCGCCTCCATTTCCTTCTTCTGGGCCTTTGCGCTGCGCATGCAGGCGTCCATGATGGGCTGGAGGAAGTTGTCAACCGTCTCCGGGTTTCCGGCCATCTTGTCCGACAGCTGGTAGGCCGCAAACGAGGGATAACCCAGCAACTGGGCCATCTGGGCACGGAGCTTCAGGATTTCCAGGACGATGGCGTTGTTATCGTGCTCGCCGCCGTTGTTGCCACGTGACGAATAAGCCTTGAACACTTCCTCACGCTTGGCGCGGTCCGGACATGTCGCCATGAAATCGTAATACTCGCTCACGGTGATGCCGGTGGCCTCCTTGAAGGCATTATTCTCGGCAAGTAAGTTCTGGCCGAACTTCTGGGAAAGGGTGGAAAGGCGGGTAGATATTTCGGCAAAGCGCTGTTTGTCTTCGGCCGAAAGACCGACTCCGTTGCGCTCGAAAGCCTGGTAGATTTTCTTCGTGACCATCTGCTGCTCACGGGTGAGGCCGTCCATATTCTCATATACGGCCTTTACGCGGGCAAAGAGGTCTTCGTTCATCATTATCTCGTTGGAAGCATCCGTAAGCTTAGGCAGCACCTCCTCCTCTATCGCCTGCATCTCCGGGGTGGAGTCGCTTTCGGCCAGGTTGAAAAACACGCCCTCGACCTTGTCCAGCAGGGGGCTGGAATTCTCCATGGCCAGGATAGTGTTCTCGAAGGTAGGAGCCTCGGAGTTGTAGATGATGTGCGCGATGTTCCTCTTCTGCTCGTTGATGCCCATCTCGAAAGCGGGCAAATACTGGGGGGTGGTAATATCCGAGAAGGGGGCGGTTCCATAGGCGGTGTGCCACTCCTGGTCGAAAATGTTACGGGGCTGGCAGTTGTTACATGCAGTGAGCATGGCTAAAGCTGATAATGCTATTATGAATCTTCTCATTTTTTGACACAATTTGCGGGCACGTCTATCAGAGTTAACTGGGCCGCGCCATTATAGGTAGTAATTATGCCGGTAATTGATACGGTTCCGCTTGAGGGAACGGTCTCGGAGATCTTTTCATCGGCGAATTTGGCATAACCGCTGGTGCGGACCTGGACGTCTGTTCCGCCGAACTTGAAATAGTGCGAAACGTGAGATGCGGTTGCATGCTGTTTCATAATATCCTTATAAGACATCGCCGCCTCGGTTGAGCTGAAATTGTCGCCTACGCCAAGTTCCTTGGGGGTCTTTAGAATAGAGCCTGCGCCGTAGCGGCTTGCACCGCTGCCCACTTCGGCCTGGTCCCAGGCACCGCTTTCCAGATACTGAAGGAAGCCCGGCTTGGAGCATGCCCAGGTATCAATTCCCCAGGTCTGGTCAGAAAGGAAAATCCTGTTCCAGGGCTCGGCGCTGGAGTGGGGAAGATTGCTGTTGGGATACAGGAGGCAGAAAACCTGATTGCCGTATGTAAGACCGGGAAGTGTTACATACTGTCCCCACAGTTCGCCATTGAAGCCGGCGCTGAGCGATGCTTTAAGTTCGTCTTCGCTGATCTGGCGGGGGCGGACAGGAGCATCGAATTTCCCCTTGAAAATGTGCTCTTTAATGAAGGGAATCAGGTCTATATAGGAAGTCTCGTACTCATTGGTGGAGGTCTTGTCGGCCTCCAGGCCCAGCTGAGGCATACCGCTGTAAGCTCCTACGGTGAGGCCGTTGCAGTACACATAAATCCACTGGCCAAGCCTGTAATCGCTGTAAAGGGACGAGCGGCCGATCTTCAGGTCTATACCGCCGGTCTCGTCCTGGATATACATCTCACGGTACACATTGCCGGTTCGGTCGTCAGAAATCACCTGTCCCTTGATCCATACGTTTTCCAGTATCTCGGTAGGGACGTTTTTGTACATGCGCTTGAGATCGGCGATTGTGGTAATCTCCTGAAGACCTTTTTCTTCAGAAAGCTCCGTTTCGGTCCAGAGATGCTCTGCTTCTGGATCTGCCGGAACAGGGTTCCATACCGGAGACCATTCGTCTTGCAACTTGCCGAATTCATCTTTGAAAGCCTCGCACGAAATAAGCGTGGAAAGCGCGAAGAGGGTAAATACAAACTTTTTCATGGGGCTTAGAATCTGAAGTAAACGTTGATCATGTAGTTGAATCCCGCCATGTAGAAGTACTTGGAGGGGAAGCGGTAGTAGCGGTCCTTGGCTACGGTGTTGTCCACGAAACGGGTCTGTTCATAACCGCCTGTCTTCACGTTCTTGTTGTTGAGCAGGTTCTTTGCACTAAGGGAGAAACCCAGCTGGTACTTACGTTTGATATACCATGACTTGCCCACTGATGCATTCATCAGGAAGGCGGGCTTGAAACGCTCCTGCGACGTCATATACTCCACCTCTTCAGGAGTGATGTTGTAGTCATGCCCGGCAACGGCATAGTCCGTGCGGTATATAGGGCTCATGTCCAGATATGCCCTGTCGAAGAACTCTACGTCGAAGTCGAAGTACCAATAGTTGTAGTTGTAGCTGAGTCCCAGGCTCATCGCCGTCTGGGGCGTCGAAGGCACATAGTGCTTGGTGCTTGAGCCGTCCGCATTGATGGTCTCTTTCCAGTAACTGATGGGTTCGTCGCGCAAGATTACGTCGGCGCTGTTATCCACGGTCTGGGTGAGCAGAGGAACCGAAGTGTAAACGTATTCACCCAGCGAAAGGGCGCCCTGCACGCTGAGGTTGGGGACAAAGTAGGTGGGAACCTTGAAGCCAAGTTCAATACCCATGTGACGCTGGTCGATACCGGTGATAGCGAAGTTGGAGAAGGTGTTCTGGAGGTCGTCGAACGCGCTCATCACCTTGCACTGGTCCTTAATGGTGGTGTAATAGGCGGTTACGCGGGCATTGATTCCGTTGCCGTTATACTGCCAGTTGATATCGGACGAGAAGGTCTTCTGCGGAGTCACGTTGCCCACGATGGAGTTACGTGTACGGGGGCTCAGGAACACCTGGTTGAACCTCGGGGCATCGGTATAATATCCCACGTGGCCGGAAACTCTCATGTTGCCGCCGAAGACATAGCTTGCACCTGCCTTGACGGACCATGTATAGAAGTGTTTGTAGGTTGATTTTCCCTTGGATGTGGTAACGGTACCGTCCGGCTCATAAGTTACGGGGATTTCGTTTCCTTCAAGGTCCTTGAAGGGTTCACCGTTTTCCTGAAGGCCGGGGAAGAGGCCCTTGCGGTTGTAACCCACCCTCCAATAAGTGTCGTAGCTGAAACGGGCACCAAGGGTAGCGCTGAAGTTGCCGAAAGTTACCTGGCTGTCAAACCAGCCGCCAACGTTGCGGGTCTGTGCGGCATAGTCGTAGCCGTACTTGCCACCTTCGCCAACAGCCTCAGCCTTTTTGTTTTCAAGATAATAGTCCAGGTCGTTCTGAAGTCTCCATTCTTGGGCGCCGAAGTCTCTTTCGGCAAAATTATCCACGTTTACGAAGAACTGGCCGCCCAGGAGGTCTTCGACCGTCTTGTAATAGTGAGTATAGTTGAGCCTGGCAAATAAGCCGGCGTTTACTGAGAGGAAATCCAGGGGCCTGGTGCGGAAGTTCATGGCAAGGTTGAGATCCCTCTGGTCCGTGTGGCGGTTTTCCTGAATATACTTGCTGCGACCGTCTTCCTGAAGGTAGTTCACATTGTAAAGGTGATCCCAGTCCACCTGGGTAATGGAAGGATAGTCTTTAGAGTGGCTCCAGACCTCTGTGGCCCAGGCATACTTGACCATGTTGTTGCGGTTCATGTCCGGATTGCTGTCCCAGAAGTAGCTGGGAAGATTGCGGTAATAGTCCGGGCGGGGATCCTGGGCATCGTACCAGTCAAGGGCGGTATAGCCGTTGTTGCCGAAGCGGGCAAGGATAGTAGTGGACATTTCGAAGCGGTCCGAAGGAGTCCAGTCGTGCTTTAAGATGGCTACGGGCTCATGCGTTTTCCTCACGCGGGCATTGCGCACCTTTCCACCCTGGTAACCCCAGTTGGAATTGTACATATTGTTTCCCACAAGGTCGTACACTTCCTGTGTCGAAGAGTTCTGGACTCCCCTCTCACCGGGAGCGCCGAAGAAAACGAGTGAAAGCAAATGTTCGTTGTTCAGTTTCTTGTCAGCGGCGAAGTAGTAGGCGAAAGAGCGATAGTAGATACCGTCAATCCAGTGGTTGCCACCAAGACGGGCGCTGACGTTGGCTGCGAAAGCCCAGCCGTTGTCCATCATGCCGGTGGAATATGACGCACTTACGCGCAGACGATAGAGGGCGCTGTTGGTCAGAATGCCGGTTCTGAGGCCCTTCCTAACGTGGGATGCCGTGCCGAATATGTTGGTAATACCATTGTAAGCACCCAAGCCATAGCGCGACATATCGGCCCCGGGCACCGTCTCCTTGTCCCTCATGGCTTCATTGAGGCCGCTCCAGAGGGAGTAAGGGGTATAACCTGTGATTGCATCGTTAAGGCGCACCCCGGCAAGATAGATATCCTGGCTTTCGGAGCTGTAACCGCGGGCGCGGAAACGCACTGCCGAGAAGTTGAAGCCTGTAATGTTGTCAAATACGTCGTTGGAGCCGAACAGGATGGTAGGATTGTCGCTGTATCCGGAATTCTCCAGGTCGAAAAGGGAGAAGTTGTCGTCGTCCACATCGTCCAGCCTCTGAGCCGATGAAAGCGAAAGGTTGAACATGTTCTTGACATAGCCGTTGTTTACAGTTACCTGTACCTGGGTCTCCAGATAATCGGGGGCCATTATACGCAGGGTATACATGCCGTTCTTAAGGCCGGGGATAAAGAAGGTACCGTCTTCGGCCGAATTGACGGTGGTGATCTCCTTGGCTCCCTGCAAAAGAATAAGCCGGGCGTTTTCCACGGGCCGGCGGCCGTTACGGTCAACCACGGTGCCTTTAACACCGCCAGTAGGGTCACCTGTAGGGCCTTCCTGCGCAAACAGGGACATTGCTGCAAGGACGGCGGCGAGGGCCAGAATCAGTTTTTTAGTCATATAGGTCAGTTATTTTTTAATCACGATATAAGTGGGATAGTGGTCCGAGAAGCCCCCGACGAAAGCGCCATTGGAGAAGGTACGGAACGGGGTACCCTTGTACTGGCCGCTCTGGTTGGTCATGAAAGGCTTTGAGAAAACGCGTCCGTAGAACTTGCCTCTGACGATAGGTTGGATAAGGAAAGTACCCTTAGGCCCGTGGACGAGGGAGTCGCTCACAAGGATATCGTCGTAAATATTGCCTTCGCCTCTGTAATAGAGTGAGCTGTAACCCGCCTCCAGCATGCTCCAGAAGGGGTTATAGAAGTCTTCGGTAGTCATTTCTTCCATGGTCTTGCGGCCGTGCATATACACTGCCATGGAGTCGTCAAAGGGGTTGTCGTTCATGTCGCCCATGAAAATGCACTTGATGCCGGGATACTTTTCCATCATCTCACGGGCGTGGTTATACATGATTTCGCCGCCCCTGGCGCGGAGATCCTGACCTTTTCCGCCGATACGGGAAGGAAGGTGGGCAACGTAAATCGCAAAGTGCTCACCATCAATCAAGCCGTGAACCATAAGAATGTCGCGGGTGCGGAAGCGTTCCTGCTCTTCTTTGCTTAGCGAAAACTCCACAGCCGAGCCTGCAAAGGTATAGGGAATAGATTCGCTCTCGATCACAGTGAATTTCCTGGGATCGTAAAGGAGGGCCACATCTACGCCGCGGCGGTCGGGACCGTCGTAATGCACTATCTGGTAGTTGGCCGCTTCAATCGCAGGCTCCACCACAAGGTCTTCCAGGACGTGACGGTTCTCAATCTCGGAAACGCCAAGGACAGTGTGCCAGACTCCGTTGTCTTTCCTCATGGCGGCAATCACCTTGGCCATGTTCTGAAGCTTCTGGGCATACTTTACTTCTGTCCATTCGTTGGCGCCGTCGGGCAGGTACTCATAGTCGTTCTTACCTTCGTCGTGATAGGTGTCGAAGAGGTTTTCCAGGTTGTAGAATCCAATGATGTGGAATTTCTTTTGGGCCGATGCTTCGCAGGCAGGAAGCAGCAGCATTGCGGAAAGAAGAAGGTAAAACAGCTTTTTCATTGGCTTGATGCGGTTGGTTAGTCGTTATTTCCAGAATGCGGAAGGGGTGGCCGATTCTATCTTGTCGGCCTTGGCCTGTCCTATCTTGTTTATCAGGTTAGGGAAGAAGTCTATGCCGGTGCGTGTCTCAAGTTCGTCGATCGTACAGATGTATTTCAGGCAGTCTTCTTCGGCAATGCTGTTATCGTGCGGGAAGATGAAACCAGCCGCCATGTAGCCGCCGGTTGCATAAGTGGAAGACCCCCGGTATAGCAGGGCCTTGAAATAGTGCGAAGGAATGGGTACAGCAAAACCAGTGTACGATCCGGTCGTAGGAGATGTCCTGTCGTAAAGACAGCCAGTTACCACGTACAGGGTATCGGCTCTTGATGCGTAGCCGCGCACTTTCCCTTCCAGCGAGCCCCATATTCCGGCGTTGAAGTCGTAATACTGGGGGGCCAGATTGGTGGAGAAGAAAGTGGAAACGTTGGCGCTGTAGGGGGAATACCTGTCCGCCGATGGAAGCTGGTGACCACGGCTGGTGCCGTTACCGTAGGAGCCGTACCTGATATCGGGCTGCTTGTCTGACGGCAGCAGAGGGTCGAAGCCCCAGGCATCGCTTCTGCTTCCCTTGCCAATCAGGCTGTTGTTAAGGGGATAGGCCACCCAGTTGGAAAGGTGACGGTCAAGGTCCCAGTAACAGGACCAGTTGCGGGTGCCGCTGGTACCCTTGCTCACGTACTTACCGCCCTGCATGTTGTGAACAAGAAGCTCTTTATTGTCCCCTTTCACCGTTGCAGGCAGCTCCAGCCAATCCATGGGGGCAGTGTCGTAGCCATACTGGCCCATCCACTCGGGTTTCTCGCCCTGCATGAGCTGAGTAATGGTAACCCTTACGGGATTGCCTTTGGCAGGAGTAAGGACAAGTTCCACGGAGCGTGACATCGAGCCGTTGTTCTCCTGGAAACGGAAAAACACGTCTCCTTTGCTTCCGCTGCCGCTAAGCGGACTGACGGATGCCCAGTCGATGGGGCCGCCGGCTTCGTATTCTAAGGATAGTGTCCAGCTATAGGTGGCCGTTACCGCCACGAAAATGCTTCCGGCTCCGGATGGGAGCTGCGTAGCATCTGGCTTGAGCGCAAGATTAGTGTCTTCCGGCTCCTGTTCCTTGCCGCAGGCAACCAAAACGGCCGCTGCGGCAATCAGAAACGCCAAAATCTTTCTGGACATATCCTCTTTTCTTTAGACCCCAAAAGGGGAGCCCGGCTTTCAAGGCCGGAGTTCCCCCTTGGGATAAAGTTCTAATTCGTTATTTTACAGTAACAGTCAGTTTAGTAAACCTCACCTGACCTGCTTTGGTTTTGCCTTGGCTATCCTGTGTAGATCCAGCCACGGAGAATACGGCCGAACTTCCGGATAGGCTAACGGTAGCTTCGCTTTCTAGCGCATTATCGGCATATACCAGATAACCGCCGTTGGCATTGCTATATTCAAATATGGCGGAAACGAGCGTTTTTCCAGCAGGGGCTTCAATCTTAAGGGTGGGATTTTCAGAGCCGTAGAAACGCCAGTTGGCTCCGTTTTCGTAGTATTTTCCCGTGTTTCCACCACCAGTGGCTGTGAAAATAACGCCGTTCACCACAATAGTAGAATATTTCGTTTCATTTTTCCAGCCATTGGCTGCCGCATATTCTGAAATAAGAACGGATACCGTGTATTCTTCACCGGGAGTAGGGTCGACGGGGCCAGGGCCGGGACCGGGTTCACCGCCGCCTGCCACGAAGCTGGGCGGATTCTGAATATCGCTCGAGGCAAGCAAAATGTCAGTTTCGGCTTCTTCATCGGGATCTATCTGCGCAGCATAAACTGCGAAGAAGTATTCAACACCGTCCTCAAGGGCATCAATCTCCCAGAACTGGGCATTTTCTACAGTTTCATCTTCGTCGAACTGGCCCGCAATGGCGTTCAGTTCGTGGCCTGTGTCGATGTAACCACTAGCAGCCAAGCCGTATCCGCCTTCGGCAGTAGGATCCGCATAGGCCAGCTCCCAATAGTAATAGTCCGTATCGGGATAATCTCCCCATGATGCATAGAAACCTTCTTCGGTCTGCCTAAGGGCAAGAATGGTGATGGTACCGATTTCGGGTTCTATTTCACCGCCGTCGGTTTCGCCATTAAGGCTGTAAAGGTAACCGCCGTTGGATACGGTCTCAGGAGTATTGCCGCGGTAGTTCATCAGTTCGGCATAGATTATAACTTCATCGCCGACTTTGATATCGGTACCGGAAGTGTACTTCTGGTTGCCAAGGT
>CAMOIT010000011.1 GCA_946616285.1 uncultured Bacteroidales bacterium | reverse complement strand
CCGTTGGTGCCGGTAAACTTAACATTCTTCACCGTTATATATGAATTAGCCTGCGGCCAAAGCACGCCTGCAGTAGTGCCGGAAGTGGCGGTACGGCCTACGAATCTGGTCATGCTCGACTCGGAATTGAATGTGCCTTCAAGCGTAAAGGCAACATTGGAATGATTCGGGTAATTCAGTTTCAGGTAGTCGTCGCCGAATGAGAACTCGTCAGCCGAGAAATGGAATGTAGAGCCCTTGAGGAGGAAATGGTTGGCCTCGTCTGTAACAAAAGCCTTGAATTCGGTGACGCCCATGGCATTGGTCCAGCTCTGGCCAGCCTTGGAACCAGCTCCGGAAGGAGTGACATAATACTGGCCGGCCTTGGAATCCAGGTCGTTGAGCTTTATAATCTTGCCGCGTTCGGTAGTGAACGAGCCGGCGTAGAAGAAGGGGGTGAGCTGATCTTCCCCTTTGAAATAACCGATACGGAAACCGTCGGAAAGGACGACGTCAGGCATAACGGGGATATAGTAGTTGCCGGCGCCGGAAACAGGCACGCTGACAGTTACTCCCGTGTCGGTCGCGGTGCCGAATACAGGGTCTCCGCTTCCGTCGATGCCTACGGGGAGATAACCGGATATGGCTTTAGCCTCTTCGTTTGAACGTCCGCCCATCACCTGGATCTTGGTGATGTCGCTGGCGGTCACGCCAACCTTAAGCAGGCAGGCCACATTCTTGAATGCCAGCGTTGAGCTCCAGGTGTCGCCGTTCTTGACGGCCTTGGCTACGCAGATGTCGTTGGCGGCAAAGGTGCCGTCGGTGCGGGAACCGTTGAAGTGGACGTTTACGTTGCCGCTGTCGTAGGCACCGCCAGCAGAAGCGGGATATACGGCATAAAGCTCAGTGATGCCTTCGCCGACTTCGACGCTGAAGGTGGTGCTGGCACCGGAAGAAGATGCGTTAGCAATGGTCGAGCCGCCGGCCCAGACGAATTTTACCTCGTCGCCGGCCACCCAAGTGACGACTTCGTCATTGGAGTCGATTGCGGTCTTGGTTGGAACGTTGGCTGTGAAAACCACCACATTGGGATCCGTGGTGGTGGGCTGCTCCTGAGGAATTTCCTTTACGCAGGCGGTTAAAAGAACCGCCAGTGCAGTCAAAGCAAAAAATATAACTTTTCTCATGGTGGGATTGTTTTAGTCGAACAGGTCAGAGTAAGTGTAGTTCTCATGGGTGGCCGTTTCGGTCTCGGCCTGCGAGACGGCACACAAACGTTCGGTGCGGATGATGATGGCCATCATCTCCGGAGCGCTGTAGCGTTTTCGCTGCGGGATATTCGTGTTCATAACGGGGGCTTGTTTAATAATAGAGGTCAATGGCTTCATAGTCCTCAAACGTGGCATTACCGTCGTAAGTGTCGGATGCCGCTAAGATGGCCTCGGTGATGAGAGAAAACACTTCCGATTGCGGAGCGAGATACTTTAAGCGTGATTTATCGTTGGACATTGTGTATGTGTGTGTTAATTGACACGCAAAAATCCATATTTAGTTTTGATTTTTTTACAACGATTCTCCATTTGTTTGCGTCTTTTCTTGAATACCGCACCCGGGCTTCCGATTACAAAATGAAACTGCCGTCACGTTGAGGTGGCGGCAGCTCTAATCTATATGGCCTTGCTCGATTTTTCTATAGCCCTTCTTTTAAGAATTTCCTAAGAGATAAAATTCCATGTCGCGTGTGTCCTGCCCTGAAATGAAATAACTAGCTTGGACACCTCCATCACTTGTCAGGATGTATGGCTCTTCCCCGGAAAGAAACGAGGGACGCTTCGGCAGTAGTTGTCATACTCTGGATACTTTCCGCCGCTGATTTCTTCGGCCAGGGAGGAGCTGCCCTGGAAGAGGACAATCAGGAGCAGGGCGCCTATGACGCTCCAGTTGATTATTCCTACTCCGGCGCCGATCGAGAACACATAAAATGCAACCCACGTACCTTGTTCGCCCAAATAATTGGGATGACGGCTCCGTGCCCAAAGGCCGGTGGTGTTGAAACCTTTGTTGAACGGGGCCGGAAGGTCTTCCAGTTTTCTGCCTTCGCCAATCATCGCCCATTTCTTTGTCTGAAAGGCCCACTGCTGCTCATCGGCAATGGTTTCCCAAATGATGAAGCCCAGCATCAGGAAGGCAGCGAGGCAATCCACCCAGCCGAAAGGGGCATCGGAAGACATGGCAACAAGCGCCGGGAATGTTGTCATCAGAACCAGCGCATTCTGGTAGATGGATATGAAACCCAGGTCGAAGGCAGCCCAAGCCCAGCGGTTGTTATTGAATGGCGCACCGGAGCGCACTACGGCCCAGCGGTAGTCTTCCACACCTTCCCAGAACTTGAGCTTGTAGGCGCCCTTTCTGGCAAAGTTAAAAGTGAGCCTAATCCCCCACAGAGTGGCCAGGATGGCCATCACAACCAGCCGGGCGCTCATTCCTCCCTTTGCGGCAATCACCCAAGTATAGGCAATGGGCAAAAGGCTCCAGAGCTTGTCCATCTGGGAATTGTTTCCCGTCAGCTCTCCTACGATAAAGCAGAACGCAGCGCTGCAGGCGGCAATTATGCCAAGTATCTTCAGCGTTTCAAGTTGCGTCGCGTCCAATGCCGGTCCAACTGTGAAATACAGCACGGGGCAAACGATGATGGACAGCACCAGCAGCGTGGCCATCAGGGGTATGTTCATTTTTTTCATATCTGAATAAGTTTACAGGTTTCCTCCCATATCCTTTCGTCCAAGGCGGGATTGATATACCGAGACGGAATTGCCTCGCACTGTTTTCCTACATAATAACGGTTTTGCTTTTCTTCCCGAAGAGCGCGAAGAGCGGGTTGGACTCCGGATTGTGGCCTTTTGAAAAGGGGCTTGACCATGACATCGGCAATAGGGTCAAACCACCAGCCCAGGTCGATCATGTCGGTCCCAACCACACCTGGATCGGCCATATTGACGTGCAGGAGAGGACACCTTCGCGCCAGTTCCTGGGAGAAAGAGACCATCGCCCGCTTGGCCTTGGCGTAGGTCCTCAGCTTACTGAAGTCTTTTTCGGCGGGCCGAAGGGACGCCTCGTCAATAGAAACGAATCGGCAAGTCAGCGACACCATGTTCACGATGCGGGCGTCCTGCGGCAGTCTGGGCAGCATAAGCCGGGTGAGCAGCCATGGGCCGAAGTAGTTCACAGAGAAGGTGTTTTCAAAGCCGTCCTCGGTTAGGCTGAAGCCTCTCGATATAACGCCGGCATTGTTGAACAGGGCCGAAACCGAGCCCGGCTCGACACTATCTGCAAAAGCCCGTACCGATTCCATGGAGGATAAATCCAACAATCCAATTTCCAGCTTAGCGCCGGGGATACGCCGAAGGATATCGGCCCGAACTGCTTCCGCCTTTTTCATATTTCGGCAGGCTATCAGCACGGGATGCCCCTCTTTGGCCAGGGCTTCAACTGCTGCGGCGCCCATACCTCCCGTGGCGCCGGTAACGATGATTCTTCCTTTTATTTCCATTTTTCTTACGAAATTAAGCCATTTTTCCACTTATAGACATATAACAGGAAAAATTGAACAACATTAAGGAATTATTGAGAACAAAACTGCCATTTATAAGCGTTTTTTCCGCCTAAAAGAATTGTCATGCATTTGTGCCGACTGAATTACCTGTCTCGCCGGAGCGCGAGTTCGAGCATTGTCATCACTCCAAGGTTAGGATTATTGCAAACTATTATTTAACTTTGAGAGTTTTGTAAGCAACAATACGATGAAGAACCGATTACTTCTCATTCTTTCTTTCACACTTTTATGGGCCGGCTGCTCCAAGATGCCGGATCCTGAACCCCAGAATCCGTACTTTACTTTGTGGAATTCGTGCTCTGCCCTGAATGCTTTGACAGAGTATGTGGAAGATGTGACCAATCCCAGTTCCCCCAACTTTATCAGGGTGGATGACAGAATTGCCACCTTCGACATGGACGGAACCTTCTTGGGAGAGCTATATCCTACATACTTTGAGTATAATATGCTCGAATACCGTGGACTTGACGACCCTACGTACAATGCTCCAGATGATGTCAGGGAAGCGGCGCAGGATATCAGGGACTTTGTGAGGACCGGGAAAAAACTGCCCGACGGATTTGAACTCATCCATGCCAGGGCCGCAGCAAAGGCATACTCCGGCATGACCCTGGCCGAGTTTGACACCTATGTAAAAGAATACGGGAAAAAGAATGCCAATGGCTTCACCGGCATGACTTATGGCGAGAGCTTTTACAAACCCATGCTGGAAGTTTTCGCCTATCTTAAGGACAACGGCTTTACGTCCTACGTGGTTTCCGGATCGGACCGTTTCATCTGCAGGGCGCTGGTGAGCTCACTTGGCATCGATCCCCAGTATATCATTGGAATGGACGTGACGCTGAAAACCCGGGACCAGGGCGATGTGCCCGGTGTAGAGTACACAATGGGCAAGGAGGAAGACATTCTACGCGGCGATGAACTGATCATCAAGAACTTGAAAACGAACAAGGTCTTCCAGATAAGCCAGGAGATCGGCAAGGTACCTGTACTTTCCTTCGGCAACAGCACCGGGGACTGCGCCATGCACAACTATTGCCTGAGCAACTCCCTGAAGTGTGCGGCGTTCATGCTAATTGCCGACGATGAAGACAGGGATCACGCCAATCGTGAAAAAGCCCTGGACCTGGCCGTACAGTGGCGCCAGGCCGGCTATCACGTCATCTCCATGCGGGACGACTTCAAAACCATCTACGGCTACAGCGTAAAGAAAGTGCCGTTTACTTTCTAGCCCTTTTAATGAATCCTAAATTCCTGCTGATATCTTCCCCGGAGACACCCCTTATCGGCACTTTCGTATATGGTATGGTGGGCCAGCACAAAGAACTGGTCCATGGCTATGTCAAAACCCACGGAGGAGGATGGTACTACAAGGATGACCAGCGGAAGATTATGGCCCTGTATGGAAGTTCCGGAGACTACGGGGAGCCCGATTTCCGTTTTCTGGACCGGATTCCCGCCTCTCTCAAAGGCTACACTTTTACCTACACCCCCGTTTGGGGCTACAAGGAGCGGGAACTGGATCTGAGCGAAGTGGAATGGTTCTGAAGCGCCAGGGCAAGGATTGTTCGTTTCATACTTAGTTGAATTCACGCAAATATACATAATTGTTGCTATTTTGATTACATTTGTATTCGTAATAACCACCAGCCTATGCAACAGCAACTTATAGATCTTTCCACTAAATATTTGGAAGCCGGAAATGCCATACACGATGCAATACGTGAGATCATCCGTAAGGCCGACGGCTTTGTCAATGCCTCCAACAACAGGCAGGAAAAGCCCGATATCAAAGCCCTGGTATTCAACAGCAAGACCGGCTATTCTGAGGCGTTCCCCATCCGCGCCCTGCGCCTGAATGACAAGGACGAAGTGGAAGTTTTCGTAGGCAACTTCGGCACCATCTACACGGACAAGTTCCTGCGTGGCAAAGCCTCTGAGGAGCGCTGGCAGCCCCTCCGCGGTTCTAATATCCTCTTCTATCAGACCATCCTATCCATTGCCAAGACCATCGACGAGTATTTGCCGGGGGAGTGAGGTGATCGAGATGTCCCGAAAAATGGGACATCTCGTGCAAAAACGGCCGAAAATGATGGAGATGTCCCAAAAACAGGGACATCTCCATCACTTTACTCCCCAGACAGATACTTGTCGTAATTGACACCGATTCTTGGAACTTCGGACAAATATCGACAAATAAACCTTGGAAAAACGGACAAAACTCCTTATTTTTGCCTTGGAAAAACGGACAAGCTATGCTGACAAGAAAAATTGATACCGCTATTGACACCTTCTACGATAACACAAAAATGGCCCTGATGCTCACCGGAGCACGTCAGGTAGGAAAGACAAACGCATTCCGTCGCCTTGCACAGAGAAAGTTCGAGAGATACATAGAAATCAACTTCATCGAAACCCCCGCCGCCAAGCAGATCTTTCAAGGCGCCCAGAATGCAAAGGAGATTCTTCTGCGCTTGTCCGCATTTGCGGATGGTCCTCTAATCCCAGGCAAAACACTTATCCTCTTCGACGAAGTGCAGAAATGCCCGGAATGCGTTACCCAAATCAAATTCCTTGTAGACGAAGGAACTTACCGCTACGGCCTCACCGGCTCCCTGCTGGGTGTAGAATTGGAGGACCTACAGGAAAAAGCACAGGCCAAAGACCAAAACTCAGAAGCGTCTGAGCCTGTCGGCTATATGGACATCAAGACCATGTACCCCCTGGACTTTGAAGAGTTTGCCAAGGCCGTAGGCGTAGCCCCGAACCTCGTAGACCATATCCGGGATTGCTTTGACAACACGAAGCCCGTAGATCCGGTCGTACACGAGCGGATGATGAAAGTGTTCAGGCTCTATCTCATCGTCGGCGGTCTCCCGGCCCCCGTATGGGCCTATGTCCAAACCAACAACATCCAGAATGTAGCCATCCAGCAACTGGCCGTCATCAATCTCTACAAGAAAGACATCTCCCAGTACGACAAAGACAAGAAACTCCTTCTTGACGAAATCTTCGACCTCATCCCCTCTGAGCTGAATGCCAAAAACAAGCGTTTCATACTCAAGGAGCTGAACAAGAACCTGAAGTTCCAGCGCTATGAGAACAGCTTCCTATGGATGAAGAAAGCCGGCGTAGCTATTCCTGTTTACAACGTAGAAGAGCCCCGCATCCCGCTCAAGCTGAACCAGCAGCGCAATCTTTTCAAACTTTTCCAGAACGACGTGGGCTTGCTGGCCTACCAATACGCAAACGGAATACAACTCCGCATTCTCAGCGGCGAAGTGAATATCAACTACGGAGCTGTCTATGAAAACGTTGTGGCGCAGGAACTCCTTGCCCAGGGATTCGAACAGATCTACTACTTCAACAGCAAGAAACAGGGAGAGGTGGACTTCGTTATAGAGGCCGGCGACGGCACGGTGCTTCCAATTGAGGTCAAGTCCGGCAAGGATTACGAACGCCACAACGCCCTGGCCAACATTCTGGACAACGAGGAATACAACCTCAACAAGGCCATTATCCTTTGCAACGATAATGTCTCTGTTCAAGGAAAGAAAACATACCTGCCTATCTACATGACTACCTTTATCCGCAAGAAGCATGAGATTCCTGGCATCTACAAATTAGATCTATAGTATGAACCGAACAATCCTGAGCCATACCGATATTCAGACGAAATCAAGGAAAGCGTCAGCATTTACAACGTGCGCCTGGAGCTTAAATACCGCTTCTAATACGGCCTCCAGTGATATCCGGCCGAAATGGAGAACTGGTCATCGGAGGAATCAAAAGTAAACTTAGTATTCGGCGACAGGAAGAAATTGTTTAGATGTGCACCGAGGCGGGCTATCCAGAGGGATACGCCCACTTCACGCGTTGCCGCCCCCCAGAGGAAATTCCCGAAATTATAATTGTTGTGGGCCACATCCCCTTCCTTCCAGGTGCGCGTCAGATAAAACCCGTTCGGGTAAATCCCATGCTCCCCGTTTGCTGCAAAGTCCAACGCTCCGCCGTAGCCGCTGCCGAAGAGAAGATACCAGCATTCAGGAGTAAGGCCGTGCATTCGTGGGTCCGCAGCGCCACAGTGAGAAACGCTGGCATAGACACGCAATGGCGAAATCAGATAAAGACGGGTATTACGGCCTATATGACGGGGATCTTCTGCAGGATCGGCAAAACAGGCGACTATGGGCTCGTCCGTCTGCCACAGCACTGCGCAATTAGAACTCTCCTCAGCGCTAATCCGGGAAAGAAACACACCGCTTTCGTCGAAAAGAAAGCAGTCCCCGTCAGAAGGGGAAAGCGTAAACCCCGGCTTCAGGGCGCAGAGGGAATCGGCCCTTAGAACGCGCTCAGCATCCGACAGCGCAGCGACGGGAATCATGGACAGGGTATCGCCGATAAAAGCCGAAAGCAGGCTGTCGGCAACGCTTTTTTCAATGGCCACCCGCCTGCTGCCCCCGCCATATATTTCCCCATAATCGGGTTTGACCTGAGAAAAAAGGGAGAGCGGAAGCAAAACAGCCGCCATGGCGACAAGCCTTATCTTTCTCATCTGGAAACACTCTTTTGCACAAGCACTTCCGTAAGCTCGTGCTTCATGTTTTTGTCGTAAACTTCGTGCTTGACGTATCCCAGGCCTTTGCTGTACCAGGTCTGCATCCAGAAGTCCCTGTTATGGAAAGGCGCTTTCTCTACCCGGTGCTCCTTGACCACGATGCAATGGAAAGTGCCGGCCGGAACTGTCACGGTCTCTTCTTTTATTATCGACCTTTCGGAGACGCTTACAGTCAGTTTAAATCCAAGGACGGTAACAGTGCAGTTCGCATCGGGGAGCGTATCACCGGCCCTGGCATCTGCCGGAAGGATAGCGTCGGTGCCTTCGTATTTCAGATTTGCATCCCTGAAATAGTTGCGGACGAAGCACTGCACTGTCTCGCCGAAATTCAGATAGGTGGTACCTTTGTCGTCGATATCCATCGTAAGGGCGGTACGTCCTCCCAGGATGGGCCTGCCGTTCTTCTCCCTTCTGGTAACGTGGAAGGCAATTTCGCGGACATCTCCCTTGCGATACACGGAGTCTACCTCGAAGAGTGATGTCTCCTTGAGCTTTCCGCTCTTTACTTCCGAGCGCTCATAGCAGAGTGAAATGCCGGGAGTGGTGCAGAAAAAGCCGTCCTGGGCAAAGGCCGGTACAGAAAGCAGCATCGCCACAAGCACACTGATCAATCCCCTCATTACCTCGCAGAAATTTTCCTGAACCTAAGTTTGATTACGCCCCAGAAAGCCTCACCGAAAATACCGCTGCTCATCTTGGAATTTCCCTTCTGCCTGTTGGTGAACACAATGGGCACTTCCTTAATCTTGAAGCCGAGCTTGGATGCTGTATATTTGAGCTCTATCTGGAAGCCGTAGCCTTTCATCCGCACCGCGTCAAGGTCCATGGTTTCAAGCACTTGACGCCTGTAGCATACAAATCCGGCTGTCGTGTCCAAGAGCTTTAGGCCAAGAACTCTTCTCACGTATGACGAAGCCAGGAAAGACATGATTATCCTCTCGAAAGGCCAGTCGATAACGCTGACGCCGTTGCAATAACGGGAGCCGACAGCCACATCGGCCCCTCCGTTAACGCAGGCATCCAGCAGCCTCAGGAGGTCGTGGGGGTTGTGGGAAAAATCGGCATCCATCTCAAAGACGTAATCATAGTCCCTCTCCAGGGCCCAGCGGAAGCCGGCAAGGTACGCAGTGCCCAGACCGAGCTTCCCCTGCCGCTGAATAATGTGCAGCCTTGACGGAAACTCAGGCATCAGGGATTTTACAATCTCGGCCGTGCCATCCGGAGAGCCGTCGTCTATTACCAGCACGTGGAACTCCCCGTCAAGGCCCATGACCACCCTGACTATGTCCTCGATATTCTCTTTTTCGTTATAAGTAGGTATTATTACTAGCTTCTTCTCCATCTTTACTTCGAAATCTCTTCAAGCATTTCTTTCACTGCGGCTTCCAGCTGAAGGTCGCGGCCGGAAAGAACCGAGGCAGGATCGTTGTACACTTCGATATCAGGTTCCACCTGGAAGTTTTCCAGGTAGCACTTGTCGGCCACGCCCCAGTTTCCAACCTGCGGAATACCGAAAACGATCGAAGGGTTGATCTGGCTTTCCCACCATACCGCCGTCATGGTGCCGGGGACAGGTGCGCCGATAAGCTTTCCAAGCCCGAGGGCACGGTAGGCATAGGGGAAGCCGGAAGCATCGGAATAATTGTCTTCGCCGATGAGAACGCAGCTGGGACCCGTCCACTTGTTGAAAGGTTCGTGGCCGATGTACTGGCCGCGGGGCGTGAACAGGCAGTATTCCTTGCCGCCCAGGAAGGTTACAAGGTCGTCATGGAGCCAGCCGCCGCCGTTGTGGCGCGTATCCACGATAAGGGCATCGCAGTTACGGTACTTGCCCAGGGCCTTGGAATAAAGCTCGCGGAAACTGGGGGAATTCATGCCCTCGATGTGCACGTATCCCACACGGCCTCCGGACAGCCTTTCCACCATTTCCTCCCTCTGGCGCACCCATCTGCGATAGAGCAGATCGGAATTCGATGGCGAAGGGGTAACTATCAGCTCTTTCTCCTTGCCGCCGGTCTTGACGATAATGACGGTCTTCTTACCCACCCTGTCATAGAGATACTTCATCCAGGGCTCCCCTGCCTTGATGGCGTTTCCTTCGATGGACAGCACCACGTCTCCGGCCTTGATACCTGAATCGGCATTTGAAAGCACGCCGCCGGGAAGGACTTCCGCGATCTTGAGGCCGTCGCCTTTCCAGGAAACGTCATACAGGGCGCCCAGATGGCCGATATTGCGGGTACTGCGGGTATAGTAACGGGCACCGGTGTGGGAGCCGTTAAGTTCGCCAAGCATTTCGGACAGAAGGTCGACGAAATCGTAGTCGTTGTTAATGTAAGGAAGGAAAGAGGCATAGTTGGAATGATAGTAATCCCAGTCCGCGCCGTGAAGGCCAGGGTCATAGAATTTCTCCTTTACCTGCTTCCAGCAGTGTTCGAAGATATATTCGCGCTCTTTGGCAGGTTTGAACTCGAAGTCTCCGCTGAAGCTTATGCTCTTTTCCTTGCCGCCGGCAAAGTCAACGCGGGTGATGGAGTTGCCACGGAAAATGAAGATGCTTTTACCGTCGGCAGAGGGGAAGAACCGCCCGGAAACGCCCTTCTTGACCACGCTCACGTCGCCTTTTTCTATATCCAACTTGCAAAGGTCGAAACCTTTTTCCAGACGCTGCGTAAAGTACAGGCCCTCACCGTCGGGGGTAAGGATATGGTCCCCCATCGAGTTCGAAGAGCGCGTAAGACGGATTATCCTGTCGTCCCTGAGGTCAAGCTCCGGAACCAGCTTTTCCACCTTGCCCTTCAGGCTGTCTTTCTCGGCCTTCTTTTCGGCCTTTTCAACCGCCTTTTCGCCAAGGAGCATCTTGTCTATTTCCTTCTGCTCTTTGCTTCGGCCGAACTCAGTATAGGCTTTTCCATCGAAGAACATTATGTAAATATCTCCATCGGAACCCCAGCTGCCGTGGCTCCGGTAGCCGTTTTTGTCGCTTTCCCAGGTCATGGCCTTGCCGCCAAGGGCCCAGCGGAAGCTGCCGTCCGAATAGCCGCTGCGGGTAAGGTTGGTGATGGCACCGGATTCTATGTCTACCATGGCGATGTCCACGTTGTTCCAGCCGCCTTTGCCAATCCATTCGCTCAGGATGAAACGGCTGTCAGGGCTCCATTCAAAAGACTGGTCTCCGTCGGCATAGGAATAGTTCACGCCCTTGTGAAGGCTTTTGGGGGTACCTCCCTTCGTGGGCAGTATCACGAGCTCTGTGCGATCCCTAAGATAAGCCAGCCATTTACCATCCGGCGAGACGGACATCTGGAACGATGTCTCCCCTTCCGGACTTACCCTTTCTTCCTTGAAATCAGTTGCGTACGTGAAGCATTTGTCCTCCTTGCGGACAAGTGACGATTTGTAGATGCTCCAGCATCCTCCCCTTTCGGAAGCATAGTAAAGCTCGCGGCCGTCGGGAGAGAAGCAAACATCCCTTTCCTGCTCCGCCGTATTGGTTATCCTGCGGGTGGTTCCGTATTCGACCGATGCAACGAAGACGTCTCCGCGCATTACCACGGCTACCTCCTTACCGTCAGGCGAAACCGCCATCGAGTTGGCGCTGGAGAGCTTCATGGAAGTGAGGGAACTCTCTGCCTCGTCCCTTAATAGGCTTATTTCCAGCTTTTTGTCATTGACGTAAAGGTCTCCGTTATAGGAGTAGGCATAGCTTCCGTCGGAGGCCACCGAAAGGAAGCGGACAGGATTCTTATCGTAGAAGGTGAGCTGCACCTGCTCCGAAGGGGACGAGATGCTGCTGCGGTAAACGTTGGATGTCTTTCCGTCCTGCTCGCTCAGGAAATAGAAAGTGTTGCCGTCGGCCGCGAAAACGGGGTTCCTGTCCTCGCCTTTATATGTCGAAAGCTTTGTAAAAGAGGCATTTGCGTCAATCTTTCCGGGAGCCGAAGGCTTGAGCAGCCAGATGTCGCGCGTAACGGACGAGGTATGGTGCTTCCTTAGGGGATCCTCATAGCCTTTCCAGTCTTCGTACAAAATATCGCCGCCGGGCGCGATGCTCATGGCGCTGATTGTAAGGGAAGTAACCAGTACCGGGGCCGATGCATTCAGGGAAGTAGCCCATACCGAAGGTTCTCCCGGGAAGCCGTCAAAGCCGGCGCTTTGCATGTCCGAGCCATTCCAGCTGAAATAAACGGTTCCGTCAGTAGCCACGGCAAGGGGCTGTTCGTTACCGGGAAAGTCCGTCAGCCTTTTGATGGCACCGCTTTCCGTGAAGAAGGCCCAGATGTCCTTGCTGCCTTCCCGGGTCGATGTAAAAATCAGGGTTTTCCCGTCGGGACTCCAGAGGGGATCGCTTTCGTAGGCATTGTGGGAAGTTATCTGGCGCGCCTGACCTCCGGTGGAGGCCACGGTGAAGATATCTCCCTTGTAGCTGAAAGCCACGGTTTTACCATCCGGCGAGATGGCGTTTTTCCTGATCCATGAAGGAGTTTCCTGGGCGATAGCCACATAAGATACCGCAAGAAGTGCCGCTACGGCAGCGATTCGGAGTTTAAACATAAGCCTTATCTTTTTACGTCAAAGGTCAAATATACAAAAAATCCCCGAATTATTTTTTCTTTATAAGGCCTGCCAGAAGGTTTTTCTTACCAAGATTGAGCTGCGTCATAATCACGCCAAGGACCGCTATCCCAAGGCCGACCCACTGGCCGCCGTGAAGGATTTCATCGCCAAGGACGAAACCGGCAAGGGCGGTTATCACTGGATTCAGTGCCTGGAAAATGCTGGATTTAGCCACGCCAAGCTTGGCAATGGCGTATGCCCAGAGCACGAAAGCGATGCAGGAGCACAGTATGGACAGGCAAAGAATTGGCTCCCATACGTTCCATATATTGTAAACTTCCGGAGTATAGTGCTCCATACCCCTGGTAAGGAAAAGGGGAAGGAAGAACACTGAGCCGATAAAAAACTGATACATCACGATGACAGTGGGCTTGTATCCGCCGGAAAGCGCCTTGGTGAATGATGCGTACGCCACCTCCGCAATTACGGCAAGAATCAGCACGGCTATGCCGAAGTAGAACAGCCTGCTATCCCCCCTGCTGGCTTTTGTCACAAGAACAAGGCCCACCACGCAGACTAGCATTCCCACGATATGCTGCCATGTGATATGCTCCTTGAAGAACACCACGCCGGCGAAAATGGCCACCACAGGAGTACTGGCGATTACCAGCGAGCTGATGGTGGGAGAACCAGTGAATTGGATGCCGTAGGTTTCACAGAAAAAGTAAATGAAAGGTTCGCATGCTGCAAGGAGCAGGAAGGTAAGCATGTCGTGCCTTTTAATCCTGAGGTCGTAGTGACAAATCAGGTTAAACGCCAGCAGGATTACCGCGGCAGACAGAATCCTGATAGGCAGAAAATATTCCACGGGTATCCCCTGCATCACCAGCCTGTTGGACCATATAAAGGACAGCCCCCAGAAAAGTATTGCAAGGACGGCCGATACGTATGTTTTTATTTTTTCCATAAATCCTGTATTATTTTATCAGCCTGAGGCCGATGCGGTTTCTCTCAAGGTCCACGTTGATCACGCGGACAGTCACCTTCTGGTGCAGTTTAAGGACCTTCGACGGCACTGCCATACCCTTCACGCCCATCTCAGAAGCATGAATAAGGCCGTTTTCATGAAGGCCGATATCCACAAACGCGCCGAAAGCAGTAAGGTTGGTAACAATTCCGGGAAGCTCCATACCCTCCTTCAGATCGTCTATTTCATGGATGTCGTCGGCGAAGCGGAATTCCTCCGCTGCCTCACGAGGGTCCCTTCCTGGCTTCTGCAATTCAAGGATAATATCGTTTACGGTGGGAAGGCCGAAATCCTTTTCGACATAATCCTCCGGCTTAATCTTTCGGCAAAGTTCGGCATTTCCGACCAGTTCCTTCATACTCACTTTCAGGTCCCGCGCCATCTTTTCCACTATATGGTAGGCCTCAGGGTGGACTGCCGAATTGTCAAGCGGATGCGTCGCACCCGGGATGCGCAGAAAGCCGGCACACTGCTCGTATGCCTTGGCGCCCAGACGGGGAACTTTCAGAAGCTCTTCCCTGCCCTTGAACCCGCCGGAACGGCTGCGGTAATCCACTATCGCCCTTGACAGCGCAGGTCCAAGACCGCTCACATACTGGAGAAGGTAAGGACTTGCAGTATTGAGGTTTACGCCAACACTGTTCACGCAGCTCTCCACCGTGGAATCCAGTTTTTCCTTAAGCAGGCCCTGGTCCACGTCGTGTTGGTACTGGCCGATACCCAGCGACCTGGGGTCGATCTTCACCAGCTCCGAAAGAGGGTCCATCAGGCGGCGGCCGATGGAAACCGCTCCGCGAACGGTCACGTCTTCGGAGGGGAATTCCTCGCGGCCCACTTCGGACGCCGAATAAACCGACGCACCGTCTTCACTCACCGAAAATATGCGAACCTTATCGTCCAGGCCCACTTTTCTCACGAATTCTTCCGTCTCCCTTCCGGCGGTTCCGCTGCCGATGGCAACCACCTCGATATCATATTTTTCGGCCAGTTCGGAAACCGTAGTTATCGCCTGAATTTTCTTTGCGACGGGCGGATGCGGAAAAATCACCGTATGTTCAAGCAGGTTTCCCTGTTCGTCCAGGCATACCACCTTGCAGCCGGTGCGGAAACCGGGGTCTATCGCCATCACCCTCTTCTGCCCCACAGGCGGAGACAGCAGCAGCTGCCTCAGATTGTCGCCGAAAACCTGCACAGACTCGGCATCGGCCTTTTCCTTGGCCTCGCGCAGCACTTCGCCGGTGATTGAAGGGTCCAGCAGACGCTTGAAGGCATCGTCCACGGCAAGGCGGATTTCGCTGCCGCATGCAGGCTGAGGGTACCCCTGCGCCTGGCAATAATCGTAATACATCTTGTTGCCGCATTTCTCCGCGTCGGCGTCAATATCCACTTTCAGGTAGCCCTCATCGCGGGCACGGAGCATCGCAAGCAGATTATGCGACGGGACGCGGGCGATGGGCATGTTGAAAGAGAAATAGCTGCGGTATTTGGCGGCTTCGGGGGCCTCTTTTCCAGCTTTCGTCACCTCCGAACGTACGCGGCGGGTGCGGTACACCGCCCTGAGGCTTTCCCTTACGGGAGCGCTTTCGCTGAGCCTTTCGGCGATGATGTCACGGGCACCCTGCAGAGCTTCGTCCACAGAAGCGACTTCCCCTTTGACGAAGGCTTTCGCATCGGCCTCCGGACTGCGGGAGCGGCCTTTCCAGAGAAGGTCGGCAAGGGGTTCAAGGCCTTTCGCAACGGCAACCGTGGCCCTTGTCTTCCGCTTGGGCCGATAAGGAAGGTAAAGATCCTCCAATTCATTGGATGCAAGGCAATTCTCCACTTTTTCCTGAAGCTCTGCTGTAAGTTTTCCCTGCTCGCCTATTGTCTTAATGATGGAAGCCTTGCGCTTTTCCATCTCCGAAAAAACTTCGCTCCAATGCTTTATTTCGGCCACTTCCACATCCGACAGCCCTCCGGTGCGCTCCTTGCGGTATCGGCTTATGAAGGGCACGGTGCAGCCATCCACGAGCAATTCGGCACAGTTTTCCACCTGCCATGGCGCCACGCCAAGAAGCTTGGCTACATGCTTTATATAAAGGTCTTTCATCAGTCCTGCGAAAAGTCTTTGAGTTCGTTCCTGTAGGCCGAGAAAATACGGGACTTGGACATGAAGCCAAGATACTGGCGGTTCTCCCCTACCACAGGCAGGTTCCATGCGCCGGTTTTCTCGAACTTGCGCATCACCGAATCCATGGATTCGTCCGGCCGGATGTACTCTTGGGCCGAAATCATGTAATTGTACACGTGCCTGGTATCATAAAGATCGGTGCGGAACATGTCTTTGCGTATGTCGGAGAGGGAGACATATCCCTGCAGACGGTTCTTCGAATCCACCACGGGGAAAATACTCCGCTTGGAAGCGGATACGGCCACCACAAGTTCACGCAGGGTGGCATCTATGCGGACTACCGTGAAATCCGTTTCCACAAGGCTGTCGCTTTTCATCAGCGTAAGCACAGCCTGGTCCGAATCGTGCGTCAGAAGTTCGCCGCTTGCGGCAATACGCTTGGTGTAAATTGAATACTTCTCGAACAATCTTGTTACACCGTAGGATATGGCCGATGTCAGGATAAGCGGAACAAGCAAGGAATAACCGCCGGAGATTTCCGCAATCAAGAAAATGGCGGTAAGTGGGGCCTGCATTACGCCTGCCATCAGACCGGCCATTCCCACAAGCACGAAATTGGACACCGGAACCAGCCCCGGCTTCACGAGATTGATGGTTGCGGCAAGCACGAAGCCCGCAATTGCACCCATGAAAAGCGTAGGGCCGAAAGTACCGCCAACTCCCCCTCCGGCATTCGTGAATGTCATGGAAAAGACCTTCAGAAGCAGCACCAGAAGGAAGAAAACGGGGACGGTCCATGCTTGGTCGAAGAAATATGACAGCGGTGTTTCGGCACCTCCATCAAGGGCTCCGCCGCGAAGAAGCGGCCCAAGGAAATTATATCCCTCACCATGAAGCGGTGGGAAAAGGTAAATCAGAACGCCCAAAGCCACCGCCGAAACTGCCCATTTCATAAAAGGATTCTTAACCCTGCCCAGACGGTCTTCCAGTGACAGGGTGGTCCGAATAAAATATACTGCCAGGACAGCACAAAACAGGCCCAGAAGCACGTAGAACGGCACATTCCGCATACTGAAAGGTTCCACCGATGCGGCAAACGGACTTACGCTTCCAAGGCACAATGTGCTGACAAGAGTGGCCGAAACAGAGCTGAGAAGCAGGGGCAGAACCCCCGACATCGACATGTTGAAAAGCAGTATTTCCAGGCAGAAAAGCACCCCTGCCAGAGGCGCGTTGAAGATGCCGGCAACCGCACCGGCAGCGCCGCTTCCAAGAAGCAGGGTCATGCCCCTGTACGACATGCCGCAGTACCGGCCCAGATTGGAGCCGATTGCAGCACCGGTATAAACTATCGGGGCCTCGGCGCCTACCGAGCCGCCGAAACCGATGGTCAGTGCGCTTGTCACAAGCGACGACCAGGTATTGTGCCTTTTTATCTTGGACTCGTTCTTTGAAACGGCCTGCAGCACCTTTGTAACTCCATGGCCTATGTTGTCCCTGACTATATATTTGACAATAAGGAGGCTCAGCAGCATTCCGATTCCAGGGAAAAACAGGTACAGCATTCTGTTGCCGCCTGCAAGATGGGCCAGGCCATCCTGGATATAGTGGATAGACAACTTGAGCAAAACGGCTGCAAGGCCGCAAAGCACTCCGGTAAAAACGGAGAGGGCAAGCAGGGCGTGGCGCTCCGGGACACCACGCAAAAGGCCCCTGGCGGGGCCCCAGATAAATTTTATGCCGCGCCTGTTTGGCATGGGCTATTCTTCGTCGGCGCCGTTGGAGTACTGGGCGATGTTGTCGTCCGGAAGGGTTTCGCCGGCTGCGTCCGATGCGTCTGCGCTGCCTCCGGCTACTGCCTCGTTCTCCGCGTCTTCTTCGCCTTCGAGCCAGCGGGCGACGTCTTCCATATCGTCCGTTTTGACGTTGATTTTAACAAGGTAAATAGCATCTGCGGTTTCCACGGTCACTGCGTAAAACGATGTTCCGTCCGGCTTGGGGTATTTCACAAGGTCCTGAAGATAATCGCTGAAACCTTTGGGATATTTTTCCGCAAAAGCTGCTGCCAGGTCCTCGTGACCTGACATCTTCTCATAGCTCACTACGTGTCTCTTCTTGCTGTCTGCCATAAAAAGTATTTACTTGTGTTTGGGTTTTCTGCCTGCAATATTAGTTGTTTGTTTTGAACTCTGCAAGGGCTTTTCGTTTTTTTTCGAGGAATTCTTGAAGAATAGTGATTTTTGCTGCTGTTTTTTTAGCATGTCACGCTCGGTGAACACGGGCGTCATGTCCCTGGGGTCCAGTCCGGAGTAATACATAACGGACGAAGTCGTCATCGGAGTGGGCGTAAAATCCTGGACCTGGTCCATCCAGATGCCTTTCAGCGCCGGATGCGATGCAAGGTTCTGCATGTCCTTCAGGGTGCATCCCGGATGGGAAGATATGAAATAAGGTACAAGTCCCACGTGCGTCCCCGCCTCGCGGTTCACCTTGTCGAATTCCTTGCGAAGCCTCTCGAAAAGCTTGAAGCTCGGTTTTGCCATCTTCTGCAGCACATGGTCTTCCGTATGCTCCGGAGCCACTTTCAGTCGGCCCGAAGTATGGTCCAGTACCAAAGTCTGGAAATATGGCTTAGAGCTGGGATCCAGGAAGCCGTCTTCGTCCAGGAAAAGGTCGTAGCGTATGCCGCTGCCGATATAGCTGTGCCTTATGCCTTTTGTGCTGTCGATGCGCCTGAGGAGCTTGGTAAGGCGGGTATGGTCGGTTTCAAGGTTGGGGCAGCGTTTCGGGAAAAGGCAGCTGCGCCGCTTGCACTTGTCGCATATTGCAAGGTTCTTCCCCTGCATCCCGTACATGTTTGCCGTGGGTGCACCTACGTCCGAAATGTTTCCCGCAAATCCCGGCAGATTATTCAGCTCCGACACTTCCTTCAATATGGATTTCTCGCTCCTGGACTGGATAAACTTGCCCTGGTGAGCAGCTATCGTACAGAAATTACACCCGCCGAAACAGCCCCTGTGCGTATTCACGCTGAATTTAATCATGTCATACGCCGGAATTCTCTTCCCCTTGTACCGTGGGTGAGGCAACTTCGTAAAAGGCAAATCCCAGAACGAATCCATCTCCTCCTGCGTAGCCGGCGGATACGGCGGATTAATCTGCACATACCCGTCCCCCACCTGCTCGTAAATCGTATCCGGGTGCATCATGTTCGCATGCGTCTCGATCCAGTGGAAATTCTCCGCAAACGCCCGCTTATCCTTCAGGCATTCTTCGTAACTATGAAGCACCAGCTTGCCGGAAGGGCTCTGCCCTCCAAAATCGTCGCTTCGCGACCCCTCCCATACCGTCCGTCGTTCCGGGTCAAAGCCTGCTTTGCCCCGATCCGCCGGCGCCGATGGGCCCCTCCCTCTTATGGAGCCGAGGGTGGCTACAGATTTTGGAGGGCAGAGCCCTTCCGGCAAATTGCCTTTTACATAGAAGGCAATTTGCGGAATCTGACGCATGCGGTGGAGGCTCCAGCCCTTTTCTATGCCGCGAGTCAGTTCAATCATTGGCCTTTCGCCCATGCCGTAGCAGAGGTAATCGGCGCCTGAAGAAACAAGGACGGAGGGAAGGAGGCAGTCTTTCCAGTAGTCGTAATGCGTAAGGCGACGAAGGGATGCTTCGATGCCACCGATCACCACCGGGATATCCGGAAACAGCTTTTTCAGAATCTGCGTATAAACGGTAACCGCATAGTCTGGACGTGCGCCGGCCTTCCCTTCCGGAGTGTAGGCATCGTCGTGACGCAGTCGCTTTGATGCGGTATAATGGTTGACCATGGAATCCATAGCTCCGGCATTCAGACCGAAATAAAGCCTTGGCGCGCCCAGTTTGCGGAAATCCCTCAGGTCGTCCCGCCAGTTGGGCTGCGGAACCACCGCCACCCTGTACCCGAACTTCTGAAGCCAACGTGCAATAACAGCCGTTCCGAATGACGGGTGGTCGATAAAAGCGTCCCCGGAAAAAAGGATTATGTCGATATAATCCCACCCAAGTGCCTCCACCTCCTTCACGGACGTGGGGAACATATAATTATTATCGTTTTCCAGAGACATTATGAACGGGATTGGCAGGGCAAAATTACATAAAATCCACAAATTGGCAAGAAAGAATTATCACCGGGGCGAAGAAGATAGAGAGAATGAGGCAGATTGAGCTTTGCCGCGTTTGCATCAAATCGCCGTTCTGTGCGTTCTGTTTGCAGACGCGGCAAGGTTTTTGGCGTTTTCGGCCGATTTCGCTGCCGCGTTTGCACAAAATCGCCATTCTGTGCATTCTGGCTGCAAACGCGGCACAGAGAGCGCACGGCCTTTATTATCACCATTCCAGCCCGGTCATGAATGACTTAATTTTCAGATAGTCAATGCTTTCTTGCATACGCACGTACCGGAACACCAGGATGATTAAAACACAACCTACTGTAAATCAAATATTTAAACGATGATAATTTATAGCTTGAATTATTTGGCCATAAACTTTTACTGCGCTAAATTTGCCTCGCAATCCTACCTGACAGCAGGAATGAGCGGTCGCCGTCTGGGAGCTTTGCACCGATGCCGGAAGGAGTCAGGACACTTCCGACATCGGTTGTGCGCGGCGGTTACTCCACGTAAAGCAGCAATCCTTTCAGATATTCGCCTTCGGGGTGATAGATATTCACGGAATGATCGGCCGGCTGATTCAGGCGGTCAAGAATCCTGACGCTTCGGCCACATTCGGCCGCGGCGGAGAAAACTGCAAGGGCGAACGCCTCTTTGTCCACAACCTGCGAGCAGCTGAAAGTGAACACGAAGCCGCCGGGGGCAACCTTTGAAATTGCAGCCGCATTAAGCCGCTGGTATGCCCTGAGGGCGTTTTTAAGCGCGCCCCTGTGCTTGGCGAATGCCGGAGGGTCTACAATCATCAGGTCGTAGGCACCGTTCGGGACATTCTTCACGAAATCAATGGCATCGGCACAATAAGACGTATGGCGGGAGGCGTCGAATCCGTTAAGCGCCACATTCCTGTCCACCATGTCCATAGCCCTTTGCGAGCTGTCAACCGAATCCACATGAAGGGCGCCGCCCTGAAGCGCATAAATGGAGAAGCCGCCGGTGTAGCAGAAAAGGTTCAGCACTCTCCTGCCTTTTGCCAGCCTGCCCACAGCCGCGCGGTTTTCCCTCTGATCCAGGAAAAAGCCGGTCTTTTGGCCTTCGGACCAGTTCACAAGGAAACTGTTGCCGTTTTCACGTACCGCCAGTTCGTTCCCGTCAAAATCCGGAGCCTTCCACAAATAACCGTCCACAAGCTCTAGGCCGGCCTTGAAGGGCGCCGTACCCGAACTCTTGTCGTAAACAGCCTTCAGGCGCGAACCATAAAGCTCACGGAGAGCGTCGCAGATTGCGCCTTTTGAACGGAACATACCCACAGAATGGGCCTGGAGCACGCATACACCATCATAATAATCCACGATAAGGCCGGGAAGTCCGTCACCCTCGCCATGCACCAGGCGGTAGCAGTCGGTGGACTCCGACACTGCCAGGCCATAAGCCTCGCGGAGCTTATAGGCGCGGGTCAGCATCTTCAGCCAGAAGCCCTCCTGAGTAGGATCCTCGTCAAAACTGAGCACCCTCACGGCAATGGAGCCTATCTGATAATGACCGCAGCAAAGGGCCTTGCCGTCGGCCGAATAAACGCCCACCAAATCGCCTTCGGCCGGATGCCCGACTATCTGGGCGATTGCGCCCGAAAACACCCAGGGATGATATCTGAGCAGGGACTCTTCCCTGCCGCGTTTGAGAATTACCCTATCCATTTATTTCCGTATTATTAGCTGTTTTACGCCTCCTGCGGTGCCTGGAAGGCCGCTTTTTCTTTGCAGGCTTCTGCTCCTTCGCCTTCTCTTTGGGCGGGTTCAGCAAAATCTCCGGATGAAGCTGCTCCTTGGTAAGAGGCGCCTTTTCGGAAGCAAGGAGTTTCAGGTACATCTCACGGCACACCCAGGCGTCGGTGGCGGCATAGCGCCTCTGGGAATCGGAAAGGACTTCGGCCTCCCAGTTGGAAAGCTGCTGCGCCTTTGAAATCTTTACGCCAAGGATTATCGCCGCCATTTTTTTGACGGACTTGTCCCTTATTCCGTACTCCCAAACCATGTTCTGAAGGTCCACGAAACCCTGAGGCGAAAAAGACGTTATCTTCTGGAGGCCATGCACGTCGTCAGAGGTTGCGGCACCCACTTTAAGGATAAGCGGATTTGCCAGAATTGATGCAAGGGAGCGCGGCAGGCCGCATTTTTTAAGCCTGAAGAGAAAGGCCTTTTCCTTGCCCGAAAGCTGCAGGAGAGCAGTTCCGTTGGAGCGCTGGTCCGGCGAAAAAGTGGGACGTGTTTCAGTGTCGAAGCCAATTAACCGCTGACGCTTCAGGTAGGCAATGGCCTTCTTGTAGGCCTCGTCCTCCGAGTCCAGCACCACAATCTCTCCAGGGAACGCAGCCAGTTCCAGAGCACTTATTTCTTCAGGGCTAATTGATATCTTGTACATAGGTGCTCTGAACATAGGGAGCTGTCACTTCCACCAGGACCTGGGAGCCCTGGACGCCTTCCGATGTCTCGTAGTAGCGAACCTGAGGAAGTGCTATGCGGTGAGAGAAAAGCCGTCCGGAACGAAGTATTCCGTATGTAGCCCGGGTAATTGACTCTTCAGGAGTTATGATTCTGAAATCAGGAGAAAGCATCTTTGCGAAAGCTGCGTCCTCTTCGGTGGCGCCGCGGCGAATCATCTGGATTTCCGACTCCAGCGGAGCGGACGACGTGCCGAAACGGTCCAGAATAATAACGTCCATACTGCGTCCGCTACCAATGTAAAGGCGCAGAAGACTCCTCAGTTCCGTACGGATGTCGAAGGCACGCTCGGGGTCGAGAACTGCAATAGACGCTTTCCCGTTGGCACTTTTAAGGGCGAAAGCATTTTCCCAGGCCTTTGAATCGCATACTTCCCTACTCGTCCAGACGGCGATATTAACATTGCCGGGCTGCAAAGCATCGTCCAGCATGACATCCACAGCCGACAGGATACGCGACGCACCGCCCGTGAGCTGCTGAAGTGTATCAACGTCGAAAAGACCGTACTCCGAATTAAGCGACGAGGTGTAAATAAGCATCTTGGCCTCCTGCTTTCTCAAAATGGGCAGCTGGTCCGCCGAACTCCTGAAACAAAGGCTGTCCCAGGCCGACATGGCGCAACGCACTGCACTCTCCCTGAGGCTGTCGGCCGATGCTTCGCCATCGATGAAATGGGAATAAGGCGCCGAATAAGCGTCCAGAATAGCGTCGAAAACTTCGCCGCCGAAATCCGGCAGGGAATCGCGGACAGGTGAACCGTCGATGTTGTCCACCTCGTCGATACTGTGGAAACGCTTTGCAAGGGCAATGACGTCCGAAGGTTCGCCGATGATTGCGATTGAGCCTTTTGCACCGCATGAGCCTGCTCTGGATGCTATGGAGGCAAGGCCGGAGCTGTCGGCTGCTATTTCATGTACCAGGTGTATTGTGGGGCGCGGCGAAGGAGCCTCCCTTTTGCATGCAGCTGCAAGGAAAAGGACAGTCATTCCGGCTATTATGCACTTTTTCATCTTGGACGGATTTAACTTACAAAATTACACATTTTTTTCGAAAGACAGGACCTCCCGGATCTTTGGCAACAGCATGGATTCGATAAATTCCGCTTCCATGAAATGCGAGCCTTCGTAAAAAGCCGATGTCCCCTTCCCGAAAAGCTTCTCCCATTCGTCGGGCTTTACCACTCCTGAGCGCATATAATGGTCCTGCGTGCCGAAAAATGCGAAGTAATAACCGTCAGGCTCTATGGCCCTGATGGCCGCCTGGCCGTGTTCATGGTACTTCCGGAGCACTTCCGGGAAAAACTTCAGCGGCTGACGGTCCCCTTCCTTAACGGGGAACATCTTGTGCATTATCCACCTGCCTATAGCGAAGCGGGAAACCGGGACAGCTCTGTAAAGGACCTCCGGCGCGCCCATCGCGGGCGACACCAGAATATGGGGAATACCCTGGATCCTGATTGCCTGTATGGCCCCGAGAGATTCACCGATGACAAGGTCGGGATGCACTTCGTCTACCCAGGAGAGAATCTGGGCACGCCCGATTTCCGGGTCGAAGTCGTATGTGCGGATAACTACTCTGATTTCGCTCCCGAACAGGCGCTGCAGATGGCATGGGATGCGGCTGTCGCCGCCTCCACCCATCCCGTGAATATAAAGGATTGTTTTCATCAGTTGCAAAATTACGATTATTTACATAATTTTGTAGTTGTAGTGTAAGATTGTTAATAACAAACACCTCCTGATATGAAAAAAATCCTCGTTTCCCTGACAATTCTTGCCGTTTCGGCATTTATCTCCGGCGCACAGCGCCCTTCCCCGGTAAATCCCTCGGACTACCAGTTCACTACTGTGAAGGAAAACCCCGTCACTCCCGTAAAGAACCAGTTCCGCAGCGGCACCTGCTGGTGCTTCAGCGCACTTTCCTTCCTGGAGTCGGAGGTAATCAAAGCCAAAAGCCTCAAGGATCCTGCACTCTATCCTGATTTTTCGGAAATGTTCGTCGTACGCAAGGCCTACTATGACCGCGCCCGCAAATACGTCCGCCTGGACGGCAAGCTCAACTTTGCAGCCGGCTCCGACTTCGGCGACGTCCTTGAAGTCGCACGCACATACGGCTTGATGGACCAGAATGCATACAGCGGCATGCAGTACGGCTACGACCTCCCCGTCCAGGGGGAGCTTGACGCAGTCCTCAAAGGCTATGTGGAAGCAGTGGTCAAGAACCCCAACCGGAAGCTAACCCAGGTATGGCCCAAAGGCATAGACGGCATCCTGGACGCCTACATGGGTGAAATCCCCGCAACTTTCACCGTTAACGGCGCAAGCTATACACCCGAAAGCTACCGCGATGCACAGGGCATCGACCTTGACGACTACATCGGCTTCACTTCTTACACCCACCATCCCTTCTACACCGCTTTCGCAATAGAAGTGGAAGACAACTGGCGCTGGACCCCTTCCTGGAACGTCACTCTGGACGAATTCATGTCCATCATCGACAATGCAATTGACAAAGGCTACACCGTGGCATGGGGCGGCGACGTGTCCGAAGAAGGCTTTACCCGCAACGGCCTTGCAATCCTTATCGACAACAGCGCAAAGCCCACTACAGGTTCCGACCAGGAGCGCTGGGTAGGCAAAGGCGAAGACAAACCCGCCGAAAAACCCGCCGTCAAGGAACTGGAAGTAACACAGGAACTCCGCCAGCTCATGTTCGACGAGAAGACCTCGACCGACGACCATGGCATGCACCTTTACGGCATCGCCAAAGACCAGAACGGCAACAAATACTACCTTATCAAGAACTCCTGGGGCGAAGCAGGCGCTTTCAAAGGTCACTGGTACATGTCCGAGAACTTTGCAAAAGCCAAGACCCTCAATATAGTAGTGAACAAGAAGGCCGTTCCCAAGGAAATCCTCAAAAAGCTTGGTCTCAAGTAAATGTCTCTGATTAAGCACATTCCCAATACCATCACTTCCATGAATCTCCTCTCCGGAGTCATGGGAGTGGTGTTTGCATTAAGGGGGCACATGGAACTGGCCTTCCCCATGATGCTCGCAGCCGCCGTTTTTGACTTCTGCGACGGACTTGCCGCCAGGCTGCTTAACTCATGGTCTGCCATAGGCAAGGAGCTGGATTCCCTGGCCGACGTGGTCAGCTTCGGCGTGCTGCCTTCCATAATGCTCCTGCAGACCATGCAGGAAAAGGGATGCAGCTGCTGGATAAGCTACATTCCGCTTTTCCTTGCCGCCATGAGCGCGCTTAGGCTTGCCAAGTTCAATCTGGACGAGCGCCAGACCTCCGATTTCATAGGAGTAGCCACTCCTACCTCCGCAATGATTGCAGGCTCCCTGTGCTATTTCATCGCCGTCAATCCAGGCACCTTTCTGGACGCATGGGCCGGTGGAAAATGGTTCATTCCCATCCTCTCCGTGGTCCTGGGACTGCTGCTGAATTCCGAAATTCCCATGTTCGGCATGAAAGCCGGGAAGGGCCATAAACTGCTGGACGGCAAGAGGATAATCTTCCTCTCACTGTCCGTCTGTGCTATTGTTGCAGTGATTCTGCTACGCCTTAACTGGAGCCTGGCGGTGCTTCTGATTTTCTGCCTGTATCTGGTGGAAAACCTCGTAATCTACGCTGTCAAAGGTCCTCGTCAGTAAGGCCGAAACGAATGGCTATATCGTCAGGGATGTCGTCGAAGTCGATGGCATCCCATATTTGTTCTATCTCCCTGCGGTCTTTCTTGGTAGGACGTCCGGCACCGCGGTCCCGGGAAAGGAAGAAGGTCTCCACAGGTGCGCGCAGCTTTTCCATTTCGGCATCGGAGGTAAGGTTAAGGGCGAACTCAGGAACCAGTTTTGCCCCAACCCTGTGCTCGATGGGCTGGAGCACCTTATATGTGAATGTGACGACGCCTTTGCGGACGTTTATTATATCCCCCGGCTGTACTGCCTTCGAGGGCTTGGCATTCACCTGCCCTATTTTCACCTTTCCGCCCTTGCAGGCTTCGGCTGCTTCGTTCCTGGTTTTGAAGGCCCTGATGGCCCAAAGATATTTGTCTATGCGTACTTCGGCCATTATTCTGCTTCCTCCGATACTATGTCATTGTCTTCCCTCGGGTCCATCCTCACTTCCAGAAGAACGGTGGCGCTTTCCGCAGGCATAAGGAAGAAATCGCCCACTTCGGCGGGAACAAGGATCAGTTCACCGGCCTTTACGTTGTAATTGACTTTGTCGGCCTGTAGCACTGCCGAACCATTAAGGCAATAGTAAAGGAGGAAGGTGTCTTCTTCGTCCCTGTGGCTCTTAAGAGGCTGGTCCAGGGCTATTTTATTCACGGTGAAATGGTCCTCTGCCGCCAGGGTGTCGCCCTCTTTCGGGCTTTGCTTTTTCCACTGTCCCATGTCCACAAGGTCGAAGGCTTCCTCCAGATGGATTTCCCGGCCTTCGCGATCCCAGTCGTGGAGGCGGAACCAGAGCTCCGAGGCTTCTGCGATTTCCAGAAGCGTAACGTCCTGAGCCGCGTGCACCATGCCGGGAGTTATCAGGTAGCTTTCCCCTGCCTTGGGGCGCACTACGTGCAGAAGGTCTTCCACAGTGCCGTCCATACAGGCTTTATAGAAATCGGCGGCCGAAACTGCCTTTTTGAAGCCCAGGAAGAGCTTGGCCTTGGGACCGGCCTCCTGAACGTACCAGAGGGCAGTTTTGCCGAAAGCGTCGTAGCGCTGCTCGGCGTCTTCGTCGGCGGGATTAACATGGAGGGAAGTCCGGCCTTCTATTTTCAGGCGCTTCACCAGCACAGGGAACTGAGTTCCGTACCAGTCGAACGACGTCTCCCCTACCAGGCGTTCCAGATAGGTCTGCATCAGGTCGCTCAGATTGTTCCCGCCAAGCCAGCCTTCGGCAGCCATCGAATCCACGAAGCCAAGGTCGGCCAGAAGATATTCCACCCTGCCCCAGGGCATTTCCATCGTGTCCGTAAGGAATTTCAGGGGCGTTAATTTCTTGTTTTCACTCATGAGTGCAAAGTTAGTAAATAATTACCTGCCGCAGATGTTCCTGAAGTCGCAATTTTCGCAGCTGGAAACTTCCGCAGTGCGCTTAAAGGGAACGTTTACGTCCGTCATTTCTTCAAGTGTAGCCTTGAGCCTCTCTTTCACAAGGCGTGAGAACTCCGGGCTTTCCGGGACGTCCTCCGGAGGCAGGGTAAGAAGCTTCTGCGTACCATAGATGGAATTAACCACCGCCATCCCTTTAAGACTGGCATCGGCATGGGCGAAAAGATCGTACAGGAATAGCTGCAGTGCGATTTTAGGCCGGCCATTGTTACTCTTGCCGAAGAGCTTCCCCACTACTTTTTCCGCGCTCTCATCGGTGATGTATATTTCGTCTTTTGCCACCTTGCCGGTTTTGTAATCCACTATCCTTACTTCGCCTTCCTTGTAGCTGTCTATCCTGTCTACAAAGCCGATAATCCGCATTCCTCCAAACTCGGCTTCCCTGAATTCTTCCAGGCCTATTATCCTGAACCCCTCCGATCCGGCTTGCTCCAGGAGCCCTTTGTCGTGCTTCAGAGTGGAAAGGACATAATCCAGAAGCACCCTTTCCAAAATAAGATTCCTTCCCGTGACTTCGATGGAGCGCATCTGGTCCAGGATTTCCGCCCTTATCATGGCTTTAAGTGCGGCCTTGTCATTGAGCATCTTTCCGATGTCAGCGCCGGTAACGAGCTTTTTACCATCGTACAGCTTTTGCATTACGTGATGGAAAACGTTCCCCAGCATGCCTGAATCCAGAGATTCGGCAACTTCCTTATCGGCCGACAAGCCTTCGACCACCTGGTAGTAGAACTTTGCCGGGCAGTAGAGATAGCTTTGTATTGTCGATGCCGAAAGGTGCCCGTCCCTGATCTTTCGAATATGCTCTTCGGTCTTTTGAATCTCATCAGCCGCCTGTACCGGATGAAGGGCCGACGATGCCGTGAGCCACTGGATGGGATAGTCGAAGTGATACTTCAATTGTTTTATGTAACGGCTTTCCTCTCCGCTCTTTATACCTTCCGTACGGCTGTCGTAAATGAGCCATACCTTCTCCGGACGCTGAATCATCCGGTAGAAATAATAGGCCCATACTGCATCCTGGTACTCGTGCGTGGGCAAGCCGAAACCTTTCCTCAGTTCCGGAGGGATGAAGGACGAATGCTGGCTATGCCTTGGGAACACTCCTTCGTTGGCGCTGAAGATCACCAGATTCCGGAAATCCAGGGCCCTGGTTTCAAGCGGCCCCATTATCTGAAGGCCTTTGAGAGGCTCTCCCTTGAAAGGTACGGAAATGCCCTCCATCGACCTCAGGAGCAATCTGAAGTGGGTTTGGGGAGTAAGTTCCAGGTCTATATCCCTTAGAATGTTGAGCTGCGTATGGCAGCGTTTTGCGAAGTCCAGTTCCAGAAGCATATCCCCATCGTGGGCCAGCTTCCTGCCAATGAAGGTAACTATTTCGGACAGGTATTCTTCCGTCCGGTGATTCTGTGCGGCCGACGGCTTGGCCGGCTCCTGGATTATCGGCCTGAAAATCAGGTCCAGCAGCGGGCCGCCCTTAATATCCCCATCGGCGACGTAGTACCTTGCCGCATTTTTCACTTTTGTCACAACCGCGGCTTCCTCTTCGCTCAGAAGCGACCTGAACAGGCCCGAGGAGAATACCTCCCCTACCTCGCGATGGTAAAAATACCACCCGTCCTGGCGGTGGCGCATTCTCAGCTGCAGCTGTCCTATGGTCTTTACAAGTGTAAAAACGGCGCTTGAGCTCATTGGGCAGCCCATGGTCACGTTCACTGAATCCCAGCTTGGCGGTATTGAATGCAGCAGGGGAAGAAGGAGGTTCTCGTCCGGGAGCACGAATGCAGTTTCCACCGGGGCGCCTTCGCACTGCTCAAGTATTTTGCCGGCAAGTTTTGCCTGACCGGTCGACGAGGGAACACTGATGACTTTGATTTCGGCCTTTTTGCCGCTGCCCTTTATCGGGAAAGCTTGAGGGAAGTCCTCCAGGTTCTTTCTCATGAAGAAGGAACTCTTGTTGGCGTGGTCCTTGATTTCAGGACTCACAAAATCCCATACGAAATGGGCCATCCGGGCATCCCGCATCCGTTTAAGAAGCGTTCTTTCGCATTCGTTAAGGGCATTGAGGCCCACGAAAACGAATACTTCCGATTCAGGGAAAACGCCTTCCATTATATCCTTGACGCTCTCCCCTTCCTTTAGCCTCTGGGCGAGGACTCTGTATACCATGCCTTCGTAGGCCATGTCCTTATCACGGAGGCGCTGGTTGAAATCTTTATAGAGGGGATACAGTATGTTCCAGATGCTCAGGAAGTCAAACCTTGCATCGCCGGCTTTGGGGAGGGCATTACCGTCCCGAAAATGGGACAGGAAATGCTCGATGGCGTTTCTCTGGCCTTCGGTCAGATAGTCGAAACTGTCCTGGATGCCCTTGAAATCGGCGACGTTGCGGAACAGCGACTTTGCGTCCACAAGGTATTTGTCCACGTCGTCGAAGTCCTGAAGGAGCATACCGGCCCAGAACACGAATTCGTCCAGGGACTCGGCATTTTTGTTCAGGCCCTTGTACACTTCGTACAACTCAAGTGTAAGGCGCAGGCTGTCAGTTACTTCCATGCGGCTAACCTGAGAGAAGAAGTCGTTAACGGTAATAAGCGGGGGAACCAGTATCGTGTTGCCGCTTTCACGGACAAGGTCCCCCAGGTGCTTTTTGAAAAACACCAGCGAACGCCTGTTCGGGAAAATGAAACAGAAACGGTTTATGTCTTCCTCCTTAAAATAATGGGAGGCTACCTGTCCAAGAAAAGTATCCATATTTTTCGCTAAAATACAAAAAAATACATTATATTTGTCAAGATTGAACCACTAACAAAAGATAAATTCCATGAAAAAGAAATTCAGATGCCTTGTTTGCGGATACGTCCACGAAGGAGACTCCGCCCCCGCAGAATGCCCCGTATGCCACGCAAAAGCAGAGAAATTCGTAGAGATTAAAGATGAAGAAGGCAAGCCCCAGTGGGCATGCGAGCACGTCCTGGGCGCCGCCAAAGGCTGCGATCCGGAAATCTGGGCCGGCCTGCAGGATCATTTTGCCGGAGAATGCTCCGAGGTAGGTATGTACCTTGCGATGAGCCGCCAGGCCGAACGCGAAGGCTATCCCGAAATAGCAGACGCCTTCAAGCGCTACGCCTTCGAAGAGGCCGACCACGCCGCCCGTATAGCCGAACTCCTCGGCGAAGTTGTATGGGACACCAAGACCAACCTCAAGAAGCGCTACGAAGCCGAAGCAGGTGCCTGCGAAGGTAAACTGGCCATTGCAAAACGCGCCAAAGAACTGGGCTACGACCCCATCCACGACTCAATCCACGAAATGGCCCGGGACGAAGCCCGTCACGGTGCCGGTTTCCTTGGACTCTACAACAGATTCTTTAAGAAATAGTTGTCATACCGAGCGAAGTGAAACGAAGCGAGTGTATCTCAGGATGCACTCGTTTTTTTTATGAGATACACTCGCTTCGCTCGGTATGACAGTTTTCTTGTCATTCCG
>CAMOIT010000010.1 GCA_946616285.1 uncultured Bacteroidales bacterium | reverse complement strand
CCCAGAAGGGGTACAGGGGGTCTCTTACATACGTGGCCGATGCGTTTACACGCATGCCAGGGATAAGATACTTGGAGTCATATGCAAGGTAGAAACGCATACGCTGGCTGTGAGTAAAGTAGGAGCCTTCCCAGCTGATCTTGTGGAGAGGATCGGGATAGGTAGAACCATCGCCATAGTAATAGACGTCACCGAACAGACCGGCCTGGAAGCCGTTATCCACCGAATAAGTGGCGGTAGGCAGAACGCCGAAGCTCCAGCCTTTCTTGACTTCTTTCTCTTTTGCGGGCTCTTCTTCCTGCGCAAAGGCGGGAACGATGAAAAGCCCGGCGAAAAGGATGCTTGCTAAGATTTTTTTCATCTTGTTATTTTTTAGTTATTGGTTTTTGTGCTAAATGGTTTTGTCATTTAAACATACAAATATAATAAAAATCCCGTAAATCATACGGGATCAACATCAATAATTATATGTCCGGCGTACTTGTAACGCTTCTCTATATCCGAAACGGCCCGGCAAATTGCCTGTTTGCGCTGTTTCAGATGCCTGTCTCTGGGAAGCGTCATGCGAAGCTGACGTATGTACTTCCCCGCCACTTTGTCCACTGCAGGCGCAAAAGGACCTGTGACAGACACCGCAGACGACTCAATGGCCGAAGCCAGTTCACGGGACAGCCAATCAAGACGCTTTTCACTGCTGTCCTTCACGACGATATGGATCAGACGGGTATAAGGAGGATATCCGAACTGGCGCCGCTCCTCTAGCATGGAGACGTCAAGGGCGTCCTGTCCGGAAAGTTTAGCAAAAACAGGATGCCCAGGTTCACGGGTCTGAATTACAAAGCGCCCAGCCTTGCCGCGGCGACCGCTACGGCCCCTGAACTGTTCCAGGAGCTGGAAGGCTCTTTCATCGGCACGGAAGTCATGCTGAGCAAGGATATTGTCGGCCTGAATTACTCCGACAAGGGTAAGGTTTTGGAAATCAAATCCCTTCGTAATTATCTGCGTACCAATAAGTATATCAATTTCACCTTTAGCGAAACTTTTAATTATGGCGCTTTCCTCGGCAGCATTGTCGCTGTCCAGTCTCGCTATGCGTGCCGAAGGAAAAACGGCCTGGATTTCTTCTTCAATCTTTTGCGTACCGGCCCCCAGTGGCTTCAGCGCACCGCCACACTTGGGACATGTTCCGGTGTACGGCAGGGTGCGGCCGCAGTAATGGCACACAAGCCTGTCCGGATTCCTGTGAAGGCTGAGGGATACGTTGCACGAAGGGCACTTGGGAATTGTTCCGCACTCTTCGCACTGAAGAGCGGGCGCATAAGAGCGCCTGGAGCGAAGAAGGAGGACCTGCTCCCCTGCCTCCAGAGTGTTCTGAATTTCGAACAGGAGTTTTCGTGACAAGTCGCCCACCATCCCCCTTTTGCGCCTTTCCGCCACAGTGTCCACTATCATTACCGAGGCATCTTCTCCACTATGAAACTTTTGCTTTAACTGAATCCTTCTAAATATACCAATTTCAGAATTATACAAAGATTCCAAAGATGGTGTTGCGCTGCCCATAATCACGTTTGCGCCATGAATTCCAGCCAACATTATTGCAGTCTCACGGGCATGATAGCGGGGGGCGGGAGAATCCTGCTTGTAAGAGGTGTCGTGTTCCTCGTCCACTATCACAAGCCCGAGATTCCTGTGAGGAAGAAAAAGCGAGCTCCTTGTACCAAGAACCAAGTACGGGTTTCCGGAACGGACAAATTCTGCTGTTTCAAGCCTTCTGCCGGACGTTATTGAGGAATTATACAGCCTGGCCGAAGGAAAAACCTTCCTAACCCTGTCCTGAAGCTGCCCCGAGAGCGCAATCTCAGGAACAAGATAAAGCACCGAACGGCCCGAAGCAAGTACTTCTAAAGCGAGATTCAGGTATATTTCGGTTTTACCGGAACCGGTAACACCATCCAGAAGGACTGTTTTGCCTTCCGCAAAGGCTTTCCTGACAGCATCAGCTGCGCTGGCCTGCTCTGAAGACAGGGGAACCGGAGCCACCTTAAACTCCTCTATAGGCACAGGCGCTTCCGCTCTGAGGGATTCCAGCTCCAGACGGTATCTCTCACGCGTTGTATCATTCCTGGCCTTGGCAAGCTTTTCCTCGAGTTTTGCCATCTTGACATCAAGCCTTTCGGCACGTCTGGCCTGGACTTCTGCCTGGTCCGACTTTTCGGCCGGATATGCAGCCTTGTAAACTTCACCAACCGTACACAGGTAGTACTGAGAAACCTGCCTCCAAAACGCAATTTCCTCCTTTGAAACAGGAGGGACGCCAAGCAGTTTTTTCGCTATGTGACGAATATTTTCAAGGGCATTTTCCGGAGGTATCACGCCTGTCGAACTAACAACCGCGACATAGCTTCTTGAAGCGAAAATAACCTCCACACGGTCCCCTTCAAGCACCGTTACGCCCTCAGGAAGGGAGTAAAAGGCCTCCCATCCCAGTTTTAGGGGAAGTATCACTTGTATGTAGGAAATTTTGCTCATTTTCAATAATTAAAACATTTTTGTTTTGAGCTATAACAAAATTGTTACCGGCGCTTTTTTCTCCCAAAAGAGATCATTTGACTACAAAAATAGGGAAAATCTGTAATTAATTTTGTATTTTTGTGAAATTAACTGCACACCTAAGATAAATGGGAAAAATCATAGCAATAGCCAACCAGAAAGGAGGCGTGGGAAAAACCACTACGGCCATCAATCTTGCCGCATCCCTGGCCGTGCTGGAAAAGAGGGTTCTTATCATCGACGCAGACCCTCAGGCCAACACCACATCGGGCCTTAATTTCGACCCGTCAGCAACGGACCACCGCACCCTGTACGAGATTCTGATAGGCAAGATCGGCGCACCCGACGCCCTTATCCAGACAGAGCTAGACAAGCTGCACATGATTCCCTCACACATCAACCTTGTAGGCGCGGAAATAGAACTGCTGGACGTACCCGACAGGGAGTCTGTCCTCAAGAAGGCGCTCGAACCCATCAAGGACAATTATGACTACATCATAATCGACTGCTCCCCTTCCCTGGGCCTCATCACCGTAAACTGCCTCACAGCGGCGGACTCGGTAATGATTCCTGTCCAGCCGGAGTTTTTCGCGCTGGAAGGACTTGCAAAGCTCATTCAGACCATACGCATTGTACAGAACGGGATAAATCCCGCCCTGACCATAGAAGGCTTCGTGGTCACCATGTTCGACGGACGCACCAAGATGCACAACCAGGTGGTATCCCAGCTCAAGGACCATTTCAAGGACATGGTTTTCAATACGATTATCCAGCGGAGCATACGCCTGAGCGAAGCTCCATCGTACGGAAAACCCATAGTCCTGTACGACGTAATGAGCAACGGCACGTCCAATTACTTTAACCTGGCACAAGAAGTACTGGAGAAAAACAATGGCTAAGACTGCACAATTCGGCCTTGGAAAAGGCCTCGGAGCACTTCTGGGAGGCGAAGACCTCACCGAACTCAGAAAGCCCGTAGGATATATAAACAAGCAGGTCGTAACCCCTGAAGTGAAGCCAAAGGACACCTCTGACGTCCTGCGCATCCCGGTGGACCTGATTGAGGCCAACCCATACCAGCCCCGCATGAGCTTCGACGACGAAGCCCTCCGCGAGCTTGCGGAATCCATCCGCAATTTCGGACTCATTCAGCCCATTACTGTTCGCCGGAAAGGAGAGAAGTACCAGATAATCAGTGGCGAACGCCGCTACCGCGCATGCATCCTTTCGGGTATGGACATGGTTCCCGCATACATACGCGACGCATCCGAACAAGGCATGCTGGAAATGGCCATAGTGGAGAACATCCAAAGGGAAAACCTGGACCCCATAGAGCTTGCAATGAGCTACCAGCGCCTGATGGAAGAATGCCGCCTTACCCAGGAGCAAATGGCCGACAGGGTGGGCAAGAAACGTGCTTCCGTAGCCAACCAGCTGCGCCTTTTGAAGCTTCCCGCAAAAGTCCAGCACGACCTTAAAGTCGGAATCCTGAGCGTAGGCCATGCAAAGGTCCTCCTCGCAGTGGAAGACCCTTCAGTGCAGGAAGCCCTGTGCGATATGGTTGTAAAAAACGGCCTTTCCGTCAGGCAGCTGGAAGAAAAAGTAAAGGTCCTCGGGAAATCATCCCCTTCCAAGAAAGATAACGAGGATCCCGGCGAGCTTCCGGAAGTATACTACCGTCTTCTGGAGAATGTGGGCCGGTATTTCGGCGAAAACATATCCCTGAAACGCACCAAGGAGGGTAAAGGCTCGCTCACCATCCGTTTCGACTCGGATTCCCAGATGGAGGAGTTCCTTAAGGCTCTTGACCAGAGATGACCAAAAGGCTTGTCATAACGCTGCTTGCCGGGCTGTTCTCATGCATTGCCCTTAAAGCGCAGTACCGTGATGACCAGTTCAAGCGGGACGCCTTTTCGCAGACCTATGCCGATTCTACGGAAAAAGCGGCTTCAGACTCGTCCCAGCTGTTCAGTTTCAGCGAATTCTTCGGTGGTCTTGCCCACAAGAGAAAGGCACAGCTGAAAACCCTCACGATGGGCTCCACCATCATTATCGGCGGTAACCAGATTTACAACAAACAGTACTGGAAACTGCCCATTATCTACGGAGGAATAGGTGCCGGTATTTACGGAGGCATACGCTGCAATGTGCTGTATCAGCAGACAGGAGATACTAAATATCAGACATACAGCGCATTGTCCTATGCAGGAGCCGGGCTTGTCTGGTGGGGCTCACTCATGGACGGAGCCGTACAGTATCAGAAAGACAAGTATCCCGTACCCGCAAAATCCACAGTGTACTCGCTCCTTCTTCCCGGAATGGGCCAGATTTACAACGGCGAATTCTGGAAAGTTCCCCTTTACTGGGGGCTTCTTGCCGGAAGCGTCCATTTCTGGGTGGACAACAACGTCCAGTACCAAAGGTGGAAATGGATTCACAACCAGGCCACAGCGGAAGGTGTCGAAGAACGCCCGCCCCAGTCAGCCGAAACGGCCAAATATTACCGTGACGTATACCGCCGATACAGGGACTACTCCATACTTGCGACTGCATTGGTATATCTTATACAAGTTATTGACGCAAACGTATTTGCCTACATGCAGAACTTTGAAGTAAGCGACGACATATCCATGAAGCTGGAACCCGCCGCCATACCTCTGGAGTATGCTTCATCGCCCGCTGTGGGCGTTTCCATCGGCCTGAGATTCTGATTCAGTCATGAAAAAAGCAATAATCGCCATACTTATGCTGTCGATTCTTGTTCCCCTCGGGGCGCAGGACAAGCGCAGCAAAAAGCAGATACTTAAGGAAAACGAAGAGCTTCAGCAGCGCATCAAGGACCTTGAGGCCGAAGTTGCAGCCTTCAGGGCCGACGCAGCGGAACGCGAAGCCATACAGGAAGAGCTTTCCGGCGAGAACGAGAACAAAATCTCGTCCGGAATGCAGGACTACGTAAGTTCAAGCACCGATACCCTCCTTGGTCAGTGGTACCTTCACCGCAGCAGCAAAATCCCAGGCAGGGAACAGTACAACATGGATTCCGTGCATTTTACCACCAATGTGCCGGACTCAGTGCTGATGCAGCGCCTCAGGGACATGAACGCATTCATCTCCCTCCCCTACAACGAGACAGTGAAGAACTACATGATCCTGTACTCGGAGAAAATGCCGGCCAAAATGGGCGAACTTCTCGGCCTCTCCGATTATTACATGCCCATCTTCGAGGAGACGTTCAGGCGCTACGACCTGCCGCTTGAACTCAAGTACGTCGCCATAATCGAAAGCGCCCTCAATCCCAGGGCCGAATCCCGGGTTGGAGCAAAGGGCATGTGGCAGTTCATGTACCGCACCGGCATCAATTACGGCCTTAAAATAGACTCCTACACCGACGAACGCATGGACCCCATACGTTCCGCAGACGCCGCCGCACGGTACTTCAAGGACGCTTACCGCATATTCGGAGACTGGCCGCTGGCTATATCGGCCTATAACTGCGGCTCCGGGAACGTGAACAAGGCAATCAAGAGAGCGGGCGGCAAAAGGGACTTCTGGTCCGTTTATGAATACCTGCCCAAAGAAACCAGAGGCTACGTACCCGCCATGGTGGGAGCAATGTATGCGTTCCGCTACGCAAATGAGTACGGCCTGCGCCCCAATCCTCTGGCGTTGCCTGTATATGTGGACACCTTCCACATCCATAGAAACCTGCACATGAACCAGATAAGCGAGGTACTGGGTATTCCCCTGGACGATGTAAGGGACCTTAACCCGCAGTATTACAAGGATATAATACCGGGTGAAGGATCAGACCTTGTTCTCCGTCTGCCCTTCAGCTACTCCTCCCCTTTCCTGGAAATGCAGGACTCCATTTACCGCCACAGGGCCGACGTCCTTTTCGCCGAAAAGGTTCAGGACGGCCGCGAAACCGTTGACGGAAGGCCAGTCCCTACCTCAACGGCGAACAAAGGAGAATGGGTGTACTACAAAGTCCAGCCCGGTGACAACCTCGGAAAGATAGCAAAAAAATACCATACCACGGTCAAACAGCTAAAGACCTGGAACAACCTGAAAGGCGACATGATTTCCGTGGGGCAGCGCTTGAAAGTAGGAAAACGTTAGATTTCCAGCATCAGTTGAAAATTGAGCACCGGCGCAGGCTTGTGCTCTTTTTTTATAGTGTAAGCGGCTCTTAAATAAGCCTTTACAATAAGCCACCGGAACTTGTACTTCCAGCTTCCCATAAGCGCTGCTGAAAGCCCTTTTCCATAATATGCCGGAACGGAGAAAGTGCCGGGAGCATCCCGTTCATAAGTGTAAATCCTGTCGGCCCAGCTATCTGCTGAAAAAGCCGTAAGCCTCAGATATCCACCAAGGGCCTTCCCTTTGTATCCGCCTTCCGCATATGTCAGGAAGGATAGTTTTTCGCAGTACACCAGTTCGCTTCGCAAAGTTCCAGACCAGGGGCCGGTGCCAAGGACTATATCGGCACGAATGGCCGAACGTGGCCGCTCATAATTCCTATACCTTTCGGTAAAACGCAGAAGTACCGCAAAATGCGATAAGGCCTGAAAACGCCACTGCGTGTACGCCCTGAGCTGAAAACGCCTTGTATCACCTCCCGGAATCGGAAGGAGCGCCGCGTCGGCTGTAAAAGAAAAACTGTGCACAGGAACGCTGCTGCCAAAACCGCTTTTCCCATGCAGCTGACGCCTTTTTTCCGACGAATAATCATATCCCGCAGCAAAGCCATATTCCCCGTTTTTCTTCCCGGAAAAAGCGCTGGGAATGCCCCTCAGCTGGAAAGACAGCCTCGAGCCTCCGGGAATTGCAACAATAGCCGAGCCGGTCCCCGAAAAGGACGAAGACCTGAGCCCAACCTCCCCGGCCAAAAGCACACCACCAAGATGCGCCGTTCCATCGAGCGAGAATGATGGCATTCCTTTGAAGCCCTCTGTAATGACGGTAAAACCAGTCTGGAAGCACTTGCCGTAATAGTCGGCATGGGCACCTGCCATAAGTTTTTTATCCAGGAATACTACGCCTCTGACGTGTCTTGAGGAGTATTCGGCTGCTATTCCACGATGCACATCGGCGGATGAATAAGACCATACGGGAGTCAGCCCTCCAGCCCTTTTTATAAAGGCTTCTACACTGGAAAGAGCATCCATGGAAAAACCGCTCCAATGAGTGAGTCCCTGGCCGAAACGAATATTGTAATCGCCCAGGACAAAGCGAAAGGCGCCGGCCTCGGCTTCGGCAAAAAAGGTCCAGTCCTTTCCCCTGTACGCAGTTCCGGCACGCCACCAGCTCCCCGTGAGCCGGGCCTTTCCCCCTATAGATGAAAGCGTGGTCCTGAGAAGGGCGCTTGCCTTTAAGCGAAGCGTATCTGACGTCCCCGGGACGCGGTCGGAATGAAGCGAAAGGAATGGCCTGAGGGCATCCACCGCCTCTCGCGAGAAACCGTCCACAAGCGACAGCTCCTCCCATGAAAGGATGTCGCCGCACCTGCCCCTGTAATCCAGAATGGCGGCCTCCTGGTAAGGTGTGAGCAAACCGTAAGAACGCAAGCGGCGGGCGTTCACGCTGATTTTCCTTCCAGAAAGGGCCTCAAGGCGTGAAATCCATTCCGGGGAAATATCTTCGTCGGTCCCGGCGCCGGAAAGGTAAAGGGCGGCCGAAATTATCTCGCTTTGGTCCTGGGCCGATGCCGCCATGAAAGTAAAAAGCCCGAGTACAACTGCACATGCCAATCGTCTCATGCTTTAAAGGTACCAAATGAAATGCAAAAAGAACAGTTTTACTGAAAGTTTATTTCGATATTGTTGTGTTTCAAACGATTTTTTTGACGTTTTTTATTATTTTTGTAAAATAATACGACTAAAACGATGGACCACAAGATTTCCCTGCACGACAAAAGCTTCAGGCTTTACATTCCAAACGCGGAAATAGAACGCGCCATCGACGCTGTGGCAGAAAAGCTGAACCGCGATTACGCAAGTTCCACGGACGATAATCCCGCAATACTTATCTGCACACTCAACGGCGCCGTGATGTTCGCCTCGGAACTGATGAAACGGCTGAATTTTCCTCTGGAGTTCAAGGCATGCAAACTCGCTTCATATCACGGGACCCATTCCACCGGAGTTGTAACGACCGAGCTTGCCCTCCCAGATGGACTTGAAGGCCGAAGGGTTATTGTGGTGGAAGACATCGTGGACACGGGGAACACCATTGTCGAAATTCATAGCCAGCTGCTCGCCAAAGGAATAAAGGATGCAAGGATTTGCACCCTGCTACTCAAGAAAGATGTCTACAACAAGGACATTCCGCTGGACTATGTGGCTTTGGAAATCCCCAACCGCTTCATCGTGGGCTTCGGCCTGGACTACGACCAGCTTGGCCGCAATACCAAAGATATTTATGTTTTAGACGAATAATACCATGAAGTACTACGTTCTCTTCGGCCCTCCCGGTGCCGGAAAAGGCACTCAGGCCGGCGCGATGGTGGAGCGCTACAATCTCTGCCATCTTTCCACAGGTGAGCTTCTTCGCAGCGAGATTGCCGCAGGCACGGCGCTGGGCCAGCAGGCCAAATCCCTCATCGAAGCAGGCAACCTTGTTCCGGACGAGGTGGTGGAAGGCATGATCGAGGCAAAATTCCGCTCCACAAAAGGCGTTGACGGCTTCCTTCTGGACGGTTTCCCCCGCACGATAGCACAGGCACAGGTACTGGACAAGATGCTTGATGCCTCCGGTGAAGATGTCACCGCATGCATATCCATCATGATACCGGACCAGCTCATCCATGAGCGCATCGCCCACAGGGCCACCATTGAAGGCCGCGCGGACGACGCCCGTCCCGAGATTGTGGAAAACCGCATCCAAACCTACCACGCCAAGACCGAACCCCTCATCGACTTTTACCGCAAAGCCGGAAAATACGAGGAAATTGACGGAATGGGCTCAATCGACGATGTCCGCACCCGTATCTTCAACACAATGGATAAATTCTGATGCATCGCATATTCGTACCTCTATACAACTTCTTCCGGAAGCATAAGGCATTGATGTATGCCCTTCTGATTGCTTCCACAGCCGTTTTCGCCTGGTTCGGCCTCAAGCTCAGATACGAAGAAGACATCATCAAGTTACTGCCTCGTTCGTCCACATCCAACGAACTGGCATTCAGCGACATAGGCCTGGTGGACAAGATCTTTGTCCAGGTCACATCGGCCGACACCCTGCAACCCGTTTCCACCAGGGAACTGGGGCTGGTCATTGACGAATTCTGCCTTAGGGTGCAGGAAAAGGACAGCAGTTCCCACTACTTGAAGGGCATGCTGTACCGGATGGAAATGGACGCCATGCTTGGAGCTATGGACTTCGGACTTGAACATCTGCCCTCCTTCGTGGATCCCGCCTGGTATCCGACCATCGAGGAAGTCCTCACGCCCGAAGCCATCGAGGCCCAGATGCAGGAAAACTACCGCCTAATGATGGAGGACGAAACCGGAGATGACACCCAGATGGTTGCCATGGACCCCTTGAACCTGCGTTCCGTTCTGCTGGAACGGGTATTGGGCGGAAACCAGGGCCTGGGTGGCATGACCATCGAAGACGGGCATCTGTTCTGTCCTGACAAGACGGTGGCGCTGGCTTTCCTGTCCCCCACCATGAGTTCCACAAATTCCGGAGAATCCACCAAGCTGGTCAGGATGTTCGACCAGACACGCGAAGAAGTGCTTGCATCCCACCCCGGTGTACGCATTCTCATCCACGGCAATACCCTTAACGGAGTATCAAATGCCGGCTGCATCAAACGGGACCTGGTATTTTCACTGGGTCTGTCGCTACTGCTGATTGTCCTGATAATGATCTTCAGCTTCCGCAGCCTCTCTTTCCTGTGGCAGCAGGTAATTCCGGTAATCTACGGAGCCGTGTTTGCCATGGCCTGCATGTACTGGATCAAGGGTGTAATGTCCCTGATGGCCCTGGGTATCAGCGCCATAGTCCTGGGCGTCGCAGTCAGTTACTGCCTGCACGTGCTCATCCATTTCTACTACGTGGGGGATGTCGAAAAAATGCTGCGGGAGGAATCCACTCCCGTATTCCTGGGCTGCCTGACCACCATCGGTGCCTTTATCGGGCTGTTGTTCACGGAAAGCGACCTGCTGCGTGACTTTGGCCTGTTCGCCACATTCTCCCTCATCGGCAACACCCTGTTCGCCCTGATTTTCCTGCCGCACTTCCTGCGCCCGGAACAAATCCGCTTCAAGCGTTCGCACGGCTTCCCGCTCATCGAGCGCATCAACAACCTCCCCTGGGACAGGAATAAAGCTTTCATCTGCGCCTTGCTGGCTATCATCGTGGTTGGTATCATCTTCAGCCCGCGCGTCAAATTCGACAGCGACCTCCGGAACCTGGACTACCGTAACCAGCAGGTGCGTGAAAGCGAACAGCTTTTCAGCGCCAAAACGGCCGACGGCTATGCGCATCAGTATTTCGCAGCATGGGATATGGACCTGAACCAGGCACTGGATTACAACAGCCGCTTCGGCCATGCCCTGGATTCCCTGCGGGAAGAAGGCGTCATCGCCTCATATGTACCTGTCACCAGGATGCTCCTGCTTTCCGAAGCCGAACAGCAGCGCCGCATCCAGGCATGGGAAGCATTCTGGTCTCCGGAGCGCATTCGTGCACTCAAGATGAACCTGCAGGAGTCAGGCCGCAGGAACAACATCCCGAAAGGATTCTTCAACTCCTTCCTGAACATGGTCCTGCAGCCATACGAACCCGGCAACCTGGTGGAATCCGGCGTTATCCCGCCCGGACTGCTGTCTAACTATGCCGAACAACAGCAGAGCGGCCGCTACCTGATTTACAACGACATTTCCTATGAACCTGAAAAAGCCGATGAAGTTTGGAAAAAGCTGACTGCCATACCGCACATTCTGGTGCTGGATCCCTTCTTCTACTGCCGCGATATGGTGGAGATAGTCCACGATGACTTCTCTACCACCCTGTGGATATCCAGCCTTTTCGTGCTGCTGGTGCTGCTGATAAGCTTCAAGAACTTCTGGATTGCCCTCATCGCCTTCCTGCCAATGTTCGTGAGCTGGTACGTTATGCAGGGATACATGGCGCTGCTGGGCCTTGAGTTCAACCTGATCAACATCGTCATTTCCACCTTCATCTATGGCATCGGCGTAGACTACAGTATCTTTGTGATGGAAGGCCTCCTGGCCGAAAGCCGGCGCGGAGAAACGTCCATGCTTTCGTTCCACAAAGTGGCCATATTCTACAGCGCCCTCATCCTTGCCATCGTAACCTCCTCGCTCATATTCGCCAAACATCCAAGCATCCACTCCATAGGCATTATTACACTCATCGGCATGGCATCGACCATCTCGATTACCTATTCACTGCAGCCGTGGATTTTCCGCAAATTGGCCAAAATCCCTTACTTCCGCCGCAGTTTCCGCATACCTGATTAACGCATGAACCTGACCGCTGACCTTTACCTAAACCTCATCCGCGGCGGTGCCGCCAAGCTAAGCGCGCGCCGTCAGGAAATAAACGACCTGAACGTATTCCCGATTCCCGACGGCGACACCGGCGACAACATGTACATGACAATAGAGGCCGGTACACGCGGAAGCGGAGGCAGCATTGGCGAAATGGCGGCTTCCGTATCGTCCGGCATGCTACTCGGAGCCAGAGGCAATTCCGGTGTAATCCTTTCAAGGATTTTCGCCGGTATAGCCAAAGGATTCAAGGGCCTCGGCCAGGCCGGTGTCCGGGAATTCTCGCACGCAATGAAGTGCGGAGTGGAAGAGGCATACAAAGCTGTATCCCAGCCTGTCGAAGGGACAATTCTCACGGTCCTAAGGGAAGGTGTCGATGCCGCGTCCGGAGCGTCCAGCCTTGAAGAGTTCTTCGACCTTATAACCATAGCAATGGACCGTTCCCTGCAGCATACCCCTGAACTGCTGGACGTCCTGAAAAAAGCCGGCGTAGTGGACAGCGGCGGCGCAGGCCTACTGTGCATAGTGGAAGGCATGAAGGATGCCCTGCATGGGAACTTCAGCGCTGTCATACCGAGCGAAGCGAGCGTATCTCCTGCCAAGGTGGATTTCAGCGCCTTTACCGAGGACAGCGAACTGGAATTCGGCTATTGTACGGAGTTTCTCCTAAGGCTCCAGCGCTCGAAAGTGGACCTTGACAGTTTCGACGAAAGCGTAATTCAGGAATGGCTTGCCTCTCAGGGCGATTCGCTCGTCTTTTTCCGCGACGGGTCCATAATCAAGGTTCACGTCCACACCAAGGACCCCGGCGCCATACTCACCCGTTGCCGCGAGTGGGGAGAATACCTCACCGTAAAAGTGGAGAACATGACTCTCCAGCACCACGAAAACCACATGGACCAACGATTTAAAAAAGGTCGCAAAGCCCTTGGCGTGGTTGTGGTAGCTTCAGGGGACGGTCTGTGCCGGACCTTCAGGGAAATGGGGGCCGACGCAGTAATAGAAGGCGGACAGACCATGAATCCTTCGGTAGAAAGTTTCCTGGAAGTTTTCCGGGAAGTGGATGCCGAGCGCATTCTGGTCTTCCCCAACAACAGCAACATCATCCTGTCGGCCCGGCAGGCAGCCGCCATTTACAGTGAAGCCGCGGTGGAAGTAATACCCACCAAGACTCTGGGAGAAGGCTATTTCGCCCTGGCCAACCTTGATGCCGAACTACCGCCCACCCAATTGACACAGGTCCTGGAGGAAGCCGCCGCTTCGGTCACCACAGGACTGGTCTCCAAGGCCATCCGTGATGCCGGCGAAGCCAAATGCGGCGACTATATAGGTTTCAGCGGTAAAGATATCCTGTGCCATTCAGCCGATGCCGGTTCCGCTGCGATGGAACTGGCCGGGAAACTGGACGCCGGAAGCGCAGACATCCTGCTTGTCTTCGCAGGTAAAAACGCTAAGCAGGAGGCCTCCGAGGCCCTTCGAGCCAGTCTCCAGAAACAATATCCCATGGCAGAAACCATTCTTCTGCAGGGAGACCAACCCGTATATGATTATGTAATTGTGATATGCTAAAACTCTACACCGACTCCGACACCGACGTAACCCCTAAAGTAGCCAAGCAGCACGGTTATTCCGGTTTCATTTCCATGCCCTACAGCGTGGATGCAAAAACCATCTATCCCTACGAAGACTTCGATACCTTCGACTGCCACGGCTTCTACGATATGCTGCGCAGCGGCGTCCTGCCCACCACCAGCGCCATCTCCAAGGAGCGCTACACAGAAATTTTCGAGCCCGACTTCGCTGCCGGAAACGACATTCTGTACGTGCACTTCTCCCGTGCCATGACCGCCACCTTCGATGCCATGGACCAGGCTGTCGCAGACCTGAAGGCCAAATACCCCGGCGTCCGCTTCGAAGAAATTGACTGTAAGGGCATTACCACAGTATGCTACCCTATCGTCTGCAAGGCCGGAGACCTGTTCCTCGCAGGCAAGACCCTTGACGAAATCCTTGCCTGGGCCGCGGACGACGTGGACCACTGGGCCATGTATTTCTTTGCCGATGACCTCAAGTTCTTCCGCCGCAGCGGCAGGGTAAGCGGCTTGGCCGCCACCATGGGCACCATCATCGGGCTCCGTCCCATCATTTACATGTCACCGGAAGGCAAAATGGTCTCTTTCGGCACCGAAAAAGGCCGTATGAAAGCCATGCTGCACCTGGTGAACAAGGTGATGGACCTTGGCCTGGACGCAAAGGAACACGGCATTTTCATCGGGCATACCGACGCCCCGGAGATTGCCCGTCAGGTGGGCGACATGCTTAAGGAGCGTCTTGGAGAAGATCTTAACATCACCTATGTGGAGTGCAACCCCACCGCCGGCAGCCACAGCGGCCCCAACGGCGTAGGAGTATGCTTCCACGCAAAGCATCGCTAAAGATGATTGAAGTTAAAGAAGTCCTTACCAAACGCCAGCAGAAAGATTTTCTCAATTTTCCGCTGGAATTGTACAAAGGCAGCCCGTACTTTGTCCCGCCGCTTTATTCCGACGAGAAAAAGATGTTCCGGAATGACTACGTGTACAACTCCAGCTGCGAGTGGACCTGCTTTGTGGCGTACAAGGACAGTAAACCAGCCGGCCGCATCCAGGCCATCATCCAGAAAGACGCCAACGCAAAAAACAGCGAAAAGCGCTGCCGTTTCTGCCGCTTCGACGCCGTGGACGATCTGGAGGTCTCAAAAGCCTTGTTCACAGCAGCCGAGAACTGGGCACGTTCCAAGGGAATGGACGCCATGGTGGGGCCGCTCAATTTCTCCGATCTGGAGCGCGAGGGCATGCTGGTAGAAGGTTTCCAGGAACCCGCGACTTTCGAAGAAAACTACAACGCGCCCTACTACAAGGATCACGTCGAAGCCCTTGGCTACCGCAAAGAGGTTGACTGGACAGCCAGCCGCCTGTACGGGGCCGAAAGTCCGGAAGCCATGGAGGAACTGGAGCAGCTGGTCGCCTTTATTTTCAAACGCTACAAACTGCATTACGGCACGGCCAAAAACGGCCCGGAACTGCTGAAAAAATACGCCGACGGCATCTTCGACCTGATAGACACATCCTACGCAGGTCTGTACGGCACAGTTCCATTCACCGAGGGCATGCGCAAGCTTGTCCTGGAGAATTTCGCCATGGTCATAAATCCCAAGCATACGGCCGTCATCCTGGACGAGAACGAGAAAATGGTATGCTTCGGTCTCTCCTTCCCCGGCCTTGCCCCGGCGCTTGTAGGGACGCGCGGAAAATACACTCCGCTCACACTCCTCAAACTGCTGTACTACATCAAGAATCCCAATATTCTTGATTTGTGCCTGGTGGGTGTAGCCCCGGAATACCTGAACCGCGGCGTTTCCGGTGCGCTTTCCCTTGCCATCATGAAAATGCTTCGGGACAATCCCAGGCTCAAATGGGCCGATACCAACCTGAACTTGGAAGACAACTACGCCATTCAGAACGCCTGGCGCCGTTTCAAACACGAAGAGTGCAAGCGTTACCGTTCTTATGTAAAGAATCTGTATGATTAAGATTATCGTTGACTGCTTCGGCGGCGACCATTGCCCTCAGGCACCCGTAGAAGCCGCTATAAAGGCACTTGAGGCAAACAAGGACCTTTTCCTCATCCTTACCGGCGAGGAAGGGCTTATTCGCAAAGAACTGGAAGGGAAAAGTTACGACGACACCCGTCTGGAGATAATCCATGCCCCGGAAGTAATCGGCTGCGACGAAAAACCCACTGACGCGGTGCGCCTGAAGCGGAACTCGTCCATGATGAAGGCCATCATCCTCCTCAGGGACCGCGACGACATCGCCGCCATGGTTTCCACCGGCTCCACCGGAGCCCTGGTTACCGGAGCCCTGGTGCGCCTGGGACGCATTCCCGGAATCATCCGCCCCGCTTTCTGCCCCATCCTACCCACCATGAACGGCGGGCTTGTGGGCATATGCGACAGCGGCGCCAACGTGGAAGTGACATCGGCCCATCTGAGGCAGTTCGCAATAATGGCGTCCCTTTACATGGAAAACGTCTATGGAGTAAAGAACCCCCGCACAGCGCTGCTGAACGTAGGAAAAGAGGCCGAAAAAGGCGATGATATCCGCCGCGAAGCATACGCCATGCTGAAGGAAACGCCGTCAGTGAATTTTGTCGGCAATATGGAAAGCCGGGACCTTCTGTCCGGTTCATATGACGTAGTCGTGGCCGACGGCTTCTCCGGCAATGTTCTTGTAAAAACCACGGAAGGTACTGCCCTGGAGCTCCTGAAAAAGTTGAAAAAGGACATCTACAGCCGCACAATATATAAGATAGGTGCGCTGCTGATGAAGAAGATGTTCGCCGACGAAAAGAAGTTCATGAACTACCAGAATTACGGCGGCAGCGTGCTCCTGGGCACATCCAAGGTCGTGGTCAAAGGACACGGCTCGTCCAAGACCGCTGCAATTGTCAAATGCATAGAACAGGCATACCGGATGGAAGTTTCCAAGCTTTCCGGAAAGATTGAAACAGAAATAGCCAAATACGAACATTATGAACTCTGACATGTTTGAAAAAGTGCAGGCCATCCTGGCAAAGCAACTCAGGCTTGACCCTTCGAAAATCACACTGCAGTCCCTGATTAAAAAGGACCTTGGAGCCGATTCTCTGGACATACTCCAGCTTCTTATGCGCATCGAGGACCAGTATGGAATAGTCATCCCCGATCAGGCACTTGCAAAGTTTGAAACCGTTGCAGACGTTGTTTCCTACCTCGAGAAGCAAGACGTGCAATTATAGCGTTTGCAAATCCGCATCCCTTTTACTACCTTTGCCGAAATTCCAAGCGAGATGGTCCAAGTATTCTGTAAAAACACCAAGGAAACGAAGCGATTTCCCGAAGGAACCTCCCTTCTGCAAATGCTTTCGGAGTTCGACTGTCACCGTCCCTACCCCATCGTGTCTGCCAAGGTGAACAACGTTTCCCAGGGACTCAAATTCAAAGTGTACCAAAATAAGGACATCGAATTCATAGATGTCCGCGAACCGAGCGGCATGCGAGTGTATTGCCGCTCGCTTTATTTTCTGCTGTACAAAGCCGCCACTGACGTCTTTCCTGGCATCAAGCTCTACATGGAGCACCCCATCTCGCACGGATACTTCTGCCACCTCAGAAAGTCCGACGGCAGCGAAATCACCGCCGAAGACGTTTCCCGCGTAGAGGAACGCATGAAGGAACTTGTGGCCAAGGACATGCCCTTCCACCGCTATGACGTCCAGACGGACCGTGCCATCAAGGAGTTCCGCAAAGCCGGCTACAGCGACAAGGTGAAGCTTCTGGAAACCAGCGGCGAAGCCTATACGGATTATTACACGCTTGGAGAAACGTCCGACTACTACTATGGCAAACTGGTTCCCAGCACCGGTTACCTTAAAGTTTGGGGCCTAATCCCCTACCACGACGGACTGCTTCTGAGGGTTCCATCAAGGCAGGATCCCAGCCGTCTGGCAGAGTTCGAAGACCAGCCCAAGACCTTCGAAATGTTCAAGGAGGCGCTTCGCTGGAACATTATCATGGGTCTCTCGACTGTCGGCGACGTAAACGAAGCTTTCCATAACGGCCGCGCAAGCGAACTTATCCAGATAGCGGAAGCCCTGCAGGAAAAGAAGATAGTCAAGATAGCCGAAGAGATAGACCGCCGCTACCGCAGCGATAATCCCCTGAAGCTTGTGCTAATTACCGGGCCTTCATCCTCAGGTAAAACCACTTTCTGCAAAAGACTGTCCATACAGCTCAAGGCATGCGGCTTAAAGCCCATGTCCATGTCCACGGACGACTATTTCGTAAACAGGGTGGACACCCCCAAATTCCCCGACGGTTCATACGACTTCGACAACTTCGACACAGTGGATCACGACCTGATGGAGAAGCATATAATGCAGCTTATCGCAGGCGAGGAAGTATCGGTGCCGGAATATAATTTCGTCACGGGCATGAGGGAATACAACGGCAAAACCCTGAAACTAGGCGAGGGCCGCATACTCCTGATCGAAGGCATCCACGCGCTTAATCCGGGGCTCACGTCTGAAATACCCGAAAGCGCAAAGTTCAAGATTTTCATAAATACCCTCACCGGCACCCTTCTGGACGACCATAACATGATTCCCACCAGCGACAACCGCCTTCTCAGGCGCATCGTCCGCGACTATAACAAAGGTGCTTTTTCGGCCCGGGAATCCATATCCAACTGGCAGAACGTACTTGAGGCCGAGCAGAAGTGGATCTATCCATTCCAGGAAAATGCAGACGTGATGTTCAATTCGGCCTATCTTATTGAATTCGCAGTGCTTAAGAACCATGCCGAGCCTATCCTTAGGAGCGTTCCCCAAAACTGCCCGGAATACTCGGAAGCACACCGACTGCTGAAGTTCATCCACTATTTCACCCCGGTGTCGGATAAGGAAATCCCCGCCACTTCCCTCCTCCGCGAATTTATCGGCGGATAACAGGCGCGGCGTAAATACCGAGAAGGATATCCCGGAGCTCTCCGGGATTTTCGTTTATATGGGCCTCGAAAACGGCTCGCTCAGAAGGAGTGTAATGGTCGGAACAATCCTTACCGGTAAGCATCTGGGCTGCAATGTAATTGTTGGGATAAAGGCGGTAAAGGGACAGTATCCTGGTGTCGATGAGAGATGCCACTTCCCTGTTGAAAGCTGCGGAAGGAAGGCCGCGGAAAGGTTCGAGGTCGTCCCTGGTCAAAGGTTCGCATACGGCCAGATGCACGCGGCCTTTGGGCCTGGTGATTCCGTTCAATATGCTTTCCAGATCTTCCCCGGGACGCTTCATATATTCATTTCCTGACGCTTTAACGGCCGTTTCACGGGCTTTCGCCACGTCGCAGGGCTCCCACTCGTATGAAATTGACAGAGGGCATATATTCAGCTCAGAAAGCGCCAGGACCTTGTCCGAAGGTCCCGAAAGGCCGAACATCTTCACTATACCCTGGTCCGTTGAATCCATTCCGTCCTTTGTCCGGCCATTACGCTGCGCAATCCAAAGGCTTTCCCCTTTCTCCAGAATTGCATAGCGGATATAATCCGACAGATAACGGCTTCTGACAAGAAATTCCCGGGCCGAAGAAACAGTATTAGCTCTTTCTACCCGGAACATCTTGTTGCTGCGGCCTGCATCTATGACAAACTGTCCCTGCATCAGGTTGGCGCCGAAAGTAATCTCCGACGTCCTCCGGCCGGCATCCAGCAGGAGCACCTGCAGGAAAGCTGCGTCAAGGACTATGTCCCTGTGATTCGAGACAAAGAGATAGTTCCTGGAAGGGTCCAGCTTCTCCATGCCTTCGACAGTAAGGCTGTCGGTGGTTTTATGGGCGATTGACCAGATTGCATCGTACATGAAACGCCGCTGGAATTCTTCCGCCGAACGGCAGGAGCGCACAACGGCAGCAACCTCTTCCACCGGCTTATCGGGGAAAAGGAAGCCTGAGACAAGCGGGAAATACTTGTCGGCCGCAAGACGCTCCATAGCCTCCGGAATCTCGGCGTCTATGTAGGGACGGATGTCGTCAAACATGCTTTTCACGGTTGTCGATAAATTTAATCGGCTTGCGGGACTTGGCAGGGTAATTGATGGCGGCAATCTCGTTCGAAGGATGGATTTCCACCTTTGGTGCTACCCTGATACGGGAACGGAAACGGTCCTTTATGTCTTTGATCACGTCGAAGTCGGGCTGATACTTGAGGCCGACCTTGACGATCACGTCATCCAGTCCGGCGTCGCTGTTCTGGACTATGACCACGTAATTCTCGATATAATGGGTATTGTCCAGCACGTCGTAAATTGCCGGCGGATAAAGCGTGGTGCCCTTAAGCTTCAGCATATTGTGCTTACGGCCCAGGATGGGAGTGAGCCTGTAACTGTAGCGTCCGCACTGGCATTTTCCTGTAACTTTTGCCGCCAGGTCGCCCGTCCTGTAGCGCAGAAGCGGCATTCCTTCCACCCCAAGCGTAGTGACGACGACCTCTCCCACTTCACCGTCAGGCACGGGTTTGTCGTCTTCGCCTATTATTTCCACTATCAGCAGTTCGGGATGAAGGTGTCCGCCGCAGCCGCAGGGGCATTCGGAGAACGTTGCCGACATCTCGGTGGATGAATATGTGGCAAACAGCTGGACATCCCATTTTTCCTTGATGCGGCTGCCAAGGAGGTTCAGCTTGAAGTTCTGGTCCCTCAGGCCTTCGCCGATGCCGATAATGCGCTTAATCGAGGACTTGGTATAGTCAAGGCCATGATCTTCGGCCCACTGGATAAGTCTGAGAATGAAGGACGGCACGCACATGATGGTGTCGGGCTTGAGCCGGTTGATGGTGTCCCACTGCAGCTCCGGGATGCCGTTTCCTACACGGACGGCGCTAGCGCCAAGCTCCCGGATTCCCATGAAATAGGCGTTGCCGGCCATAAAGCGCTTGTCCAGCGTTACCATAATCTGAACTAAGTCACCTGGCTTTAAGCCTGCACATTCGAAGCTCTTTTTTTCATTGAATGCCAGACGCCTGAGGTCCTTTTCGGTACAGCCGAAAATGATAGGATCGCCAGTAGTTCCAGATGTCGTCACATAGTCCACTATCTTGGACTTCGGGCAGCAGAAGAAATCTTCGTTATACTTCTGAAGGTCATTTTTCTCGGTAAACGGGATCTTCTGAAGGTCCTCGATTTTCGTGATCTTCTTAATGTCGATGCCGTGCTTGTTGAAGATATGCCTGTAATATGGCGAATTTGCCTGCAGGTACTCCAACGCATCTTTCATCAGTCCTTCCTGAAATGCCTTGATTTCTTCCGGTTTCTTGAATTCTATATCCATAAATACTTAAAATTTAATCGAGTGTAGCCAGTTAATGAAACTCTCCTGCCAAGTGCAGGTATCATTGTTCATGCGGGATTTCTGGGCTCCGAAGCCGTGCCCGCCCGTAGGTTTCTGTATATATACATGGGATACCCCTGCGGCTGTAAGGGCCGAATCAAGGAGTTCCGAGTTCTGATATTTCACAATGGGATCGTCCACACAGTTAAAGAGGAATACCGGCGGAGTATCTGGTTTCACGTGCTTTTCAAGGGACAGTGAGTCACGCATTTTCGCGCTCATGACGGTCCATTCTCCAAGCAGTCCCAGGCGCGAACGCGAATGGGCATAACGGTTGTCCGAAAGGGTTACGACGGGATAGATTGGAGCAACGAAATCGGGCCTCAGGGACACTTCCGGGTAAATACCGTATGCCGACAGGAAATTTGTCCTGAAATACTCACCTGCGCTCATTACAAGATGCCCTCCGGCAGAAAAGCCCATCGCACCGAGCGGAATACCAGGATGCTTTTCCCTAACAAGCTGTATGGCCCGCTGAAGGTCGCTCTGCATGTCCGGGAACCTGTGTCCCCTGATGAAAGTCCTGTATTTAGCGGCGAACTCTATCTTTCCGGCAGTCCTGTACTTAAGCACATACGCAGCAATGCCCTCCGAAGCCAGCCACTTCGCCACTTCAATCCCTTCCGCCTGCCAGTCCAGCCAGTGATAACTGCCTCCAGGGCATACTATCACGGCATACTCCGGCTCTCCTTCCGGCAGGAACTCCGTCATAGTAACGCTCATGTCATAATACCCCGTCCCCTTCCAAATCTTCTCCTGAGCGTTAAGCGTAAAATTAAGCAGCAAAAGCAGCAAGATGCAGGCTCCGGAAACTGTAGACGCCCATGTCTCCATGAATGGGAGGGGCCCGCTGCCGCAGGCAGTGGGAGGGACGAAGGCCGAAAGCCTGAAGGTTTCCGGAGCCTGCATCTTGCTGCTTTTGTTATTGTTTCTGCTCATAGTGCAAATTCTCAGGTACTTCACAGCGGGTGGCCGTGAGATATTGTTCTTCGTCGGAGATGCGGGCCGTAACCTGCATTTCAGGATGGGTTTTGGCGATTAGCAAGGCCTCTGCGCCGAAGCCGGCCTCGTCGATGGTATAAGTTTCACCTTTCAAGGCATCGATGCGGCTTAGGTTGGATTTTGTAAGTACCCTGCGGCATTCCCGAAGCGCACCGCTGCCTTTGTAAGCATACTGAATGCCCACCCAGGGAGCAAGATATGCCGCGTTCTCCTTCCTGCGCCTGATATCGGAATACCAGTCCCTGTAGAAGCCACGCATCTGCCTGGTAAAAGCGGCTAAATCGCCTTCTTCCGGAACTGATATGCGGCGGCCCACTTCGAGGGTAAGAGTGGCCGTCCTGAGCAGGAAATCGTGCTTGGGAAGGGCGTCGGAGAAACCGTGGATGCAAAGAGGGAGGACGTCCAGTCCTAGTTCCCTGGCCACCAGAAAAGCGCCACGATGGAAACGCAGTATGCTTCCGTCTTCGCTTCGGGTGCCTTCGGGGAAAATCACTATCGAGTAGCCTTCGGCCACCAGTTTCCGCATGTGGGCACTATTGCGGGAAAGCCCCCACGATGCGGGGAAATACCCGGCTTTGCGGATTACAGCGCCGTAGAAGGGGAATTTCCACACCCAGTCGTTTGTCATGAATATGAGCTTGGGCTGAAGAGCGATGATAGGCAGGACATCCAGATGGCTCTGGTGGTTGCAGATGTATACCGCCGGCTTTGAAAAGTCCTCTCCGACAGGATTCTCCAGTTTGTACGGGCAGCCGGGAATGATGCGCATCGCAAATGCCGCTACCCTGCGGATCATCTTATGGAAGGCCGTTCCGGCGGGGAAAAAGAGACATACCAGGGAAAGGATGGTCATGGCAAGCATCATCATAAGGCCGATAAACAGCGTCCTGATGCCCTGGACAAGGGTAATCGGGGCTTTCCTTGGCTCTCCCCTTTTCGTGGTTAGCCACCTGAACACAAGCGGCGGAAGGTAATAAGCCATCAGCACCACAGTGAGCATGCCTATAACCGTGACCTGCCCCAGCGAGCGCATTGCAGGGTGCTTAGCGAAAGCAAGCACACCTATGCCGATGAACATGATAAGTGCGCTAAGGACAACGGCATTCTTGTAGGAATGGAGAATCTTCTTGCCGGTAGCCCTTTCGTACAGCAGGCCTTCGGTGATGAAAATGGTATAATCGTCCCCCTGGCCGAAGATGAACGTGGCCAGGATGATATTGACGATATTGAACTGAAGCCCTGTGAGGCCCATTATTCCCTCTATCCAGAACCAGCTAACCGCAAGAGGCAGGAAGCTGATCAGCGCTATTTCAACCGAGCCGAAACTTAGCCACAGGAAGAAAAACACTATCAGAGAGCATAAGAGTCCGATTTTGTCGAAATCTCCGGACAGGGCGGACACGAGCTTATCGGCCAGTCTTTCCTCCTGGTCCAGCTTTGCGACAGGTGCAAAATAACTGAGCGGCTGAACTTTCCATTCTGCGTCCATAACGTCGAAAAACGGCTGGAAAGCGTGAGCGGTGAACCCTTTTTCAAGGCCTTCCTCTATCAGACGGTCCGAAACATCGGGATGCCTTTCCCAGAACCCGTTCCAGGCGGCAATATGCCTCTCCTGGGCTTCGGAGCTTATATCGGCAAGAGCCACCGTATTCTGCGGCTTAAGGCTTTCCAGAATCTCGAAGCCACGCGCCTGGGAAGGAGTCATGTAGTTGATGTTGTGGAGGTCGGCGTCAAATCCGGTGCGGCCGCTCCAGTACAGTAGGATTCCGCTTATCAATAGAAAGCCCAGGAAAACAGCTCGCCTTACCTCCGGTCCCGCATTGATGTGCCTGTCAAAATCCAGTTTAATGGCCTTCCTGGGGCCTTTGGCAGCAGGTACGAACACCGGGAGCAGAATCAGGACGAACAGGATGGTTCCAACCAGCATCATCGCGCCTATGAAACCGAAGTCCTTCAATGCTTCGGCCTTGAGGAGCAGCATGCTCAAAAAAGCGCCTACAGTGGTGACGTTTCCCACCAGCAATGGTGTAACCTGCTCCGAAAGAGCTTTGCGCTTATCGGGCTGGTACTTGAGATGGTCCACGTAATGCAGCGGATAATTCACCGCAATGCCTATTATGGTGCTGCCGATACCGAGCACTATTATGCTGACGCTGCTTTTGAAAAGAGCTATTATGCCAAGGGCAAGTATTGCGCCGCTGGCTATGGAAAGAAGTATCCAAATAACGTCAGAAAGCCTTCTGTAACTTAGCCAGAGTACGATTCCTATCAGCAAAGCCGCCAGGGCCAGGGCCAGAAAACTGTCCTTCCTTATCCTGGACGCATTCTCCACCGCCACTTCGGGGCCGCCGGTAGAGCTGATGGATATCTCCGGAAAATCTGCTCCCACCTCGTCGATAACCGTCCTCAAGTCGCGGACCAGGCCTGCATTGCTGCCGCTTTCGCTGCCGCCGTACGGGGAATCGAAAAGGATAATTCCTATCTCTCCGTCGGCCGTGAAAAGGCAGCCATCCTCCAGGCGAGAATCCGGCTTAATGGCCTGCAGGCGCTCCAGTACAGGCGAGTAAAGGCCCAGAGGGTCCGAACGCATATATTGGGTCCTGAAAGGGTTGGCACCGTAAAGCGCCAACTTGTCATTTTCAAGGGCACTGCCGATGAATCCTGGAACCGCAAGAAGGGAATCCATGCGCGCATAATCCCCTTCTTCAAGAAAATAGGGCCAATTGGCGCTCAGGAAACGGAACATCTCCAGAGCCTGGTCCTGCGAAGCAGTTGCCTCTATGGGAAAATCCGGATTGTAAAGATTCCACTTTTCTTCAAAGGCACTCATGGCATCCAACTTGTCGTCGATGCCTCCCCCTTCGAAGAAAACTGCCATTGTCTCCTGCCCTGATGTCTCTTCCTCAAGCTCTTTGCCTCCGGGCAGAAATGCAGTTATGTCTTCCTGGAAATCGATTCTCAATGCGCTGACGATGCAAAGCACCAGCAGAACGGCCCAAATTGCCGCAGCCAGTCCCCTGCGGGCCGACAGAAAATCGTAGATATTAAGGAAAAAACGCTTCAAATGCCGTTCTGCGCCTTATATATCTACAAATATACGCAATATTTTCCTTAAGTCAAACTTTGAAAAGTCACTCGAGGGTGACGCTCATTTTGGCGCAAAGCTCTCCGGAAGGGAGAATAGCCTGGATGGAAGCTGTACCGTCATCGGAAACTTCCCATTCGTAAGTGAGAATAAGCCCTTCGGCAGTAGGGATTACGGGAATCAGGAACTTGATGTCCTTGGCACCGGTCATCTTCATTCCCATGCATTCCAATGCCATTTGAACAAGAGTAACTCCGGGGGTAATGGGATACCCGGGAAAATGGGCTGCATAGATGGGGCTTTCGGGCAGAAGCTTCACCTTGGCGCTGCAGTCAGTTTTTTCAACGAGAGTATAAAGTATTCCTTCAAGCATCTTTGTCGAACAAATTATCATCCAGTGCAATATCAGTTTGCACATTTTTGAATTCAATTTGGCTCCAGTCACCGTTCCGGGACTTTATCAGGGCCGATTTTATCCTTAGGGTACCCACTTCCACATCCAGCGTCACCTGCATGAACAGCTGTTTCAAATCACGCCTCAAGGGTACCAGTATTACCGTATATCCGTCGCCGTAATTCAGCACATTAGCCCTGAAATCCTTTGCCTGAGGAAGGCGGAAACTTCCGGAAGGAGTTTCGCCGTTGAAAACGGTAAGGTTCTTCACGGGAGAAACGCATTCCCAGCGAAGCCTGTCCGGCTTTGCCAGGTACACGAACCCGTCGCTTTCAAGCTTGTCCGTAAGCATTTCCGAGTGCTGTACCCTGTGCCACTGAGCCTTAAGAGTAGAAGGCATGTTCGCCTGAAGTATGTCTTCAGCGCTCGGCAGCGCCTGGGCTAAAGCCGAAGCGCAGCAAAGAAAAGCACAGAATACAGTCAGAAGCTTTCTCATTTGGCAATCAGGAAACAACCTCCGAGGATAAGGAATACTCCAATCCACTGGGTCCAGACCACGTTTTCGTGGAAGAAAATAATGGCCACGAACATAGCCAGGATAAAGCTCAGGGACGACAGCGGATACACCACGCTGAACGGGTAGTTCTTAAGCATGTAGGCCCATTCCACAATTGCGGTGACGGCAAGCACGCCGGCTATTAGCAGCGGAACATTCGCGAAAATGGAGTCGCGGAAAAACGGCCAGGTGAATGAGAACGAGCCCATCTTGTCCGACGCAACCTTGAAGAAGGACTGTGCGCCGCACATCAGAACGGCTTGGATTATTGCAAGAATTGCTAATTTTAACATAGTGCTATATGTTTTATATGGCTGAAATTACTACTGCAACGGCCCTTTCACCGCCGGGAAGGCCGGAGGCTTCCATATTTGGAGTTCTCTCGTCCCACCATCCTACGAGGGCGGTATCAATGTCGCCCAGGCCGATCTGCATGATCGCATCTTCGAGAGCGCTTAGGAATGAACGTCCGGTATGGGCGTATGTGGCATTGTATCCGTGGCATCCGAGGCGGATGGCTACAAGGGATCCTATGGTATTGTGCGTGCTCTGCATGAAATGCGTGGGCCTCATTGCGGCATCTCCTATCTCAAGAACACCTGCAATAAAAGACTCTGTATTCTCCATGCAGCCGTAATCGGTGGCGGCGATAATGGCGTCCGGCATGTCAATGCCCGCTTTTTCAAGCGCTTTGGCCGATGTCCATACAGCCCTTTTCAGGAGCCTTCCCATACGGCGCGCCTCCATTGGGCTCACTACCTCACGGAAGTCGGGATCTTCGGCCCCAAGGCTCACTATGGAGAGTATTCTGACCTGGCGCATCATAGGGCACTGAATATCAGGGAACTGTCGTTGCCGCCAAAGCCGAAGGCATTGCACACAACGTTCCGGAGCTCTTTCTGCATAGGCTTGTGGACAGGAACTATGCACGAAGGATCCTCCGAAGTCCAGTTTGGCTGGTAAGGTACAAAGCCTTCCCTCATTGCAAGCAGGCAGAACACTGCCTCAACCGATCCGGATGCGCTTGTAGTATGTCCGGTAAGACACTTAGTGGACGAAACAGGAGGCAAACTTTCCCCGAATATCCGTCTCAGCGCTGCGCTTTCAGAAGGGTCGTTACTGGGAGTACCGGTGCCGTGTGCGTTCACATAATCTATAGAGGAAGGCTCCAAACCGGCCATTTTCAATGCTTTTGCCATGGCCAGGAAAGCGCCTTCGCCGTTTTCGGACGAAGCCGTCTGATGGAAAGCGTCACAGGCATTGCCCCAGCCGGAGAGCTTTGCAAGGGGCTTTACACCCCTTTCCCTGGCGCTTTCCGCCCTTTCCAGAACAAGATAAGCGGCGCCTTCGCCAAGGTTAAGGCCTGCACGTTCAGAGTCAAATGGAGAGCACTGCCTGCTGTCCAGTATCATCAGGGAATTGAAGCCGTTGTAATGGTAGTTCGAGAGGCTTTCGCTGCCGCCGCACACAACGACGTCGCACTTCCCGCTGCGGATAAGATTCGCGCCAAAAATAATGGCGTTTGCCGCCGACGAGCAAGCTGTTGAAAGCGTTGTCGCATCTTTGAAAAGACGGCCGAAGTGCCTCGCAGCCGCATCAGTAGCACCGCCACAGCTGTGCAGGGCCGAATAACGCGGATACTGAAGCTCCGTAAGGTCCATGCCTCCGACAGTGGTCCCGGAAACAAGCATAAGGCCCTCCATAGAGCCTATACCGGCCTGGCCGATTGCCTCCTGAAGAGCCAGAATGGACATCAGGCTGGTGCGGGGAAGATCTTCCGGTGCCCCGGCCTTCTGAGCCATCTGTGCGTTTGTCATGGGGATTTCCCCCACAGGACGGTCCTGAAGTCTGGTCTTCAGATACTTCACGGGGCCTATCCCGCATTTGCCACAGCGGAGCGAAGCAAGGCTTTCCTCCTTGCCCACGCCAATAGCGCTGACAGTGCCTGCGCCCGTTATGACAATCTCCGGAATCATCGAAACTATTTGGTCCTGTGTTCCTTAACGTAGTCGGCCATTACGACGATGCTGCGGAAAACCGCCTTTCCTTCTTTAGGATTGGTGATCTTGATTCCGTAGTTCTTTTCCAGAAGCACAATAAGCTCCAGGACGTCGATGGAGTCAAGTCCGAGGCCGTCGTCCCCGAAAAGAGGTGCATCGTCAGATATGTCTTCAGGTGTCATGCCTTCAAGATTGAGGGCATCTATCACCTTGAGTTTCAACTCGTCGATTAAGTTTTCCATATTATAGTGAAAGTTCTTTTATCTGTTCAATTTCATTCCGTTCGATTAGCCAGGCCTTTGCAGTCCACTCTTCATCGCTGCGGCAATCGGACCAGGCGGCCATGACGGAGGATGTCTCCCCGTCCTGGAAAGCCTCGCGGATCAGCTCCAAAATCCGTACCCCGTCGAACTCAGGCAGCACGTATGCGCCTGTTTCTCCAGCCCATTTGTTGCGTATGGCAATTTCGCCGGTTACAGTGTTTGGAATAGTATAAACGAAAATCGCCGGAGAGGGGAAATCCTTTATGGTTTCCGCGTAGTTCCTGTCCGTGAGCTGAGAGCCTTCGTGGCTGAAAAACAGGATTGCCCTGTCGGTCCTTGGAGTAAAGCGGTCCGTATCCTCTTTTGCAAGCATTTCGGCAAGGAGGAAGCCCAGGCGGCAGGCGGTATCCATCTTGAAAAACTTGGGATAATCGCCTGCGAGTGAGCGGTAAAGCGTCGGCAGGGATGCGCCGGAAGGTATAACTGAAGTTCTCATTGCATACCTCCTTTTCTAAGCAGCATCGCCCCGTTAACTCCGCCAAAGCCGGACAAGAGCTTTATTATTGAATTCCCCTTAGCGGGCCTTTCCTCCGCGGAAATGCCAAGGGGATACGTTACTCCCATTTCGGAGAACCCACGGCTCGGAGGCACTATGCCTTCGTCCAGGGCCGCCATCGAAAGCACGGTTTCAAGTACTCCGGCAGCGCCCATGGTGTGGCCGAAAGTGCCTTTCATGGCGCAGATGGGGACGTCGTCAAGGCCGGCTCTGTGAAGGGCTATGGATTCCATTTCGTCGTTGTAAAGTGTGGCGGTGCCATGCACGCTGACGAAAGCTATGTCGGACTTGTCCACCAGCGGAAGTACGCGGCTCAGGGCCTGGAAACTGCCTTCACCCGTACGCGAGGGGCCAGAAATATGGTTTGCATCGTTCCTTATGGCGCCGTCAACAAGCTCCCATGCCGAAGGCCTTTTGGAAAGAATCACTGCCGAAGCTGCTTCGCCCAGATTGAGGCCTTCTCTGCCTGCGTCGAATGGCCTGCAGGGATTAGGAGACAGAGCTTTAAGGCACTGGAAGCCAGTCACGAAGAAACGTGACATCACTTCGGCGCCTATTACAATAACATCGTCGAATACTCCGGCGCGGATCATACGCATGCCCTGAATCATTGCGGCCATACCAGAAATGCAGGCGTTGGAAGTAACGAAAGGCGTCGATACAACCCCAAGCGCCGAAGCGATCTTCTGCGCGGTCACAGCGGGAGAAACGTCTTCCCTGCCGATATTTTCGATTTCGCCCTTGATGGTGGAAACTATAATGCCTGTCCTGGGGCTGGCGGGATTCACTCCGGAATCCTGGGAAAGCGCCTTCCTGGCCGCCTCAACGCCGATTTGGACAAGGGAAGAAGGGCCGTCAACGCCGTTCCTTTCGAAGAGAGAGGCGCAGAAAGGCTCGCCCCAGCCTTCATGTAAGGATATTGCACTGCGGCCGCTGCAGACAGCCTCCAGCACCTCGATTACCGAGCTGCCGATTGGCGTAACGACGCTGCTGCCGGTGCAATAAACCTTAGTCATTCTTGAGGGCCAATTTCAGTGAAGCACGGCATATGACTTCGTCCCCGCACTTTACCTCTATGTCTGTGAGGGTTACGCCGAACACTTCCTGTTTAAGTTCAACTCTGGTATCCAGCCTTTCCCCAGCGCGGGGCAGACGGAAGATCCGATACTTACGGACCTGTCCGATAAAGCCAATCGCTACTGGTATGTGAAGTATGTACTTGGCAACGTATCCGTTACGCACCGCGCTTGCCTGGGCCATGTGTTCTATGAGTCCGGCGGCGCTGAAACAGTCGCCGTCCATCATCAGGCCGCCTTCCATTGGAGTGAAGGACACGCAGGTGTTATCGTCGTGATAGTCCTCCAGATGGTCTACAAAACGGAACGGGGGCTGCTGGGGCAGCAACTCATCCATGGATATGTCGTGAAAGGCTTTTGTCATGCCCAAAAATCGTAAAAATTATACCACTGGTCCGGATACCGGCGGACTGTATTCTCGAGACAGCGGGCGTATGCCCTGGCAAGGGAATTCACGTTTTCAGTCCTGATACCATCCTCCGGAGCCTCCAGTTTCTCCATAATGAAACGGTAGCCCGTCATGCTCTCCTTCATCACGAAAACCGCGTAGGCTGGAGTCCCACGCTGCGCGGCCAAGGTAAACGGCCCTGCGGGGAAGGAAGCCTCCGCACCAAGGAAATCCGCCTTTACTGTTTTTTCAGACCCAAAGGGCCTGTCCGCGGGTAGTGATGCGATTTCGCCATTTGCAAGTGCATTGTTAAGGGCGAAAATATGCGACATATCCTCACTGACGGGCACCATCTGCACGTTTGTATGTGCAAACAGGCGGTCGCGATTCTGCATCACTGTTTCAGTTTCGCCAGCATACACCAGTACGTTCATCTTCTTTTCGGCCCGAAGCATGTATCCGGACATTTCGAAGTTCCCGCAGTGCGAGCTGAGCATGATGAAGGCTCCGTCAGAAGCACTCAGTCCTTCGAAAATCTCTTTGCCCGGACCTGTAATGGTAAAACGCCTTCCGGCATAGGCCGCAAAGCGGTCCATCACTACCTTCCCCATGTTGTACATGTTGGAAAACACATGCAGGGCCGACTTGACGGCACCGTACCCTATATGACGGCTGAAGAAGGAGTATGAGGCGCGGCGGGATTTTCTGTCGAAAATGACGTAAAACGGTATAACCAATGCCATTACGCCATAAAGGAGCCCAAGCGGAAGGATGCGGAAAAGCCTGATAAGCGTCCGCTGCATCCAGGGCGTTCCGTCAGTGGAGCCCTGCCACGCCATATTGGAGTCTTTAGGCAACGTGCTGCTGGATGAAAGCGCAGAAGTCGTCGAAGGTCTTCAGGTCCTTGAAATCCTCGGGCTTCATCTTGTAGTGGAAAGCTTCTTCGACAAGAACGACAACGTCCACAACCTCAAGCGAATCGATGCCCAGGTCTTCTTTAAGGCGGGCTTCACCGGTGATTTTTTCTTCTTCAATCTCGAGGTCTTCTACGAGGAACTCGGTAACTCTTTCTTCAATCTGCTGTAAAGTCATAATAATCAAATATTTAAATAATTATATCAGATAATATCTATTTAGGGAGTGCAAAGTTAGCAAATCTTTCCGGATTTGGAAAATTTAGACTTTCTGTTTCCCGTTTCCCGTTTTTTTCTTATTTTTGCAAATCAGTCCAAAGGCTGGAAGACACAGACTGCCTTCGCCTGCGGGCAACAGCATGTTAAAAATGGAAAAGGGACCTATCTCTCAGTTCATTACCCACAACTACCGTCATTTCAATTCCGCAGCCCTGGTAGACGCTGCAAAAGCCTATGAAGACCTCCTGAACAAGGGCGGCAAGATGTTCCTCGCCATGGCCGGCGCCATGAGTACCGCAGAACTTGGCCTTTCCCTGGCCGAAATGATTCGCCAGGACAAAATCTCCTTCGTCTGCTGCAGCGCAAACAACCTGGAAGAAGACATCATGAACCTTGTGGCTCACAACCACTATTACCGTGTTCCCGGTTACCGTGACCTCACCCCCGAACAGGAGCAGGAGCTCATCAACAACCACTATAACCGCGTAACGGATACCTGCATTCCGGAAGAAGAAGCATTCCGTCGTCTGGAGAAGCACCTTGTAGAGGTTTGGGACAAGGCAAAGGCCGAAGGCAAGCGCTATCTCCCCTACGAGTTCATCTACCAGATGATCCGCAGCGGCGTTCTGGAGCAGTATTACGAAATCGACCCCAAGGACAGCTGGGTAGTTGCTGCATGCGAGAAGAACATCCCTATCATCTGCCCCGCATGGGAAGACTGCACCACCGGTAACATCTTCACCGCCCACGTCATCCGCGGCGAATATGACCCGCACATGGTCATCCAGGGCGTAGAGGTCATGATGTTCCTCGTAGACT
>CAMOIT010000009.1 GCA_946616285.1 uncultured Bacteroidales bacterium | reverse complement strand
ACCTGCTCCTGGATGATGGTGGCAGGGGCGGGAAGCTTACCGGACTTGAGCACGTTGGCAAGGTCTTCGGCTTCCTGAACGTCGAAGTTACCGGTGATTTCGGAAGAGCCGCCGGTGATTTCTGTGTTTACGGTAGGATAGGAATATACGAGGCCGTCCAGGACGATGGCAACCTGCTTGCCGATGTTGTCCTTGGTGAGGCGGGCCCAGATGGAGGCGCCTTCGGCGTTCATGGTCATGGATACGGAAGGAGCGCCGTTGCCGCCGTTCTGTGCGCCGTTGAAGTTGACGCGGGCGTCGGTCACGACACCGCCGTCAAGGGGAGCCTTGCCGTCACGGGAGGTGGACTTGATAGCAACCAGTTCGTACAGGTTGCTGCCATTTACCAGGTCGGTGGGTTTTACGGACCACATGCCGCGGAAGCCCTGGGGAAGGACGTCGGCGGCCATGGCCAGGTAACGGTTCACGGTGACGGTATCAACGCCCTGGGCGAAGCCGAGGCAGGCGCTGTTCCAGCCTGAAGGCGAGAATACGCGGAAGAGGGGATTTGCAACGGCGGTGCTGTCGCCAAGGTTTGCAAGAACCTCGCTTACGCGTGCGTCTACTGCATAAAGGTCTACTTCGTTACCCTGGAAGGTGGGCCAGAACTCGAGGGATGCGGTGCCCTGGAGGAGTTTGCGCACACGCTCGGGGTCCTTGACGCCGGGAAGTTCAATGAGGATCTTGCCGGAGTTGCCGACCTGCTGGATATTGGGCTGGGTTACGCCGAAACGGTCGATACGGTTACGCAGAACGTTGAAGGAGTTGTCAACTGCGCTCTTTGCCTCCGAACGGATGACGCTGACGACCTGTGCGTTGGTGGCGTCGTTGGCCACTTTGTCGCGGAGTTCGTAGGTGGCGAAGATTTCGGCCAGACGGCGGCCGGGGGCTACCTGCTCCCAAGCTTCGGCGAACAGGCCGATGAAGTCTGCGCTGGAGTTTACGTTATTGGCTTTTGCCTGTGCGAGAGCTGCGACGAAATCGGGGTCCGTGCTGTTGCCGGAAAGGGCCTTCACAAGGTCTTCCAGCTGAACCTGCAGCATGACGTTCATACCGCCCTTGAGGTCCAGACCGAGGTTGATTTCCTTTTCCTTTACGCTCTGATAGGTGTAACCAAGGAATACTTTTTCTGTGCTGATAGAGTCGATGTAGGCTCTGTTCCTGATGTTGGCCACGGAATCCTGTACGTATTCACGGATTTCGGCGGGCACGTTGTTTGATTCAACAAACTGCTGGGCCTGGGCCTCGGCGTATTTGGCAGCCTTGCTCTCCTGGATACGCGTAATTGCGGTAAAGGAGAGCTGCCAGATGCTGGCCAGTGCGAGCAGAATTGCTACGAATCGAATCCAAGCTTTGCTTTGCATTGTTATTATAGTTTAAAATTAATATTTCCATGCGTCGGCGCGTCTGTAGACAACACCGGAAATTAGCTTGCAAAGTTACAATTTTTTTCTGATATACGAACTTTCTCCGAAGTATTTCTTAATTTTGCAGTCTATTACCTGGCATGAAGCGGCTTATTCTGGCATTTTTTCTTCTTTTCGGGGCTGCGGGGACTCTCCTGCAGGCCCAGGATAATACGCGGATGATATCCCGGGCCGACAGCCTGCACCGCGCATGCCGCTTCCAGGAAGCCATGAACCTTTATCTGAGCGTCTCCGGAGCCGGAATGAACGAAGCCGAGAGAGAATCCCTGGACAGGAAAATCGCCCTTTCGCAGAACGGACTGAACATGACAGAATTCTGCGCGGACCCCACAGTAGTGGCCCGGGAGCGTTTTTCGCGCAAGGACTTCTTCCAGTTCTATCCGCTGAAAACCCAGGCGTGGCGCACTTCGCCCAATCCCCTGGACTCACTGTCCGGATATCCGCTTTACTGTCCCAAGGAAAGCGACATAATCTACTACACCGCCAGGGACAAGGCGGGTTCGCTGAGCATTTTCGTCACTGAAGACCTTGACAGCCTTTGGAGAGCGCCGCGTCTTGCCGGCGAAGCAATCCTTTCCACAGGCAGCGAGATTTTTCCCATGCTCTCCCCCGACGGGAAAACGCTTTACTTCGCATCGGACGGGCTTTTCGGCATGGGAGGCTTCGACATTTACGCATCGCCCTGGGACGACGAAACCGCATCCTGGGGCGCTCCAGTTAACCTTGGCTTTCCCTTCAACTCCCCCGCCGACGACTTCCTGATGATGGACACGGAAGACGGGGAATACACGCTATTTGCGTCCAACCGCGACTGTTCGGCCGACAGCGTGTACATATACGTCCTTGAAAAAGAGCCGAACTGGGGCAGGAAAAGGGTCCGGGACTACAAGGAACTGGACCGGATCGTTTCCCTTATGCCGATGAACGACCCTTCCCGTATAGACAACGCTTCGGCCCTGTCGGAGGGGCGGCCAGGCAACGCCAACACCCGGCTTTACGTACGGAAGATGGAGGAAGCGAGGGCCCTCAGAGACTCAATCTACAGGCACGAAAAGGTGCTGGACGCGCTCAGAAGCAGTCTTTCCGAGGCCACGGCCGAAGAGCTGCCCGTCCTTACATCGGCCATAAGTAAAAAGGAAGAGGCACTGAAACCGCTGCGGGCACTGCTGGAAGAGACTAACCTCGAAATCCGTCTGGTGGAACAGAGTTTCCTGCAGACAGGGGTTGTTTCCGGCGCGGGCGGCGGAGACCGCGAAGTCGTGGGTGCAGGCCTAAGTTATACCTTCTCCAAAAAGCCGATGGGCGGAAAACTGAAGATAAAACTGGCCCGCCCTTCACATACGCCGTCGTTCCGCGTTGCGCCGATTGGGAAATTCGCCACCGACAATGCCCTTCCTCCCGGCCTGGTGTACCAGATTGAAGTGTTTTCTTCGCCCCGGCATGCGTCAGTGGAGGACCTGAACGGCCTTAATCCAGTGATGGAACGCCTTTCCACGCAACTTCGCTACACCTACTTCGTGGGCACTTATTCCCGCTATGCCGACGCCCTGGAAGACCTGAACACAGTGCGCTGCCTGGGCTTCCCGGAGGCCAGGATAGTGGCCTACAGGGATGGCAGGGGCATTCCGGTGAGGACTGCAAGGCAGGAGGAGTAGCCCTTCGACAGGCTCAGGGACCGACGACAGGCTCAGGGACCGACGACAAGCTCAGGGACCGACGACAGGCTCAGGGACCGACGACAGGCTCAGGGACTGACGGAATCTCCTACCGTCGGGTGACTTCGTAGCTGTCTATGCCTATCTGGCGGAGTTCGCGGATGAAATCCGACGTTACCGCCACCTGGAACTTCTTGGAATAGAACTGGATGCGGTAATTGGTCTTGGGGTCGTAGAGAAAAAGGTTCAGGGGAATGTTCCCTTTGTGCTTTTTGACTACGCGGACAAGGTCTTCCCTGAACTTCTGGGTGAGCATTGGAGTGGTGAGGTTCATGCTGAAACCCGTGAGTATATCGTCCGAAACATTGCCCAGAAGCGTAACTTTCTTGAGCTTGAAGGCATAGGGCGAAGTTTTCCCCTGTGCCCTTTCTTCCTGCTTGACGAAGAATTTTTCCTCGATTACGCCTTCCAGAAACAGTGCCGCCTTGGGCTGCATGTATTGCATGAACTGCTCGTGCTCTTTGCTGAAAAGCGTGAGCTCGTATGAGCCGCTGTAGTCTTCAAGCACTGTCCTGGAGTACGGCTTGCCGGTTTTGGTGGTGAGCTGCTTGAAATCCGTCACTATGCCGGCCGCATACACTTTAGTTGGCGTTTTCTTGGCCTCGCAATCGGCCACAAGGGCCGACAGGCCGGCCATCTGGCAGGTGGTGAAGTTCTTTATCTCGAACTCGTAGCGGTCCAGCGGATGGGAGCTCAGGTACATGCCCACAAGGTCTTTCTCCCTCTGGAGCACCTCCATTATGTCCATGTCCCCTTCGTTGTCCGGCACGGGCGGACGCTCCGGCTTCATCTCCTCCATTTCGCCGAAAAGGGACGAGACGCTTGAATCGGCATCTTGCCTGTAAAGGTCACCGTAGCGGGTGATGAGGTCCAGGAACATCTCCCCGCCGCGTCCGGGTTGGAAGAACATACTGCGCTTATGGCCGAAGCTGTCGAAGGCGCCGGAATTCACCAGGTTTTCGAAGCTCTTGCGGTTGACGCTGCCGGCCATCCTTTCCACGAAGTCGTAAATGTCCGTGAACAGGCCGTTTTCGTCCCTTTCCTTAATGATAGCGTCCACAACATTGGCGCCGAAACCTTTTATTGAACCGAGGGCGAAACGCACGTTTCCATCCTTGTTCACGGTGAAATGCGCCGCGCTCTCGTTCACGTCCGGATTCAGGACCTTGATGCCGTGGCCCTTGCAGTCGTCCATTATCTTCACTATTTCGTCCATGCTCTTGGCACAGTCCAGGCAGCTTGCGAAGAATTCCGACGGATAGTGGCACTTGAGCCAGCCAGTCTGGTAACTGACCCATGCATAGCAGGTAGAATGGGACTTGTTGAAGGCGTACTGGGCGAACTTCTCCCAGTCTTTCCATATCTTGTCCAGGACCTTTTCCGGATGGCCGTTCGCCATGCCGCCGGTCATGAACTTGTCCTTGAGGGAGTTCAGTATATCGATCTGCTTCTTGCCCATGGCCTTGCGGAGCTTGTCAGCTTCGCCTTTTGTGAAGCCGGCCAGTTTTTGGGACAGAAGCATCACCTGCTCCTGGTACACGGTTACGCCGTATGTATCCTTCAGGTATTCGGCCATTTCCGGCAGGTCGTACTCGATGGGTTCTTCCCCCTGCTTGCGGGCGATGAAACTGGGAATGTAGTCCATGGGGCCGGGCCTGTAGAGGGCATTCATAGCGATGAGGTCTTCGAAACGCTCCGGCCGAAGCTGCTGCAGGTACTTTCGCATGCCGTCCGATTCGAACTGGAACACTGCGGTTGTATCGCCACGTCCATACAGCTCGAAGGTGGGCTTGTCGTCGATGGGGATGGCCTCGATGTCTATATCTTCCCCGTGGTGCTCTTTGATAAGGTCAAGGCAGTTATGGATAATCTGGAGCGTAATGAGGCCAAGGAAGTCCATCTTGAGCATGCCCACGTCCTCGATGTAGTGGCCGTCGTACTGCGAGGTGCGTACGTCCAGGCCGGTATCCTTATCCTTGGAAAGGCACATCGGCAGATAGTCGGTAAGGTCTCCCCTGCCGATGATAGTGGCGCAGGCATGCATGCCAGTCTGCCTGACACAGCCCTCCAGCGCCTGGGCGTATTTCAGGACCTCTTTATTTATTTCCGGACCGTTTTTCAGCTCCTCGATGAACTCCGGCACCAGACGGTAGCAGTTTTTCAGCGTAATCTTTACGTCCACGTCCTCCATACCCTTCTGGAAGGTCTTCTTTACAAGTACCTTCTCTCCGTCCCTTTCTTCTTCGACTTCCTTTTCAACCACCTTGAAACCGGGTTTAAGCTCGTCCAGTTTGGGGTTGAAGGGATACTCTTTCTCCTTTTTCTCGCTCAGGCGGTCCGGCACCATCTTGGTGAGGCGGTTGCTCTCGTCGATCGAGACCTGGCTTATGCGCGCAACGTCCTTGATGGCACTTTTCGCCGCCATGGTGCCGAAGGTGATAACCCTGGACACATGGTCCGCGCCGTACTTTTTCTCCACGTATTCGTGGGCTTTCGTAAGGTCTTCGAAGTCCACGTCTATATCCGGCATGGAGATACGGTCCGGATTAAGGAAACGCTCGAACAGGAGCTGGTACTTGATGGGGTCCAGATTGGTGATACGGAGGCAGTAGGCCACAACAGAGCCTGCAGCGCTGCCACGGCCGGGGCCCACCATCGACCCCATAGCACGCGAGGCGGCGATATAGTCCTGGACAATAAGGAAGTAGTCCGGGAAGCCCATTCGGCATATTGTCTTGAGCTCAAAGTCTATGCGCTCCTCCTGCTCCTGGTTAAGGGTTTCGCCGTAACGCTCGTGCGCGCCTTTATACGTAAGGTGGCACAGGTAGGCCACGGAATGGCAGAAGCCGTCCCCGCGGTATGTGCCGTGCTTGTCGCAGCGCCCGGCGTCGATGATATCCTTGTATTTCTCCAGGTATGTGTCGATATCGGCCATGAAGGCGGGATCAATCTCGAAGACAGGGAGCACAGGATCCCGCTTGATGGAGTAACTTTCTACCTTCGAGGCCACCTCCAGTGTGTTTTCAAGGCATTCAGGATGGTCCGGGAACAGTGCCAGCATCTCTTCCTCGCTCTTCAGGTATTCCTGCTGGGTGTAGCGCAGGCGGCCGGGATCGTCAATATTGGCGTTGGTAGTGAGGCAGATGAGCCTGTCATGCACGGGACCGTCCTCCTTGCGGACGAAGTGGGCGTCGTTGGTGGCAATGACCTTTACGCCGTACTTTTCCCCGAGGCGGAAGATTTCGTCCGTATAGAAGCACTGCTGCTGGTAAAGGTCATTGGAAAGGCCGGGGACCTCCGTCTTGTGCTTCATCACCTCCAGGTAATAGTCATCGCCGAAGACCCTTTTATGCCACAGGATGGCGTTTTCGATGGCTTTTTCGTCGCGGGCCAGTATGGCGCGCGGCACCTCGCCGGCTATGCAGGCCGAAGAACAGATAAGCCCTTCGTGGTACTTTTCTATTACTTCATGGCTTACGCGGGGCCTGTAGTACATGCCGTTCACGTGCCCCTCCGACACTATTTTGACAAGGTTGAGGTATCCCTGGTAGTTCTTTGCCAGAAGGATGAGGTGATAATAGCCTTTTTCCTTTACCCTGTGGTCCCCTTTGGACACATATATCTCGCAGCCTATTATGGGCTTGATATTGGGGTGCTTTCCGGCGTATTTGAAGAATTCCATTACGCCGTACATGTTGCCGTGGTCCGTAATGGCAAGGGCAGGCATGCCAAGTTCTTCGGCCCGGTTGAAAAGGTTTTCTATGGAGGCTTGCCCGTCCAGGATGGAGTACTGGGTGTGGACGTGAAGGTGTACAAAACTCATGGCGTAAAGGTATAAAAAATCCGCGGCCCGGTCAAGGTCGCGGAATATTGTTTTGAAAGAAATTTTTACTTGGACAGTTTGAAGCCGATGCGGAAGTTGTCGTAGCCGTCGGCCAGGCTGGCGATTGAGCTTATCTGGGAAGAGCCTTCTCCAAGCTTGGAGGCAATCTTCTTCAGGAAAGCCATGGCCTTGTTGGCGGTGAAGAGCATCTTTGCGCCGCTCATGCTGGACTCAAGGGTTCCGGTCATGCTGAAATACTGCATGGTTTTGCCGAAGGTGAGGGTAACGGTGCGCTCGCCGTCGCCAACCTTGTAGGTTCCGGGAAGGGAAAGGCCGGCAACGTTCAGGGTGAAGCTGTTGTCCGACGAATTGAATGTGAAGGACATTGCGCCGGGCTTGATGCCAACTTTCGCGAGGTATTCATCGGCCTTGGCCTCGATGCCGGAAGTGACAGCGGTGCCGGCGAGGTTGGAAACGATACCGCCTTCGGAGCTGGTAGCCGATACGGCGATGCCGTTATAGGAATAGGTGCCGTTGAGGGTAATGGGGCCGGAATAAACTGCGCCGACTACACCGTCGATGACATTGGTGAGGGTGGTTCCTGCGTTACCGCCGAGAAGGCCGCCGAGGATGCTCTGTGCATTAGCCGATACCGAAACGGCAGCGGCGATAGCAAGGATGGAAATGAGTTTTTTCATTGCTTTTATGTTTTAATCGTTTCTTTCTTCTTCGCTCCAGCCCTGGGCTTTGACGGGAAATTCCACGCCTTCGGGCGTTACCAGGACTGCTCCGACTTCGGCCTGGGCCATGTGGCCGATTATGTCGAAGGTCTGGAATTCCCTGCGGAATTTCTCCAGATGCAAAATCGGGACCACGAAAAGCAGGCGGTTGTCGTCCCCGCCGTTCATGGCCGCCGACACGGGATCCATGTCAAGTTCCTTGCCAAGCTGGAAGGAATTGCCTTCGAAGGGAATTTTGTCGGCATAGACTTTGGCGCCGAGGCCGCTGTCACGCGTAAGGCGTTTCAGGCCGTCGGAAAGGCCGCGGGTAAGGAAATAGCCGTACGGAGGATAAATCTCAAGGTCCTCCAGGCGGGAAACTGTAGAGGCTTCAAGCTCCGGACGGAGGTACGAACCCACCAGCATGCGGTATTGCGACATGTCCGGCTGCTGGCCGTCGGCCTGGAAACTGCGCGCTCCCCTTTCCAACACTTGCAGGCCAAGGTATGCTGCGCCAAGGCTGCCCGAGACGCAGATAAGGTCCTTCGACTTTGCCGCCATGCGCCGCTTCTGGGTAAGTAGGGAAGTTTCGCCGCTTGCGGAAACGCTCACGTACAGGCCGTTGTTCGAAGGCTGGAGGTCCAGAGAAACCGCTTCGAAGCCGTGCTCCTTGGCCGCAACCGTGATTCCCATCCAAAGATCCTTGACCTGTGGGAAGTCCAGCTTGGCCGATATTCCAAGCACCACGTTTAGCGTCTTTGGATGCGCAAGGGCAGCGTAAAGTTCACCTACTACACCCACCACGCACTTGTATCCCAGGTGCTTGAGCGGGAAATACACAAGGTTGAAGTCTATCCCTTCCAGATACATCCTGGAAGCGGTAGTGATGCGCCCGCCTTTTTCCGAGGTGAACGCGAGCCCGCTCACCGGGCTATAAGCAGAGAGGCGATAGAGCTGGTCTATCGCCTCGATTTTTCCAATTTCAGAAAATGATTCCGCCATTTGTCAGAAGCGATTTACTTCTGCAAATATACGTATTATTTTTTAAGGGACGGTGTTGTTCCGTGGATGAAATCGTTGGTGGAGTTGTTGCTGTCCACAAGCTTTCCGTCCTGCACCTTGCGGCGTACGGACTTGCCGAAGCGTTCCATATCACCGAAGTATTCTGCCGCATGGGTCCAGCCTGCGTCGAAGGCTGCGCCCCATGGATTGCGGTAGAAGCTGTCCTGGATGGAACCGTTCACTGCATCCAGCACCCAATCGCCGGGGATGAGCCAGGCGTCGTCGTCGGCAATCTCGAAGTCGAAATTCCATTCATCGAAGTGGAAATAATAGGTGCCGCTCCAGTGACGGTTTTCCATGATGGAAGCGGCGTCCTCGTTCTTCGGAACGGACACGATGGCGTAGCTGGCAAGGCCGTGGCGGTTCAGGAGGGTGATGGTGCGGGACTGCTTGAACCAGATGTCCATGTTCGCCACGTCGGGATTGTCGGTGTCGGGATAGTTCTCGTTTTCGTCATAGAACTCGAAGTCGGCATGGCTCAGGTCGATTGCGCCGGGATTCTCGGCCGAGAAATCCTGGGCATGGATGGCGATAATCAGAGATTTGCCGGGCTCGACGGGATGATCTTTTCCACTGCCCGGGATGGCGTACATGGTGGTAACAGCAAGGGCGTCTTCCAGTTCGGGATACTCGTAATAGGCGCCAACTTCGGATTTGTCGCCCTGAATGTAGTTGAACACAAGGACAGTACGGTCGGCGTAAATAGTATGGTCGGAGTTGTTGGTGAGCTTGAAGTACTCGTCCTCGGAGGCGAAGCCGCCTTCGATTGCGGTGCCGGTGAAGTAGATTTCCTCTATCAGAAGCTCGCCGGGCTCCACATTGCGCCAGCTCTGCTTAATCGTTGCCTCAACAAGGATATTGGAGCCGAAGTTGGCACGGATTACTGCAGTGCGGTACTCATCCTCGTCGGTACGGAATTCGTCCACATTCAGTTCCAGGCCCTCCTTGGTCTTGGTAATCCATATCCAGGTTTCGTCCCAGTTGTAATCGTAATCGTATCCGGCGGGGACGGGGATGAACACGGTACCGCCGGCGGCAGGGACTACATATTCGTTTGATACCTTTGCCGGGGCCACAGGGCTCGTCTGGGCAATGCCGATTACTTCACGGACATTAGGGCCGAACACGGTAATTTCGCCGCTGCGGGCCTTGGATTCGGTGTAAGGATCCACTTCGACGATGACGGTGGCGTTGCCGCTACCGCTGCTGACGCTCACGGTGTACCAGCTCTGGGAGTCGGTGGAAATCATCCAGTTGGTGTTGGACGAAATCTCGAAACTGGATGTACCTCCAGCCGCACTTACCAGAAGTGCATTGGTGGAAACTGTTAACGTGGGTTCAGCTACTTTGCTGCAACCCACCATGGCTGCTAAAGCGGCAAATACTAAAACTGCTTTTTTCATGATAATATGGTTTAAAAATGACATCCTATTGAAATATTATAGAAGGCGGCTTTCTTTCCGTCCTGAAGAATTATAAACTGGCCGCAGAGGTTGGCAAATATTGAAACTGAGGCGTTTACGGCCCTTTCGGCGCCGATGCGGATACTCCCCCGCCAATCCCCCTGGCAAAGCCTTTGGAAACGGGCCGATTCGTATTCCGCACTGAAGAGATTCTCTCGGCCTTCGGCCTCGGAATGACAATAACCGGCCTCGGAATGACAATAACCCTCGGAATGACAATAACCCTCGGAATGACAATAAGTTCCGCCGAGGGGCTGATGGCGCTGGATTTCGGCGCCGGCAAGGAAGTTCCATTTGGAACCTTCGTAAAGGTACTGTCCGCCAAGTTTTACATCGATGGCGCTCAGCGTCATTTCCCTTTCCGGGTATGCTCCGGTGGCACTTTGGCTGGACCATTCGGCGCTGCCGCTGACAGACCAGTTTTTAAGCTGCCAGGCGGCATCAGCCCCGGCGGATAGTCCTGAGGAGCCGAATAGCGGCAGTTTGGTCAGCTCCAGGAACCGTCCCGCTTTGCCGTTGTCCAGAACGCTCTCTATGCCTTCCCGCCACTGGTAAGCCGCATGGGCTCCGGCGGTGAATCTTCGGCCTATATAGCCGGCGTTAAGCCTTATCTCCCTTGTAAGCGCCTGAGTATAAAGCGCTTCGTTCTGATTGGGAAGGTAGTGCGCCATGTTCAGGAGGGTGTAGGAGGCATCGGCCCGCCATCCCTGGACTGCTTTGGGATAGGTAGCAAGCTGAAAGCCCACGCCGTTGCCGCTGTAGCGGGTGGTAAGGTATGCGTCCGACGCGCCGGAGAAGCGCCAGTTGTAATCGCCCAGGCCGGTAAGGTGGAAGACCGAAGTGTTCCTGCCCCTTTCGCTCACAAAGGTCACGTTCTGGCTCTGGCTGTATCGCCTGTAGAAAAGGCTGCCCTCCAGCACCCTGCCTCCAAGTAGCAGGCCGGCGGTGCCGCGTACGTTAAGGTCCGAAACAATATTCCGGGGGCGCGGATCAACGTCCCTGTACTCGTGGAAGGCTCTGTATGCCCCCTCCAGGCCCCATAGGAAGTTCCCTTTCAGGGCCGAATAGCCGCCGGAGAACTGGTATTTCTCATGGTTCAGATTACCGCCAACCGTATCGGCCAGGGTATATGGATATACAATGTCGTAATCCGAAGATGTGTTCCAGATTACATTTCTCTTGAGTCCCCTTGCATAATTGATGGAGCCGCGGACGGCGCTGTTTCCCGAAGGACGCACCAGCGTGGATATGTTCAGCTGCCCTTCGTCCATGCTGTCGCCTTCTTCCATCCTGGCCGGGCTTTCCTCCCTGCGCCCGTTCCAGGCGGCGGCGATGGAGGTATATGCCTTCAGGGGCTCCATAAGATAGCTCGCAGCGCTCCCCTCCACTGTCGCAGCCTTTGCCACCACGCTTTCCCTTGCGGCGCTCTTTTGAAGCACCGTTAGCGTATCATTCTGTGCGATGAATACCGATATTAGCAGGGAAAGCATCATTTCAGTATGGTCAGGGGGATTTCCAGCGTATGGCTGTCGTCAAGAAGCTCAACTGCGGTGGAAGGGGTATTCCAGGACACGAAACGCACTTTTACGCGGGAGCCGTCTTCGAAAACTGCCTCGCCATCGAAGCCAAGCATATACACGCCTTTCAGGACTGTCATCTGCCCTGTATTGTTCACTATCAGGGGATAAGGGTAGTTCCGGCCCGTGTTGAGGTTTTGGAAGATATTGCCCTCCAGGGTTGGGTCTATGGTAAGGGAAACCATGTTCCGGCCGTCGGGAAGGGAAAGGTTCAGCGTCACCTTGCAAAGTATGTTCTCCTCCACCTGAGGGGTGCAGGAAAGGGCCAGCAGAAGTATTGCTATGACAGTCTTTTTCATAGGGCAAAACTCATTTCCATTCCGAAGTACGGGGTGCTGGAGCGGCGTTTTACCACACCGTCCACCTCATAGTCCGGAGCCACGGTGAATAGTCTGTTCACAAACAGCGATGCACGGAACTTGTCGCGGAAAAACATTTTGGTGAGCTTAAGGTTCACGTTCATGTAAAACGGCACCCTGCGGTATTCCAGAAGGGCTCCGGAGAACTGGCGCACCATCTGGTGCAGCACTCCGTCGGCGCTGGATTCTTCCGTGAAAGCATGCCTTACAAGTTCCTTATCCAAATATGCCACCGGCACTGAATCGTCCGAAAGCCTCTGCTGCCCGGTGAACCAGGTGCACTGGAAGGAAGTAGTGAATATGAGGCCGAGGCTTGGGACCTGGGTGTCCAGCAGTATGCTTGTATTGAAAGTTTCGTGCAGGAAGCTGTCGTTCTTTTCGTATATGCCGATATAAGGATAAGGTTTTCCGTCAATAACCGACGAAGGGCGCTCGTACTCCGGCTGGCTGTTCATGTAGCGGGTGAGGAACCAGGCCCCGCTTACGTTCACGCGCGTATTTATGTAAGGAATGCGCTCCGAAGTGAGAGTATATTCGATGCCTGTTTTCTTTGTCCGGCTGCCGTTGGTGGTGAGTCCGTAGCCAATGAGCATGGTATCCAGCTGATAAGGCAGACCTTCGGTGGAAGGCGGCCCCACAAGGGTGCTGCGGTCTATGGCGCTTTCGTCATAGTCCTTGGAAATGAGCTGGATGTACTCCGTGCCGCTGCGGAAGCCGGAGCGCATGTCCTCAACGAAGAAGTCGGCCGAAAAGCTCCAACCTTTCCAGCTTGCGTCGATGCCGGTTTCCCATTTCAGGTTACGGGCAGGCTCCAGAGCCTTGTTGGTGGGGTCGATGATGTAAACGAGGTAGTTTATGCGCCGTTGGCTTTTATCCGTGGGCCAGTAGTTCAGCTGCTGCCTGTCCCCGTAAATAAGCTCGGGATAAAGCATGTCCATAGTGGGGAACTTGGTGTGGAGGCCTGCGCCAGCCCACAGTCCCGCTTCCAGTCTGTGGCCGCCGGGCTCCGTTTCGGGGAAGTTTACGCGAATATTGGCGCGGGGGTCGATGTTAGGGCTTTCCCTGAGACTGTAGCCTTCCGGAAGGCCCAAAAGCGCTGAAAGACGCGCCCCGGCCGACCATTCCAATTTCCATCGGCCTGCTTCCAGGGCGCCGCTCTCTTCGGCGAAAACGGCAAGCTGGTTATCGGCCGGAATGTCTTTGTAGGCCCTTGGACGTGCCGACATGCCGGTGGTGAAAGGATGATAGATGTCGAAAATGGAACCTCCGCCGAAGTTTTTGTCGAAGGTCCATTCGGCGCCAATCATAAGCTTCTGGCTGCCGAAACGGAAATCGGAAACGGCCTGCAGATACGCGTAGAAGGGCTTTCCGTCCACCTGGAGCGTGGCCTCGTAGCGGGCCGGAATCATGATGGAGTCAAACTCCCCTGCCTCGCGAGATACGGACATGGGCTCGTCGGCCCCAAGAATCACCTGCTTCCAGCGGTCGATAAGGTCCTGCTCGTAGCTCAGGCTGCCGGTGAGGGCGAAGGAATGGAAAAACGCATCCTCGTCCCTGGTCCTTATGGTGTAGTCGCCGCCAAGTTCGAAGCGGTTGTAGCTGCTTTTGTAGGTCTCTACTGGGAGGCCGTCGATTTCGTCTATGTTGCGGTCCGACTTGCGGTTGTCGAAGGAGCCGGTATAGTCCAGGCTCAGATTGACGGCGTGGGTATAGCTTTCTCCGCCCATCCAATTGTGGCCGGCACGGACGCTGCCCGTCAGGCGCTTGTAGTTCTGGCGTGGATTGCGGGGATCGGCCTGCGAATTCAGGAAATTTACGCCGATGTTCAGGGTGGTCTTGTCTTTGTCGCCCCATTCCCAACCTTTCCCGGCAAAGATGAGCTTTGACTGCATGTCGGCTTTAGCCCTCATCCTGAAGGCCTGTCCGCCTTTTATGCGGCGGATTTGCACCAGGCCGCTGGTAAGGTCTCCGTGCCGTACCGAAGCTATGCCCCTGACCACGTTCACCGACTCTATATCTTCGGTGGATATGGTGCGCATGTCCGTGCCAAGGTTCACATAGTCGGTGCCGAGGCTGCTGAAAGCCGGCGTATACTGAAGGTTGGCATCGTTCAGAACCGGCCTTCCGTCAATCGTGAAGCGGGTGCCAAGGGCCGATGATATGTAGTCCGACGGCAGGCTGCCCGCCGCACGCAGGTTTATAGCCTGGGGGCTGGAAAGCACGGGGTCTCGGGAAAGTCCGCCCGGAAGCAGTTCCAGGAGATCGGCGATGCTTGAGGGCTGGATGTGGGATATGGCATCTTTGCCAATCTTTGAAGTGGCCGTAACGCCTTTTTCTTCTTTCGCCGTTACCACCGCTTCATTAATCCACAGGGTATCGGGATAAGTATCAGCCTCCTGCGCGGCTGCTGTCATCGCGGCCGCGAAAATCATGGCTGATAGTGTCAGGAGGCGTTTCAAAGGCGGGGTCTTACAGATGCATCAGTTCCTGAGGTGAACGAAATGCCGGGGATGCTCCACTCCTTGGGATAAGGACGGTCCATGGTATCCACAAGCGAGAAATCGTCGCTTCTGAGGGCATAGAAATGTTCACCTTCTTCGGTGGAAGTTTTAATTGTATAATAGAAGAGGTCACCTACTGCCAGCATGTCTTCGCTGCCAGGGTCGAAAATCACCTCCGTGGGTACTACAGAGCCATCTTCGCGAAGAATCGAGAGGCGGTTTTCGGCCGATACAAGCCAGCCCAGGGTGGCCCTGTTCTCGAATTCGGTAATGAGCATCCACTTTGTATGTAGGCCGTCGGCCTGCTGAAGATGCCTTACTTCCATGGTTCCGTTCACCTGTTTGATCTTGTAAATCTTGTCTTCGCTGTCGGCCACAAGATAGCCTTCGTCGTGGTCCTTGCGGTCCGAAGGATTGCCGGCGAAAACCTTGGCGGGATAGGCAAAGCCCTGCTCCTTGAGGGCATCGTTAAGCTGCGCCGTCTTATCTTCCAGGAGCCGGTTTTCGTCCATACAGTATATGTCGATGGAGTTTTTGCGGGAGACCATAGCGTCTTCGGGATCCTTAAGTTCCAGGCGCTCCGGCACCGATTCCATCAGAAGATACACAGGCGCGGCGGGACGGTTCACGTCCTGAGGGTCCGAAGATATGATTACGGCGTTACGTTCTATTTCGGCAAGAGTTATTGGACGGCCTTCGATGGTATCGGGCAGTTCCCCTCGCGAAGCCAGGATGGAGGCGTAGAACATGGGCTGGGCTTCGTCCCCGTAAACGTTGCCTTTGGTGTCAAGGAAGCGGAAGCCGTGGCCTTCGCTCTTGTCCAGCATGGTAAAGTCGTGCACTGTGCAGCTATAAAGGGTGAAAGGCGTGCCGTAGGGCTTTACCGTGATAAGATTAACAAGCCACGGGAGAGCCCAGAAAAGCAGTACTGCCGCCGAAGCTATGATGAATATCTGTCCTAAGCGTTTCATGCGTGAAGCCCCTCCTTGAAGCATGCCGTGCCATGGAAAAGGAGCACGGCGGAACAAAGTACATATATTATGAGCCAGGGCAGGAAGCCGTTGTAGGCCTCCGGGACCGGAGAAAGATACATTATCCTCAGAAGCCCGGCCATAAGGAGCAGAATAACCACCCTCATCCCCCATGCGGGCTCAAGGCAAATGGAGGCGGTGAAAAGATATGCCGCCCAGCCTGCGAGGTACCACACAAGCGTAGTTACGGTGATGCGGCTCACCAGTTCGGCCACTATCCATTTTTTAAGCACAAGGGCCGATACAGTGGCCTGCAGGGCGAAAAGGGTGGTCAGGCACACAAGGCCGTAGGCGGCGATGAGCAGTATCATCCGGCCCTGCGGATATGGCAGGTGCAGGGTGAGTTTCAGGCGCTTCTGCTGGATTTCGGGCAGGAACTGCGCCAGAGCAAGGACTGCGCCGGCTACGGGAGGAAGATAGCGCAGGATTTCCAGGAGCACTGTGTCTTTGGCCACCAGAGTTCCCCACAGGATTCCGCCGCCGCGGAACTCCACAACCTTTGAAAGGTTCAGGAAACAGTAAAAGGAAAAGCCTGCAAGCACCACCGCAATGCCCAGAAGCAGCCAGCGGGTCTTTAGCCATTCCTTGTATATTATCATTTTGGTCATATTAATTTTTGTTAACGTTATCCCTTCGGACTTTGTCACCATTTGGGCTCCGTATCAATACTTTCCGGTTAGTTCTATGAAAATATCTTCCAGTGTGAGGCCGGGATAGCGGGCCATCAGGGCCGAAGCTTCCTCCTGCACAAGGATGCTGCCGTAGTCCATCACAATCACTTCGTCCACAAGCTTTTCCAGGTCCTGGATGATGTGGGAGGTGAGGAATACGGTCTTTCCTTCGGCCTTGGCGTAGTCCCTCAGGTATTCGCAGAAAAGGCGGCGATATCCGGGGTCAAGGCCAAGAGAGAAGTCGTCCAGGACCAGAAGGTCGGCGTTTTGGGCAAGGATAAGGCCCAGCGCAACCTGCGAACGCTGCCCGTTGGACATGCGGGAAATCTTCTGCCCGGGGGCCACTTTCAGCTTTTCCATAAGACCGTAATAGGCGTCGCGGTTCCACTTGGGATAGAAGGCCGAATAGAATTTCTCTATCTGGGAAATAGTCATGTAGGCGTACTGAACGTGGCCTTCCAGAAGCAGCGCGATACGGCTCCTTGTGGCTGGTGTAATATGCTGAACGTCCTCGCCGAAAATTCGGCAGCTGCCGCTCTGGGGCTTCAGATAGCCCATGAGGATATTGATGGTAGTGGTTTTGCCCGTGCCGTTCTTGCCCAGAAGGCCCACTATCCGGCCCGGCGCCACCTCGAAATTCAAATCCTCGTAAATCTTTCTTTTCCCGTAATAATGAGTGAGATGCTCACAGGAAATAACACTGTCTGCCATTTTGCAATATTTGAGTATGCAAAGGTACAGCCAGTTTACAGAGCTTGAAATCCCAATTTATGGGGATTTTGCGGGGACCATTCTTTTTCAGTATATTTGTTATCACTTATTGCACGCCGTGGGTAACAAAAAACTGATTTGGAAAATACCCGTCACCATCCTTGGGGCGGTTTTGGGGCTGGTACTGTTGCTGGTAATAGCAGTGACGGTTATCATTTCCGTTCCAAAAGTCCGTACGGCCATACTTCAGAAGTGCGTGACGATAATCAGTGAACGGACCGACCTTGACGTAGATCTGGGACGGCTTTATCTGTCTCCGTTCCATCATTCTCCGAAGATACTTTACTACGCGTACAAAGGGAAGGGAGACCTGCCGCTTGATGTGGATATAGACAGCCTGTACATAGGTCATCGCGGCCAGGATACCCTGCTGTTTGTGCATACTCTGCGTCTGCGGGGACTTATGAAAGGAGATTCTGACGCGGCCCTGATGGACCGTACCATTGTAGTGGACAAGTTGCTGCTGGAAAGGGCTACGGTCCATTCTGATACCCTGATAGGCTCGGTTGGAATTGATGCTTTGGTAGGCCACCTGCAGGTAAAGAGCCCCGGCCTGAACATTGGCAAAGGAGAATATCCGCTGCACGGCCTTACGCTGGCCGATGTTGATCTGGCGATTGAGCTTCGCGGCAAGTCCTCCGACACGCCTGAAGACACCACATCCACGCCTATGGCATTCGACATTCCGGACGGAGAGCTAAGCAACGTGCGATTCGTCCTCAATCCGATGGGTCTGGTCATCAGCGCAGGCTCTCTGGGCACCGACGTCCTGGCAGATGTAGGAAACAGCCTTTACGACGTAAGAAGCATCAAGATCGGCAATGCATCCCTCGCCCTCAACTCCCTGTACCTGCCTTTTGAGGCTATCGACGGAGATGTGAGGGTAGATCTGGCTGCCAATCTGATTGAGTCCAACAGCCTGTACGTCCAATCCGATGAATTCGGCGCAAAGGCAGACCTCTCGGCCACAAGGCTGGACCTGGAGACCATGCGGGCCGATATTGCCGCCGCAGCCGATTATCGCGGCAGCAAGGCAAGGCTCAAGGGTTACTACGATATCGACGACGAGGCGTATGACATGCAGGTTAATGTCCTGAAAGTGGACGCCAGTCCCTTCCTTGAGGGCAGTCACAAGGTGAATCTGACCGGCGACATCCACGCACAAGGTCAGGGAATAGACCTCCATTCCTCCGCCATCAGGAGCAAAGTGAACGTGCGTCTGGCCGAATGCATATATGACGATATCAATGCCTCAGGCCTGGAACTGGACGCAACGCTCTCCGGCAAAACGGTGAACGGAAACCTGAATCTGCCAGTCTCAATGACCGGCGACAGCCTGCGTGTGAAGGCCCTGACAGAGCACCGCTTCTCAGTGAAGGACTTTCTCACTCCAAAACGGATAAGCGTCGATTATCACTCGCAGATAAGCAACCTTATTGCGCACGTTGCCGGGGAAGACCTGGATATAGACCGCCTGAACCTGGATTTCAGTACGGATAAAAATACAGAGCTCCATGCCATCGCTAATGGGCTTAGCCTGGATACGCATAGTCCCATGCATGTGCTCACGCTTCTGGACCAAGTAAAGCCGCTCCTTGCGGTGGTTCAGGACTCAAGCTTCGTCAATTCCATAACTTCCCTCCATGACCTCACTCAGTTGGATACGCTCAGGCACCTTATCCCGGCCCTGAAGGCAGATATCAAAGTGGCAAAAGGCAGCCCGCTTCACCCCGTCCTCCAGAGTAAAGGACTGGATTTGGATAACCTGGCTGTGTCGATAAAGTCCGATCCCGTCAGCTCCGACCTTGCCCTGGACGCATCCATCCCTGTTATCGGCAATCCGGCCGACAGTACTGCCCTGCGTTTACCCGCCGCCAAGGCCTCCGTGCGTGTAAACATGACCGAAGGCAAAACCTCTGCCTCGCTCAGGGCCGATTCCAATATCACGGACGGCGTGATGAATCTGGATAATTTGAGCACGGACGCCGCGTTCAAGCTTGACCTGCAGCGCACTGGCAGGGATCTTAACGGTACCGGACACCTCGCGCTGAACAGCCTCCGCTATAACGATATGAATCTGGGGGACCGCACGGCCGACATCGTTATTTCCCCATCTAAGCAGTATGAGAACTCCATCCGCGCCGATGTCCGTCTGGACGACATCCCCGCAGAACTGGTCAATGGCATCCTACATAGGGACGATGTGGATCTGGCCGGATTCATTCAGGCCAAAGGTGCCGCAGACGGCCTGCCAGGTAATATGGATTTATCGGCCGAAGTCCTGCCACGTGACGTAAGCGTATTGTACAAGCCCTACGACGTTAAGCTGAGGATTGGTGAAACGCCCGTTGTGATGTCCCACAACGTTGTTGATTTTGGCGGTTTGCGTATCTATGGCGCGGACAGCACTTATCTGGCCCTGAACGGAGGAATGAATCTGGAGACCATGCTGCTGGATATTGGCATTGACGCCAGCAATTTCTCTCCAGCAAAACTCCCGAAGGACGGTCCCATACCCGTCTACGGTTATCTGGCCACTGACATAAACGGCCGCGTGACCGGGCCTCTGGACGGCATCCTCGCAGACATCGATATTACCGTCCTTCCAGAGACTGACATCACCTACCCCATAGACCAGAAAAATTTGGCGCAGGTGCGGCCAAGCGGTACCGTCAACGTGCAGTACAGCAGCGCCGGCGGGGACATCAACCTTGGCGGAACAATCAACGTGGACGACGGAGAGGTCCGTTACTCGCCAAAACTCTACCCCATGATGCCTTTCCGAGTGGATCCCGGAAGTCACGTCAACTTCAACGGCCCGCTTGGCCGGACGATGATTGACGTCTCTGCTTCGCAGCAGGTAAAGGCCGATGTCGAGTCCGCTGACGAGGAAACCCGCCGTGTGACCTTCAACACGGGCGTACGCGTGAAGAGCGAGCTGGATTCGCTTGGAATCGGTGCCATCGGCTTCTTCCTGGAAGCGCCCGACGACGAAACGATTACGCACGAACTTGCTTCCATGGACCAGGAAACCAAGGAAGGCGTTGCGGCGGCCCTTCTGGCAACCGGAATGTATATGGGCGACAGCAATGTGGCCGCTCAAAGAGGTGGCTATGCCCTCTCCAGCATCATCAACAGCCGCATCAATGCCGCTCTGGCCAATTCCAAGATGGGGAAGATAGTTGACGTAGATATCAGCAGCGGCCAGACGGAACACGCTTCAGGCCGGACAAACGATATGAATATTTCCCTCAGCAAGTCCCTGTTCAAAGACAAGCTGCGCATCACCTTGGGGTCCGTCATTTCGGACAATCCTGAGGTAAATAAGGCCAACGGCTTTCTGAACCAGGCATCGGCCGACTATAAACTGAACAAGGACGGCAACATATTGCTGCGTCTGTTCACGAAGCGGGATTACGACAATGTCTTTGAAGGAGAACTGATGAAGTCCGGTCTGGGCGTGGTGGCCACAAAGCAGTGGGAAAAAGGTGAACACACTTACAAGTTTAACACGGATGCCGATATTGCATATAGGTCCAACAAAAGCCTCGGCCCCAACCTTACCCTCACCCAGTCCATGAAAAATCTCATGGGACACGGGGAAACCATTTCTTTGAAGGGCTTCGGGGCTTACTATTGGTCGCTGCGTAACAGGCAGCCCGGAGACCCGCAAAAAACCGACACCTACAAATTCGGAGTCGACGCAGCGCTGGTATTCCCTTATCTGCAGTGGTTTGGGGATAATCTCCCTGACGGAGATACCCGCTACCGTATCGGTTATAAGTACGAGAATGTGGCCGGCGGGTACGGCGTGCACAAGTTATCCGGGGCATTTTCGTATTTCATCCGTCCGGGTGGCTTTGTTACACATACTGTCACGCCTCTCTCTCTTTCCTTAGCCAGGACCAAGGTATCGGACGATGTCATGCACACCATAACGGAGAATCCGGAAGTCCTCAAGATGCTGGCCAGCAACGAGCTTGTTCCTGCTGTCGGCTATGCTGTGACCTATAACGATTACCGGTCCGGACGGGCGGTCAATACCATGATCGACGTGGAAATCAAGGAAGCGGGAAACCTGACGAACGCCATTTATTGCGCTTTCGGGCACAAGTGGAACGAGAAGGATAAATCTTTCGGCAAAATACCCTTCAATCAGTTTGTTAAGCTGACGGCGGAACTGTGGAACAAGTTCAATATTACGGAGCGTGTTTGCTTTGCAACGCGCCTTTACGCCGGTGCCAACCTGCCGCTTGGAAACTCTGTGGAATCCCCGCTTTCAGAAGCCCTATATGCCGGCGGCACCAACAGCATGCGCGCGGCCGAGCCTTACTCCTACGGACCGGGTAATTTCCACAGCACCAAATTCAACCAGAACTATTTCCACTCAGGTGACATAAAACTGGAGGCCAACGCTGAGCTCCGCTTCCCCCTTGTGTGGAAAATCAACGGCGCAGTTTTCGTGGATGCAGGCAACACGTGGAACTGGCGTAATACCTTGGATCAGCTGGATCCGGAAGACTATGAGGCGTTTGCGCAGCTTATGGGCCTGACGGAGAAGTTGTATGACGGAATTATCAACAACCCCTACCTTGCCAACCAAATAGCCCTGGGAACCGGTGCCGGAATCCGCCTGGACCTTGACGGCCTTGTCATACGCCTGGACCTGGGCTTCGCCATCCACGCTCCCTACCAGACATACAAGTACACCAAGGAACTGACTCCCGATTACACCCGGCCCATCACCACCTATTACAACATGCCCAGCGTCCTTGACGCCCTCCGCCTCAACTTCGGCGTGGGCTATCCGTTCTGATTAGTGACACATGAACGAAAAATGCCGACCTTTCCGGACCGGCATTTTAGAATCTCTGATGAACCGTGGCTTAGCGGAGCTGGAAAATCACGGGGAAGGTGTAGGTAACCTTAACGGCGCGGTCGCGCTGACGTCCGGGCTTCCACTTGGGGGAGCTGGAAACTACGCGGACTGCCTCTGCGTCAAGCGAAGGGTCCACGCCACGGAGAACGCGTACGTTGGTTGGCAAGGATGAGGCCAAGCGCCACCTGCGAACGCTGCCCGGTCAGGGACCTTGTCTGTCACGGCCCATCCTCGCCAAACCGTCGCAGGTCTGTGCTATTTCGTCGCAGGTCACACACTTGCTGTCGCAGTTCCGTTTTTTTAGGCCGAACTGCGACGCAAATCGTTATCTCACGGCACAGAACGTCGCAGTTCAGCGTTTTTTTTCGGACCTGCGACGTTCTACTCCCAGACCTGGGACGTTTTCATGCGGACATGTAGACCTGGGGCTTTCCGTTAAATGGTCTGAATTCAATCTGGGTGCCACATCTCCGGAAGAATACGGGGCCTACTTCTCATGGGGAGAGACAAGCCCCAAGTATGAGTACAACTGGGAAAACTATAAGTGGGCGGGAAGCGGTGAAGATATCGTCACAAAGTATTGCCCTGCCGGGGAAAATGACCATTGGTCCGGTAGCGGTCTTTGTGATGACAAAAATTCTCTTGATATGGAGGATGATGCCGCCAGAGTTCTTCTTGGTGGAGGATGGAGAATTCCTTCTGTCGCCGAGTGTGAGGAACTCCTGCGAGAATGCGCCATTTCATACCAGAGCCGCTTAGGACTGGGAACAAATTAACGAACTATTGAGTATCACTGCCGCAAAAAAATCCGCGCCTATTGGTAGACGCGGATCCAATCGATTTCGTAGGTAGATTCGCTGAAATTCTTATCCACTGCTCCGCCCCAGCTGCCGCCGATGGCAAGGTTCAACTTGATGTAGAAATCCTTGTCGAAGCCCCAGTCGGGGTTGCTGTCGGCCGGTTGGTAATTCGGGAATGGATTGGGAGCATAGTAGAACTGCTGACCGTCCATGAAGGCTTTCACATAGGTGTGGGTCCATTCCATCCCGAAATAGTGCCACTTGCCGCCAGGATTGCTGATGTCCGTCTGGCCGTAGTACGGATAGTGCTTGCCGGTAGTGGGATCATCATAGCCGCTGCTTCTGCCTGCTTCGGGCGTGGCGTTGTAGCTGTGCGCCGAGAAGTAGTACACGTCGGGGTTGTCGTTCGGCACATATTCCATGATGTCCAGTTCGCCGCCTTTGCAGGATTCGTCCCGCACCCAGGAAGGATACTTGTTCGGGTTGGGAAGCATCCAGAAGGCCGACCAGGTGCCGGCTTCGACCGGAAGCTTTGCCTTCATCTCTATGTAGCCGTACTTCCACCTGTCCTTGGTGGACATACGGGCCGAGATGTAGGAGCAGTTGTCCGTGTCGCTCCGGGGAGTGACCTTGTAGGCCTTGATTTTCAGCGTTCCGTCGCTCACGAAGGCCGTCTGCTGCCCGGTACGGGAGTACACGCCGTTGGCGCAGTAATACTGCAGTTCGTCGTTGCCCCAGCCGGTGCCGCCGCTTTCAAAAGTCCACTTGTCGGAGAGGTCCTCCCCGTCCGTAAATTCATCGCTCCATACCAGCGAATAGCCTGCCGGCGCAAAGCCGTCAGAAGGGGACGAGTCTCCGATGGTGCCAAGGTTAAGCACCACGCCGGGCTTGATGGTCAGCGCCTTGCTCTGCGTCTTCGTTACCGTTCCGGAAGGGGTGACGAACTCCAGCTTTATGCCGCTCGCAAGGGTTCCAGGCGCTGCCGCCACGTAGTAGCTGTGCCCGGTGGCAAAAACGCTGCCGGAGGCCGGTATAACGCTGATGGTGCTGACACCGGCGGCAACGGTCAGTGCGGGAGTACCGCTCATGCCGATGGTAACGCTGCCGGCAATAGCTTCGCCGCCAAGGGCCGAAATGCGGATTTCACTGACGTTCATCAATGTGCCGCCCAGGATGAAGCGCAGCACGCCGGCCACTGTTGTGAAGATCAGGTTCGTGCCGCTGGTCTTGGCAACGGAAAGGTTGGCGAAGCCGGTGCTTCCGTCGGCCGAAGCCTTGACCGAAGACGGGATAGACGTGGAGATGACGGTCCCGGAAAGCGACGCCCCTGCCGAATAAGGGTAAAGGGCATAGTAGGTGCCTGCATTGGCAGCCTTGCCCTTCAGGGTTGTAGAACTTCCGGTGCTCTGGGCCGTGAAGGCGTTGTTGGACACGCCGTCGAAAAGGCTCACCAGGTCGCCGCTTATCCAGCTTATGGAATAAGTGCTTCCGCCAGGGGAAACGGACGTTTTGGTATCGAATCCAGCTGTAAAGACGAGTGAGCCGTTTCCGTCGTCTGCGGAGACGACGGAAACGCTCTGCTCTTTACTGCATGCCGCAAAAACCGTAATAAGCGTTAGCGCGGCAAGGATTCTTTTACCACTGAACGTCATAGTTTTCACCAGTCAGATCCTGGAATCCTGCGGTTTCCTCGCGATCGTCGCCGGGCTCCACGGGAGTGCCGTCCGGATCGTATTCTACGTACAGATAATACAGGTAGACGGCGCCCTTGGTGGTAGAGTTAAGGGTAATCACGATGTCGCCGGATGCGCTGCCATTGAAGACGGCCTCATAGTCACCGTCACCGTGTGCCACGGGAGCGCCGAAGACGGCATTGCCCACCGTGCAGCTTGCTACCAGGCTCTGGCCGTCGGTAATACCGGAGTTGTAGCCAAGGGTAATGCTGGTGATTACGCCAGGGAAGGAAGTCGAAGACAGGGCGAAATTAGAGACGGTCATATTGCCGGTACCAAGCTGGATACCCTTTCTCCAACCTTCAGTACCTGCCCACTCGTAGTAACCGGTATCGGTTATGTTCCAAGTAGCGCCGGAAAGGACATCCGGGTTGGTGAGCATGTCAAAGTAGTAGCCGTCTTCCCAGCCACCCCAGTCGAAGATGGGGCCGATGCCGAAGTCACCGTTGGCGAATTCGTGCCGGTAGGGGCATTCCATTATGGGTTCGGGAACGTCGTCGATGCTGTTGATGACACCAATGTTCATAACTTTGCCAGCGCTGATGGTAAGGGCCTTTTCCTGGGTCTTGGTCACCTTGCCGTTTGCGGTTACGAATTCAAGGGCGATACCGCTTGCGAGAGTCGCAGGGGCAGCTGCCACATAGTAGCTGTGTCCGGTTTCGAAAACGTTGCCGGAGGCAGGGGTTACGGTGATGCTACTTACGCCGTCAGCGATGCTGAGGACGGGGTTGCCGCTCATGTCGATGGAGGCGCTGCCGGCGAGGGTTTCACCGCCAACGGCCTTGATGTGGATCTCTTTGATGCCGGTTGCTTCGGCGCCAAGGGTGAATTTGATCATACCCACGACGGTTGCGAAGCTGAGGGTGGTGCCGCTGGTCTTGGCGACGGAAATGTTGGCGAAGTGTGCCGATCCGTCGGCCGTCAATGCTGCCGATGCAGGAATTGCAGTGGAAATGACGGCGCCGTTGAGCGCCGCATTTGCTGCGTAAGGATAGAGCGCATAGTAGGTGTTGGCGTCCTTGGCCTGACCGGTAAGGGTGGTGGACAGGCCGGCTTCCTTGGCGGTGAATACGTTGTTTGCTTCGCCGTCGAAGATGCTCACCTGGTCCCCTGCTTCCCAGGAGATGGCGTACTTGTTGCTGGCCTCGTCATAAGCGACTGAGGTCTTGGTTTGGAAGCCCGCGGTGAACTCCTTTTCTACGGGGCCGACCGGCTCCCTGTGGCATGCTGCCAGGCTCATTACTGCCACGGCTGCCAGAAGAATGCTTTTAGTTTTCATAGTGTGTGTTTATGTGTGTGTGATTGATTATTCTGCCGCATCGAAAAGAAGAGTCCAGACTTCGCCCCAAGTTTCGACATCCACCGTCAGCTTGGTCTCGGACAGTTCCTTGATTTCATAGACGCCATTCATGTCTGCCTGGACAAATACCAGCAGGTATCCATATTCGACGTTCAGGAAGGTCTTCTCTCCTTCGGATGAAACTGACCAGCTGAAACTGCTCACCGGATCATAGTCGTCGGGATTAATCAGACCGCCTACCCAGGTGTGGTCGAAGGTTTGTCCATTGTTGGCCGTGCAGTCAAATGACATGCTGCCGCCGCTGCTCAGAGTCAGGATGTTACCCACGGAAGTAGTAACACTGTTACCGGCTTCTTTCACTCCTGTCAGCACCCAGCTGTGGGCAATCAGAAGTTCTTCCGTTGTCGCGGGAGTGGGAGGAGTGGGGGGCGTAGGAGTATCTTCTACTGCATCGAACTGAAGGGTCCAGACTTCACCCCAAGTTTCGATATCCACAGTCAGCTTGGTCTCGGACAGTTCTTTGATCTCATAGACGCCAGTCATGTCTGACTGGGCAAATACCAGAAGGTAACCGTCGGTTACAGTAATAAAGTCTGTTCCGCTTTCGTTAGAGAGCGACCAGCCCATATCACTGACATTTCCGTAGTCGTCCGGACCGATAAGCCCGCCCACCCAGGTGTGGTCGTAGGTTTGTCCGTTATTGGCCGTGCAGTCGAATGCCATAGTGCCGTCGCTGTTCAGCGTCAGGATATTGCCTACGGAAGTAGTCACACTGTTACCAACCTCTTTCACTCCAGTCAGCTTCCAGCTGCGGGAGGTCAGCAGGTACTCTACCATAGAAATACGCGTAGCCTTGCTGCTGCCGAGGTCAAGGTTGATAGGCTGCAGATGGCCGCGTTCGAAGTCAAGTGCGCTGGCAAGGGTGTAGGTGTACACGGCCTTGTCGGTGGTAACCGTGATGGTGCCGCTGAAGCTGCCGGGGGCGATGACCTGGTACAGTTTTACGCCGTTTTCCTTGGCCCCACCGACTGCTGCTGGAGTGGAAAGGACTGATATTACGGTGGATTCGGTAAGAGCGGCATAAGGGTCAGGAAGGGTTCCCTGCTCCACGGCGTTGATATCCAAAGCGGTGAGATCCATGGTGAAGTCACCGGCGATGGGCGAATTTGCGGTGAATGCCACGCTTTCCACTGTTTCGGCGGCGAACTCTGTGTCGGATGAGTATACGTTATACCGGACCAGGGCGCCGAGGTTAATGAACTGGGCCGAGGCAATTGGTGTATCGCCGGCTGCCAGGTTCTCACCAATCACGACAGGAATAGCTGCCAGTGGCATGCAGCTCGAGATGGTGCTGCCGTCCTGTGTGACAGGGATGGAGAACGGAGCGGCGGTAATGTCCAGCTCACCGTCCTGGTAAGGCGCGTAGGCGTAGATGGTGGAGCCTGCAGCCAGAGGGTCGGTGCTGCTGACGACAAAGCTGCGGGGATCGGTGTTCATATCCACCTCTGAGCTTCCCGCCTTGTCGGTGTACCAGCCGATAAGGTCGCCTTCTTCCCAGGCCATGTGGTCTTCTTCGAACACAGCCTTGGTGGCGCCGTCGATGGCAAGAACGTAAGTGTAAGGGCCTTCCGGAGTAGGGGTTACGGAAGGTTTCTCTTCCTGGCGACATGCGGCCAGCGCGATTGTGGCGACAGCCACGAATGCAAAGTACTGAATGTGTTTCATCATGGCCGGCTTTTAGTTGTCAGAAAAGATTTCGTCTTCGAATTCGTCGTCAAACTCCACGATTTCCGTGTTGTTGTGACTGTTGAAGGAGACGCACAGGAGCGCCTCCAAGTCCATTTCCCGAAGCCTTGTTCCGGGAGAGATGTACGGGTGTTTCATAGTCATGACTATAATTGGCTATTATTTTTCTACCCCTATATACACGAAAAACCGGCCTTGCGTTTAAAGCCGGTGGAAATTTTTAGCACTTGTTTTTGACAGATTCTTTTTGTTTCTGTCAAAATTTCGCTATTTTTGACACTTGAAGGAAAAACTGTCAAAAAAATGGAAGCATACGACCGTAACATACCATACAATCAGTTGCCTCCGCTGCCTCCTGCAACTGTATTATATCATGACGAGGATGTAGTCAATAAGCTTATGCAGGCCAGTCGTCGCTTGGCAGAATTGAAGGGCCTTGCATCCACGCTCCCCAATCAGTCTATCTTTGTGAACACCATCGCGCTGAGGGAAGCCAAAGCCAGTAGCGCAATAGAAAATATCTTCACGACCGATGACGAACTCTACCGTTCACTGTCATATCAGGAGGATGATTATCTGGAAGGCCCGGCGAAAGAGATTCTTCACTACAGGGAAGCTCTTTGGAAGGGTTATCAGGACATCGTGGCCGACAAGAACTTGACTCTGGAAACTATAATTGACGTTTACCGTGAAGTAAAACGGACGAAAGACGGAATTCGCCCTTACCAGGCAGAGGTAGTCATCAAGAAAAGGGGTTGGGGGTCCATGGTAGCTGAAACTGTTTATACTCCTCCCAGAGGGAAAGGCGTGGTCGAGAAGAAAATGGCAGAGCTCATTGATTTTCTGAATGACGATACAAAGTATCCGTTAGATTCTCTGCTGAAAATGGCCATGGCTCACTATCAGTTCGAGGCGATACATCCATTTCGTGACGGCAACGGCCGTACCGGACGAATACTATGCATCCTGTATCTGATTCAAAAGCAGTTGCTGGATTTGCCCATTCTGTATCTTAGTGCCTACATTCTGCAGAATAAGGACGACTACTATTACAGGCTCAACAGTATAACAGGCACGTTGCTGTGGAAACCATGGATTATATATATGCTGGAAGCTGTTTCCCAGACTGCCGAATACACCACCGACAAGATTTTGCGCATAAAAGCCCTGATGGAAAAGACACGCAAGGTCATGCTGGATAACAAGCTTCCTGTAGCCAGGATGGATATCCCAAAACTGTTTGAGCAACCATACATCCGGCCTAAGAATCTTCTTTCAGACAAGATAAAGAGCATAAACACCGCCAAGAAATACCTTGCTGAATTGGAATCTCTGGGTATGCTCAGCAAGGAAAAGGTTGGAAAGGAATACATCTGGTTTAACACCGAGTTGATGAACATCCTATCGGATTGAACGAATACTGCCGCCTTATTTCAAAACGTCGCGGGTCCGGGAAAAACGGCTGAACCGCGACACTCGGGGGCGTGAAGGGCCGATAAGTGTCGCGGTTTAGCCAAAAAATACTGACCTGAAACGTTATTGCTGGTATACTCTTACGTAGTCGATCTCGAAGGTTTCAGCGCTGAAATCATTGGCGGGAGTTCCGCCCCAGTCTCCGCCGACTGCGAGATTGAGCTTGATGTAGAACTCCTGCTCGAAACCCCAGTGAGGCAGATCGACCGTGCCGGGGTAAGGATTGGGAGCGTAGTAGTACTGCTCGCCGTCGATGAATGCCCTGATTTCAGTTTCAGTCCAAAGCATCGAATAGATGTGCCACGCAGTGGGATCTGCTACGGTGCCATAGGAAGTGTAGCTATAATGAGCTCCGCTCGCAGGGTGGATATAGTCGACATAATCGCCTTCACCTACGGCTTCTCCGGTCGTATAATAACTGTGGGCCGAGAAGTGAATTGCGTTTTCATCTTCTCCTGGCACATGCTCAAGTATGTCAAGCTCACCGCCGTCCATACTTGCGTCCCGCACATAGGCAGAACCATCTTTTGGTAGCATCCAGAACGCCGACCAGCAGCCTGCCTTTACAGGCAGCTTTGCGCGCATCTCGAAATAGCCGTATTGCCAGCTCTCTTTGGTGTTCATTCGGGCCGAGAGATAGGAACGGTTGTCAGGCTTTTGGTCGCCGGATATTTTGTATGCCGTTATCCTTAGTGTACCATCTTCACTCACCGATGCAGTGTTGTATGTTGTCCCTTTGTAGTTGTATGACCCGCCTGCGCAGTAATACTGCAGCTCATTGTTGCCCCAGCCTGTTCCGCCGGACTCGAAAGTCCAGTTGTCGGCGAGGTCCTCTCCGTCATCAAACTCGTCGCTCCATGCCAGGGTATACCCTGCCGGGGGGAACCCTCCCGAATGGGAGGGCTCGGAATCCGGCAGTCAGTCAGGAGTATATGTTACGTGGAGCCCACGGAACATCATAGGTATTCCACAAGTAAGGCTATTATCCACTGTAATTACAATTGTCCCAGAGGACGAACCGGTAAATGTCACTGTCTGTTGGGGATGCTTCTCATCATCGTTATTGATTTCTTGCGAGCCGTAAGATGTTCCACCCACAGAACAACTTACCAGTTGGTGCTCATTTCCCGCTAATGACAGGTCTATTCCTACGCTTGAAATAACGCCATCAAAGTCAGAACTCTCCAGAGTAAGCAAGAGGGCATTATTATTCCAACCATTAGCACACCATAAGGCAAGTCCTGCCCACGGCCATTGTTCCTTGATGCAGTAATAATGAGAATCTGTGGAAACAGTCCATGTTTTACCACTTATTGTCGCAGTAATTGACTCAGCATTTTCAACTGTTTCAGTAAGGCCAAAATCTCCAGATGCAATTGTATGGTCCCAAGTTGTTTCTACGCCAGGCGTCGGGGAGTCATTTACAGCATCGAACTTAAGCGTCCACGCCTCGTCATAAGTAGTAATCTTAACCCTCAGTTTACTATCTGTCAATTCTTCAATTTCATATTCGCCTGTCATAGATGCCTGAGCAAACACCAACAGGAAACCATCGGTAACAGTGAGATAATCCATATCGCCGCTTGAGGTCGTGGACCACCTCATATTGGCAACTTCACCATATTTGTTTGGCGCAATCAAACCACCAGACCAGGTATGATCATATGTTTGATTACTGTTAGCAGAACAGTCAAAAGCCATTGTGTGATTACTGTTTAATGTCAGTTTGTTTCCTGTAGCTGACGTGCAGATAACGCCGACTTCCTGAACTTCCTTCAGCTCCCACTGATGTGCAGTAAGCATATACTCTACCAAAGAAATCCTCGTAGCGTTGGCGCTGGCCAGGTCCACATTGAGGGTCTTGATGGTGGCACGGTTGAATTCCTTGCTGGTAACAGGATATTCGTAAACGGCAGCGTCCGTGGTCACGGTAACAGTACCGGACCAGGTGCCGGGAGCAATGACCTGATAGACCTTGATACCCGTGGCCTTGCTGCCACCGACGGTGGTGGCGGAAGCCAGCGTAGAGGTGACCGTGTCTTCGGTGAGGCCAGAAGGAACGGGAATGGCATTCTCTGCCACCGTGGTCAAGTTCACGGAGAAGTCACCGGCAATGTTGGAATTGGAAGTAAACTTTACGCTCTGCACCTTTTCCGCATTGTAGGAAGCGTTTGTGGTATAAATGTTATACTCAATCACAGCACCCAGGTTGATGAATTTGGCCTCGGCAATGGGTTTGTCGGTGGAAGCTGCAACCGGATCCGCAATTTCGATTGGTACGGAAACCATAGGCATCGCATCCGAAATAGTTCCGCTCTGACTGACGGGTATTGAAAGCGGCGCGGCCGTCTTGGTCGGAGTGGTTTCATACACTAAAGGATAGCAGGGGGCGAAGGCGTACACCATGGAATTGGCGGGGAGAGCCGTTGAGCTGCTGACCTCGAAAGTACGAGGCGTGGCTTCTATATCAATCTCCGAACAATCGAATGCATTGTTATTGATAAACCAACCAATCATGTCTGTTTCATCCCAGGCCATGTGATCGCCGGCAAGATGGGACTTGGTATCTCCGGCCACTGCAATGGTGTAGGTGTATTTCCCGGCCGGTTTCTCATCCGGGACTATTTCTTCTTTTTTGTTGCACGCGAGGAGCGAGAGACCTGCCAGTGCAACGATCATGTATTTCCAAATATGTTTCATCGTTGTCATCTGTTAAAGGTACTCATCATCGTCTATGCGGGTCATTTTCTCCGTGCGGTCGTTAGAGTCGTAAGAGATTGCTACAGTCTGCTCTATCTGCAGCCTGACTACCTCGGTAAAGGGGGGTGTATAATTATTCTTTGTCACAGTAATGTTATTTCTGATAAACTCTTACCCAGTCAATTTCGTAGGTGGCTTCTTTGAAATCGGCAGCGGGGGTGCCGCCCCAGGTGCCGCCGATGGCCAGGTTCAGCTTCAGGTTAAAATACTGGTCGAAGGGCCAGGTAGCAAGGTCCACAATGTTTGGAACGGGGTTCGGGGCGTAGAAGTACTCCTCACCGTCGAAATAGGCACGGATATACTCGTGGGTCCATTCCATTCCGTAGCAGTGCCAGTCCTGAGGGGTGCTGACCTTGGCATAGTCCGAATAGGGGTGCTTGATGCCCGTGGCGGGATCCACGTACCCGGTGTTGGGGCCGGCCTCGCCGGTGGCGTTGTAGCTGTGCGCCGAGAACCATACCTTGTTGGGGCTGTCGCCCGGGACATATTCCATAAGGTCGATTTCGGCACCCGTCTGCGAAGGATCGCGAACCCAGTAAGGACCATCCTTGAGCAGCATCCAGAAAGCCGGCCAGCACCCCCTGACGGTGGGAAGCTTGGCGCGCATCTCGATGTATCCGTGCTGCCAGTACTCGTTGGTATTCATACGGGTCGAAATATATTCGCAATTGTCGGACGCATAGGACGGCGTAATCTTGTAGGCCTTGATTTTAAGCGTACCGTCGCTCACCAAAGCCGTCTGCTGGCCGGTGGGCTCGTAGATGCCGCCGTCGCAGTAATACTGAAGCTCCTGGTTGCCCCAGCCGGTACCGCCGCTTTCGAAGTGCCAGTTGGAATACAGCTTCACCTGCGAGTCGAACTCATCGCTCCAGACCAGGTGATAACCTGCCGGAGTGTACCCGCCCGTAGGGTCCACCGGCGTGTCGTCGGAAGGCTTTCCGGG
>CAMOIT010000008.1 GCA_946616285.1 uncultured Bacteroidales bacterium | reverse complement strand
CGTCCCACACGCTCTGGCCGGTGCCATAGCGGTTGTCGAAAAGGTGCTTGCAGTCCGCGTCGTTCACCAGCATCATCGGAAATTTAAGCTCACCCGCAGCGGCCATTGCCTTGAGCCGAAGAATACCAGTTGTGGTTTCCTCACAGCCTCCGATAACGCCAGGGACAAGCTCCGGGAACTCTTTATGGATTGTTGTTACAAGGTCTCCCCCATCGTCGATAATGATATTGGGGCCGACTTCTAGAACACTGCGGATGTCCTTGAAATACTCTTCTTCAGTACAGCCATGGATTGAAAATACATTGAGGCCTTCGTGGACTAATGCCGCTGCAACATCATCCTGGGTGCTCAGGGGGTTTGAACCGGTAACGAACATTGTAGCACCACCGGCTGCCAAGACCTCGCAGAGGTGCGCAGTTTTGGCTTCAAGGTGAACACTCAAAGCCACCTTCAATCCTTTGAACGGCTTTGATTCGCGGAAATCTTTCTCTATACCCTCAAGAAGGGGCATGTGGGAACGTACCCAGCTAAGTTTGAGCTCACCGCTTTCCCACAGAGAAATGTCTTTAATATGACTTGCCATATATACCTATTAAATAGCACGCAAATTTAGCAATTTCCACGCGCTTTTCCTATTAAACGTTTTAATTCCATTCTTTTTACGAATAGCAACACACAATTGATGATTTGCAACCATTCCGGTTTCCTTTAATATCTAATAGGACTATCTTTGTAGATTAGCAGGCAGCAACTAAAACAAAGCAAAATACAATGAAAAGAATCCTCTATCTTGCCGCTGCAGTAATGGCAGCCATCGCATGCTCGGGAAAACCACAAGAGCTTTACGTCCCCAAAGGAACCGTAGAATTTGCAGGTAACGCCTTCACTGCATTCAGCCTTGGTTCAGATGTGAAACTTTACACCGCACCCAATCCTGACAATAACAAGGAATGGGTAGTACAGGCAGTAGTTCCCGTCCGCAAAGAGACCAAATCCAAAATCGGCGCCCTGGAAATCAGCCTAATTCCCCTTGACGACAGAGGCATACGCCTAAGGGACGGCTTCGTTCTCGTAGGCGAAGACCTCGAGAACATGGTCCCCGTTTATAACTCCGGAGACAATGTAGAGCGCACCATCGTCTTCTCAGTTTCGGAAGACGGCCGTAAAAAATACTTCACCAGCAAAGAAGCAAACGAGCTTCTCTCTCGGACTAAAGGCGTCCGCATGGACTTCAACTCCGGAAACGCAATCTCCGGATCCGCAGGCCTGGACAACGAGCCCCTCTCTGTCAACTCACTCTGCAAGAAATACGGCGTATACGGCCTTCTCTCCAATTACGACAGCGCCCTCAGAAACGGCAACAAGAAACGCGCAAAGCAGATTGAAGATCAGCTATGGTCAATCGAAAAGAAGATCAAGAACGACAGTTCCATCCCCGAGCGCATCCGTGATGCCTTCGTCGATTATATCGAAGACAGGGAAGACGAAATCGAAGACAAGTACTAATCGAGTACAAGCATAAAAACGGTCCGAAGGAGCACTTCGGGCCGTTTTTGCATTATAATAACTGCTAGTACTGAATTACAAGGAAGTGGGACTGACTCCAGAAAGCGTCAATGTCCTTAATCTTCAGGTAAGTGATATCCTCTTCTGAGTCCTCATCCAGCTTCATTTCGTATGACTTATTGGGATGATTTGTGAGGAGCTTGGGCTTGTACGCTTTTATCTTTATCTCGCGGGTGGAACGGATATCAATCTTCTTGAAAATCGACATATTCAGCCCCTCGGTATTAACGATACCTTTCTTGATCACGTTCTTATCCAGAAGGCCGGCGCTCTTGAGTTCACTCTTCGTGCCTATCTTCATGTAATAACCGGAGACCGATGCCGAAGTAGCAGTAGCGGAAGACTTGGATTCCGACTTGGACTCGGACTTAGACTCGGACTTAGCCTCGGACTTAACCTCTGACTTTGATTTCGCAGAAGTTTCCTGCGCGGAAGAAGCCTTGGATGAAGATTCTGATTGTGCGGCAGAAGCGGTCTGCTGAGTCGAAGAAGATTTCTTGCGCTGAAGTGCCTGAATCTGGTCTTTCATCTCGAACTGATCGGACTGAAGCTGCTGAACGGCGACCGTCAGGGAATCTATCTGAGCTGAAAGTTTTGCGATTTCGGCGTTCTGATTGCAGGAAACCAAGGCCGAAACAATTGCGACAAAAGCGATGATAAATACTCTTTTCATGCTAATCTTAAATAAAGGTGGTCCCCCAGCCGGACGGGCTGAAAGACCACCCAATATTACGAATCGATATTACAGGCTGATGCAGAAACCGAGCATGATGTTGTTGGTGTCCACGTCAAGACCGAAACGGTTAAGCTTTGTGGTAGTGTTGGCCTGGCTGAGGGTCTGGTAACCGAGGGAACCAAGACGGCCTACGATGGAGAAGCGGCCACCGTCGAATTTGAGACGGAAACCGGGACGGGCGCAGAATTCAAGGAGGTTATACTTGCCACCATCCTGCCAGACATTGTTGCCGTCTTTAACCTGGCTGGAAAGCGAACCATAAGCGATGACTGCATCTACGAAGAGGTCGAAGCGGCGTGTGTCGACCAGGACATAACGGAAATAAGGAGCAATGCGGAAACCGTTGAAACGAGAATTGTCAGCGCGAAGGTCGACAGATGCGCTACCGGCGGCAGTGATGAAGCCCTTAAGATCGTTGGTGTCGAAGGAGCCCAGGTAGGGAAGACCACGCTGGATTGTTACGGTTCCGCCAACTGCGATACGGTCATTAATCTGGTAACCAATTTCAGGAGAGAGCTTGTAGGACGAGCCCGAAGTCTTGTTGTTTCCGTTAACCAGAGTGGTGGACGTGAAACCAACGGAGCCGCCGAAATAAAGCTGTGCGCTAGCGTTCTGAGCTGCAAAGAGCATTGCTGCAGCTGCTGCAAGAGCAAAGAAAGTTTTTTTCATGATTAGTATGGTTTAAATAGGTTTGTCTACTGGCAGTTACAAATATAACCTTATGCCTACAATTAACCCAAAAGGACGGTGGCAAAAGGTAAAATTGTTGTTGCAAAAGGTAAATTTTGCCTTATTTGCGGGCAATATAGGTGCTCGGTGATTCCCCGACAACCTTTTTGAAAGCGCGGTAAAAGGACGTGCGCTCCGTAAAACCGGCCCTGTCGGCAATTTCAGTCAGGGTTAATTGTTCGTCACCGGCCATAAGCTCCAGAACGTAATTCACGCGGGCTTTATTGATGTATTCGGAGAAAGAGGATCCAGTGAACGTATTGATGCAATATGAAACGTAGGAGCGGTTCGAGCCCACTGCTTCGGCAAGTTCAGCGATGGTAAGGCCTTTGGTACGGAACAGCTGACGGTCGCGGATTTGCCATTCTATCTTTTCCATAAGCTGTTTCTGCTGCTCTTCGCTGAACCCGTGCTGATTATCGGCCTGAGGCAGAGGCTTTGGCTCATGATTCATCTCTTCAGCCAGGACGTCAGTGCTGTTCCCGATATAAAAAATTCCGAACAGGAGAATTGCGAAAAACAGCGACGGAATAATCAGCGAGTCACTCCCCTCAAACGCCTTCCTGCCCACGAAATTAATCACGAAGGACGCGACAGTGGTGAAAAGCTGTATGCCGATCAGTACGAAAATGGGATCCAGGCGGGATTCTTCGGCGCCTGAATAAAAATCGCCGGCGAGTCTGCGGAAGCGTATCAGCTGAAGGAGAGCATCCACGCTGGCGGCCACAGAAACCAGAGGGAAAAGCAGCTGCACCACGAATCCGGTCTTCGGGCCGCCGTATTTTGCCGATAGGCCGCTTATGGACCAGAGAAACACCAGCATCGCCGGCAGGAACCACAACAGAGCGCGTGGAGTCAGCTTCCAGCCAGGCCTGGTGAGCCTGCGAACGTACAGGTTGTATATCGGATAGACGGACAGGTTGCAAAGAAAGTACAGGCTGTCCGAAAAAGTATTATCAAGCTGGTTGAAATGCAGGTAATGGCATGCATAAAGAAGCGTCGACGCTATGCCGAAAACAGCGAGCATGCGACGTGCAGGATCGTTCTTGCGGTAATCCAGCAGGAAGACGGCCGTCCATACAAGGCAGACCATCATTGGAAGCACCGTTGCCAGATAATACATATCCATAAACTTTTCCGGAACACAAAATTATTGATTATCTTTGGAGAAACAAAATCCAAGACCCATGTTCGACACTATTATTTACAAAAACCGCAGGAAGGCGCTGCTGGAGAAAATGCGCGCCGAAGGCCAGAGCGGAGTTATACTTTTAATCGGAAACGCCGAAGCCCCGGCCCAGTATAAGGACAACTGCTATAAATGGCGCCAGGACAGCACCTGGCTGTACTTCCTGGGCCTGGACGAGCCCCTGATGGCCGCCGTCCTGGACATCGACAACGGGCAGGAAACACTCTATGCCGACGACGTGGACATCGACGACATTATCTGGATGGGGCCCCAGCCGTCCGTGGCATCCAAAGCCGCGCTTTGCGGAATATCGGCCTATAAACCTTACGGGCAGCTGGAAAAAGACATCCGCGACGCACGCAAGGCCGGACGCAAAGTCCATTACATAAATCCTTCGCGCTATTTCAACACCCTCAAGCTTATGAAGTTGATAGGCTGCGAAAATATCGGTGAAAGAGTGTCGGAACCGCTGATAAAAGCAATAATTTCCCTGCGTCTGATAAAGGAAGACATTGAAATCGAAGCCATCGATGCAGCATGCGACCTTGGCGTGGAAATGCATTCAGCAGCCAGGGACGCCATCAAGATCGGCATCGTAGAGCAGGACATAGTCGGTAAAATGGAAAGCGTTGCTCTTGCAAAAGGCTGGGGCGTATCCTTCCCCACCATCCTCACCCAGCACGGCGAAACCCTGCACAACCACCTGCACGACAAAGTTATCGAACCCGGAAAGCTGATGGTGATAGATGCCGGTGTGGAAAGCAACCTCCATTACGCGTCGGATTTCACCCGGACATATCCCACTTCCGGAAAGTTCACTCCCATGCAAAGGGATGTGTATCAGATAGTTTACGAGTGCAACGAACATGCATTCTCGCTCACCAGGCCTGGCATTACGTACCGCGAAGTGCACCTTGCCACCGCACGGAAGATGCTGGAAGGCCTCAGCGCCCTAGGCCTCGTGAAAGGAGACCTTGACGAAATGGTTGCCGCAGGAATCGCCGGTCTGTTCCAGCCCCACGGCCTTGGCCACAACATGGGACTTGACGTGCACGACATGGAAGACCTCGGTGAAAACCTCGTCGGCTACGACCCCGGCCAGACCCGCGCCAAACAGCTTGGACTTGGCTCACTGAGAATGGCCCGTAAACTTGTCCCCGGCCATGTAATCACAGATGAACCAGGCATTTACTTCATCCCGGCACTCATCGAAAAGTTCAAGAAAGAAGGCCTGGGCAAGGACTTCGTGAACTACTCCAAACTGGAAGCCTACTACAACTTCGGCGGAATCCGCCTGGAAGACGACGTCCTTGTAACTCCCGACGGCGCCCGCCGCCTCGGCCACAGCCGCCTCCCCATCGCCCCCGCCGACGTAGAAGCCGCCATGGCGAAGTAAAAAAATCCGTCGCAGAGATTCTTCTGCGACGGATTCTATTATGCGCTGACCGGAAATTAGAAGGCGAGACCTACACCAATCTTGATCTGGCCACGGCCGAGCTTGTAACTGTCGCTGTCGACCATGTTCATGAGGGTGTGATCGTAGCCGACCCTGACCTGGACGTTGCCCGCCTGGAAGCCTGCGCCGCCACCGAGGTAGATGTTGAAGGGCTTGTGGCCGCCATCCTTGTAGTAGTCAACAGATGTGGTGGCAGTCTTGTCTGTCCATGTTGAAGAAGTTGTGTACTTGTAATTCTTGTATACACCATACTGGAAAGTGGGACCACCATAAATGAATATGGAGAAGTCACGCTTCAAGGGGAAGGTGTAGGTAAGGTTCAGGGGGATGTTAAGGTCGATTTCCGTGAACCTTGCATTGCCGGTAGCGATATAGTATTCATCCTTGCTGCTGCTGAAGAGCATATCGGCATAGAGACCGGTCTGAACGCCGAGGCCTGCTACGATGTTAAGATTGTAGTCAAAACCAACATAGAAGCCATTGCGGTCTGCTTTGTCTGTTTTGGTGGTGCCGCCGACAGTGGCAACGGTCTTATCAGAGGCATTGATGTAGCCGACGCCGACGCTTAGCTGGGCGAAGGCCTGTGTTCCGATGAGCATGAGAGCTGCACCGAGAACGGTTGCAAAAACTTTCTTCATAACTTTATAAGTTGTTAAAACGTATTATCCGGGCGCAAAATTACTGCGATTTTTCCCGAAAAGCAACTTTTTCCAGGGAAAACTCACATCCGCAGTACTGCTGGTTATAGAAATCCTCCTCGCGCAGAATCTGGTTCCGGCGTTCCTGAAGGCCTCCTTTACGCCAGTTCTGCGGCCACCATGTGACACCGGAAACCTGAGAACATGCCCAGTATCCGGCCTCGTTCACCTGCTCCAGACTCTTCCACCTTGACGATGCCAATGTGGTGGTAAGCACGGTGAAACCATGCGAAGAAGCATACTGCGCAGCACGCAGCAGCCTGAACTTGAAGCACTGAAGACAGCGGCCTCCGCGTTCGGGCTCATTCTCCAGCCCTACAGCGCAGGAGCCCCAGTCCGAATGGTCGTACACGTCCTCGACTATTTCCACACCCCACTTGCGTGCATATCGAAGGCACTCGTTAAGCCTGTGGGAATACTCCTCAAGAGGATAAATGTTTGAATTTGAGTAGAATATCACAGGCCTTATACCCCTTTCCATCAGGCACTCTACGATGGCGCCGGAGCAAGGGGCGCAGCAGGCGTGAAGCAGCACGCATCCACCCTGTACGGGCAATTCAATATTCAAGGCTGTTTTCATCTTTTTCGGCACAAATATACGTCCACTTTTTCAAAAAATATACATATCTTTGTGAATACTTTTCACAAAATGGCCGAGCTAAGCATCGAAAAAGAACGTCTGCAGGACATACTTAACTTCCTCAGGAAAAGCCATCGCTACTACATGGACGTGATGGTTCCCAACCTGGCAACCAGCCTGGAGCGCATGACGGAGCCATGCACCCTGCATCAGCGCCAGACCCTCTGGAAATTCTTCACCGACTACAAGGAAGAGCTAATCAGCCACTTCTCCTACGAGGAAGACATCGCCTTCCCATACATCGAGGCCATGCTAAACGGCCAGCAGGGTCCGCAGTATACCATCGACGAATACGAACAGAACCATTCCAACGTGGAAGAAAAGCTGGCGGACCTGAAGAACCTTATCACCATGTCCCTTCCGCAGGAATGCCGGCACGAAGATGTGAATCACGTACTCGGCAGCCTGGATGCGCTGGAAATGGACCTGAAAAAGCACACATTCATAGAGGACGACGTGCTTATCCCCGCCGCCAAACAGCTGGAGGAACGTGTTGCTGCAGCCAGAACGGACACGGACGACCTCAGCCCCAGGGAAAAAGAGATTCTGGTGTGCGTAGCCAAGGGTATGCTCAACAAAGAAATCGCCGATCTGTACAACATTTCTATATATACGGTGATAACCCACCGGAAAAACATCACCCGCAAGACGGGAATCAAGACTGTGGCCGGCCTTACGGTTTACGCCATCCTGAACAACCTGATAGACATGAATTCAGTAGAATAAATCATGGATTACAAATCTAAACTCAACTTTTATCCCGACTTCCCCATAAAGGGAGTGACTTTCGTGGATATCATCCCCCTCCTTCAGGACAAGGAAACCTTCCGCAGTCTTACCAAGGATCTTGCAGCCATGTGCGTCTCGCCAAACATCGCCGCCCCCGAAGCCCGCGGTTTCCTTTTCGCGGCGCCCATGCTCTACGCGCAGGATATCGATGTACATAACGTAATTCCCCTCCGCAAGAAAGGCAAACTCCCCTTTGCCCAAGGCGACCTTGTGCAGGTGGAAATAATGAAGGAATACGGCCCCGACCACGTTTATTTCAGAAAATCCGACATAGCCGCGAGCAAAATCAACGGCGACACCATAGAAATCACTTTCTTCGACGACATTCTGGCCACTGGCGGCACAGCACGCGGCCTTGCCTCAGGCCTTAATGCCCAGAAGATTACTTTAGGCGGAAAAACCTACAACGTAAAGGTTACGGACTTCGTGTTTCTGGTAGAGATCGACGACCTTCCCGGCAGGAGCAAGCTTGAAGACATCGCCCCCGTGAAATCGCTGATACACGTTACTGAAGGCTAGATTTGTAGTCGAAGCCGCCACCTCGCCAGGTCCATGAATGAAGGGCTTCGCCGCTTCGGACCGATATAACCTGACGGAAAATGCGGATTTCGGAGGCTCCGGGTTGGGAGATTTGGACCAAAGACTTCCAGGAACCGCCTTTAAAGGCAAAGACAGTAGCGCTGATTCCGCTGTCGGTGCGTCTGGCAAGAACAAGTTCCGCCTCCTTGTCGCCGGTGAAATCGTGGACGCCCACAATTGTGTCGCCGACACCTTCCGAGAGCATGGCTCCGTCCACCAGAATGTTACCGGAGCTGATGGAAACCACGAATTCCCGGCCGAAAGCGCTGAAATGAAGGGCCCCTGCATCGCCGTAAAGGTAGCTCTCCAGGCCGAAGACGAATGAATTTGAGGCATTGTCGGCGTAGGTGCGGGTCTGCGCGAAGGACAAACCCCAGCACAGGAACAGAAATACAGTGATAAACAGCTTCCTCATACGGACACAAAGATAAGAAAATAATGAGTTTTTCTGAAAGAATTATTCCCGACGGCATCACTTTCGACGACGTGCTGCTTTGCCCCGCCTACTCCGAAGTACTTCCCCGCGAAGTATCGCTGAAGGGGCGTTTTTCCAGAAATATCGAACTGGATGCGCCATTCGCATCGGCTGCAATGGACACTGTCACCGAGGCGCCGATGGCCATAGCGATGGCCCGTGAAGGCGGCATAGGCGTGATTCACAAGAACATGAGCGCACAGCGGCAGGCCGAAGAAGTGGCGAAAGTGAAAGCCGAAGGCCTGAAAGTGGCCGCCGGCGTAGGAATCACCGCAGATGCCCTGGAAAGGGTAGCTGCGCTGGCTCAGGCAGGCGTCGATGCAGTGGTGCTGGATTCGGCCCACGGCCATTCGAAAGGCGTGATGGATGCGCTGAAAGCCATAAAAGTCGCTTTCCCGGGACTTGACGTAGTGGTCGGAAACATCGCCACCGCCCATGCGGCAAAGGATTTGATCGTCGCCGGCGCGGACGGGCTCAAGGTGGGCATCGGCCCCGGTTCCATCTGCACCACTCGCATCGTCGCGGGCGTTGGCGTGCCTCAGCTCACCGCCATCGCAAATGTGGCCGAAGTCGCCGGAAATATCCCGGTAATTGCCGACGGCGGCCTCCGCTATTCCGGAGACGTAGTTAAAGCCCTTGCCGCCGGCGCTACCTGCGTAATGTGCGGCTCCATGTTCGCCGGCACCGACGAAGCTCCGGGAGAAGTGGTCGAAGTGGATGGCGTAAAGATGAAAGGCTACCGCGGCATGGGTTCCATCGACGCGATGCAGGCCGGCAGCGCCGACCGCTACTTCCAGAAAGGCGCGAAAAAACTTGTCCCCGAAGGCGTGGTTGCCCGCGTCGCGTACAAAGGCCCCGTGGCCGATGTGCTTTACCAGCTTGTCGGCGGCCTCCGCTCCGGCATGGGCTACTGCGGCGCCGCCTCAATCGACGCCCTGCACAGTGCCCGCTTTATACGCATAAGCCCCGCAACGGTGCAGGAGAACCACCCCCACGACGTTGCCATAGCCAAAAAGGCACCGAATTATTAGTAATGGACGGCCACATATCCCCACAAATAGGGATTGACCAAAAGTCTCATTGCCGGTATCTTTGCATCTTGGAAGATACACTAGGCAATGAGACTTTCCGATTTAAAGACGGGCGAGAAAGGAGTTATCGTGCGTGTTAACGGGCACGGCAGCTTCCGTAAACGCCTGATAGAGATGGGATTCATCCAGGGAAAAGAGGTAAGAGTGGTGCTTAATGCCCCGCTCAAAGACCCCATCGAATATGAGATAATAGGCTACAAGGTTTCACTCAGGCGGAGCGAAGCAAATACGATAGAAGTCGTTACGGAAGATGAAGCCCGCGAAGCACTTGTAACGGACGAGCATCTGCAATTCCTTCCCGGAGATCTTGACGAGCAGGAGCGCCTGGACAGAGCCCTTGCGCACGTGGCCGAAGAACGCCACCACAATATCCGCGTTGCCCTTGTAGGCAATCCCAACTGCGGCAAAACCTCACTGTTCAATATTGCATCCGGCAGCCACGAGCACGTTGGAAACTATTCCGGCGTAACCGTGGATGCAAAGGAGGGACATTTCAAGTTCAAGGACTACGACATCACCCTGGTGGACCTTCCCGGAACTTATTCCTTAAGCGCATATTCGCCTGAAGAACTCTACGTAAGGAAAAACCTTCTGGACACGATGCCGGACGTGGTGGTGAACGTGGTGGATGCCTCCAACATAGAACGCAACCTCTATCTTACCACCCAACTCATAGACATGAACTTAAGGGTTGTGATGGCCCTTAATATGTACGACGAGTTGGAGCACAAAGGTGACAAGCTGGATATTCAGCAACTCGGATATCTCCTTGGTATGCCAGTTTGCCCCACTGTTTGTCGTGACGGGCGCGGCATCCCTGAGCTTTTCGACACTGTAATTAAAGTTTACGAAAACGCCGCGCCAAGGCTGTCCAGGCACATTCACATCAATCACGGCGCGGAAATAGAGCGCAGTATCAAGGCCGTTCAGCCGCTTATTGCATCCAACGAGGAGCTCAAGTCCCACTATTCCACCAGATATCTGACCATCAAGTATTTGGAGACTGATAAGGACGTGGAAAAACTGCTTTCCGGAGTTCCCAATATCGGCCAGATTGAAGCGGCGCGCGCTAAGGAGCAGGAGCGCATCCAGTCCCTTATGGACACAACGCCGGAAAGCGCCATCGTGGATGCAAAATATGCATTCATCCAGGGCGCCCTGGCCGAAACATACGAAAAATATCAGGAGGCGCGCCCCGTGCGCACCATCACCGACAAGATAGACGCCATCGTCACCAGCCAGTGGCTGGCATTCCCTATTTTTATCTTATTGTTGTGGTTTATCTTCTGGGCAACCTTTACCGTGGGGCAGTACCCCATGGACTGGATTGACGCCGGGGTGAGCTGGCTTGGTGACGTGGTAGGGTCTTGGATGAGCGAAGGATGGTTTAAGGATCTTTTGGTGGATGGCGTTATTGCGGGCGTCGGCAGTGTGCTCGTATTCCTGCCTAACATCCTGATACTGTATTTCTTCCTGTCCATAATGGAAGACAGCGGTTACATGGCCCGTGCGGCTTTCATCGTGGACAAGCTGATGCATCGTATAGGCCTTCACGGGAAGAGCTTCATCCCTATGGTAATGGGCTTCGGCTGCAACGTACCGGCGATAATGGCCACCCGCAGCATCGAGAGCCGAAAAAGCAGGCTGGTCACCATTGCCATCATTCCATTCATGTCATGCGCAGGAAGGCTGCCTATTTTCGTACTGTTCGCAGGTGCGTTCTTCCCCGCCAACCCGGCCACCGCTTTACTGGGTATTTACCTGCTGGGCATAGTCCTGGCCATACTCAGCGCCGCCATACTCAGCAAGTTCGTCAAAGAGGACGACCTTCCCTTTGTAATGGAGCTTCCGCCTTACCGGATTCCGACCGGCAAGGCCATTTGGCGCCACACCTGGGAAAAGGGCAAGCAGTATCTGGAGAAAATGGCAACCACCATCCTGCTGTTCTCCATTGCTATCTGGTTCCTCGGTTACTTCCCCCGTCACGAAGGTGAAACCACAGCCTATCAGCAGGAGCATTCGTATATTGGCTCACTCGGAAAGGCTATCGAACCCGCTATGGAGCCGCTCGGTTTCAACTGGAAGATGGACGTGGGACTGCTTGCCGGTATCGGAGCAAAAGAACTGGTCATCAGCACCATGGGCGTAATGTATGCTCAAGACGGCGAAGAATACGAAGGCATGGGCACGGACAACGATACCGTACTGCAGTCCGCGCTGAAGGCTACAGTCCCTACCGCCGCCGCACTGGCGTTCATGGTATTTGTGCTGCTGTACTTCCCCTGCATCGCCACCTTTGTGGCCATTAAAAACGAAACAGGAAAATGGCGTTGGGCCATTCTCCTGTGCACTTATACTATTATCGTGGCCTGGGTCTTCGCCTTCGCGGCATACAGGCTGGGCCTGCTGATCTGGCCGATATAATAATTCACATTATCGACAAGATGTCGCAGGTGGTGAAGTAAAGCGTCGCAGGTCCGAAAAAAATCGGTAACCTGCGACGCTATTATGGATTTGGTGGACTGTGGTGTCGCAGTTAGGCCCAAATTTTCGGACCTGCGACGCCAAAGCACAGACCTGCGACGCTCTAAATACTACAGATTTGCGTTGTCCTTGGACCATTCTGCCACGGCGGGAACGATGCCGAGGGAGATGATTTCGTCACGCATTTTCACCAGGTGCTCGTAGGAGGCGTCAAGGGCGGCCATTTCGGCGGGAGTACCCTTGGGAGCTGTAAAGTGGCAGCCGGTGGAGTCGATGGTGGTGGGCATTGCCATCATCACGTTCTTCCATTTGCCTTCGTTCACGTATGTGCCGGCGGGCCAGGTGAATTTATCGCCGCCCATAGCGGCTTCGATCATCTTCACGGCCTGGTATGCAGGGCTCTGGAAGGAGCTGCGGCCACGGAGCTTGATGATGTTGGAACCGCCCTGGATGGTGTTGTGCTTGATTTCGGCGAAACGCTCTTCGCTCAGGCCCATTTCGGCAAGGGGCTTGCCGTCGATCTTGACTTCGGAGGCAAAAACTGCCATAGCTTCGCCATGACCGCCGTAGGTGTGGGCGCCGGTAACTTTGTACTGGGGTACGCCAAACTCCTGGGCCAGGGCTTCCTGCAGACGGGTGCTGTCCAGAGCTGCGAGGGAGGTGAGCTGTGAAGGCTTCAGGCCGGAGTGGATAAGGGCGGTGAGGGCGGTAACGTCGGCAGGGTTGAAGATAACCACAACGAACTTGGCATCCGGGCAGTATTTCTTGATGTTGTCGCCGAATTCGGCTGCAATCTGGCAGTTGCCCTTGAGCAGATCCTCGCGGGTCATGCCTTCCTTGCGGGGTGCGCCGCCGGAGGAAATGATGTACTTGGCATCCTTGAAGGCCTCTGCGGGGTTGATGGTGGCGGTGAAGTTGATTCCGTCGAATGCGCAGTGGTCCATTTCGGCCAGGACACCCTTGAGGCCGGGCTCGAAGATATCGTAAAGGCAAATGTTGGAAGAAAGGCCGAGGCATGCTGCGGTCTGGGCCATGTTGGAGCCGATCATTCCGGCTGCACCTACGATAAGGAGCTTTTCGTCAGTGAGAAATTTCATAATACTATAATACAATTAAAGACTATTCGTTATATCCTTGCAAAGATACGCAATTATTACCAAATCAAGCGTAATAATTACGGATAATTTTTTAAAGAAGCGGTGCCAGAAGGCGAAGCAGGCCGACGCTTCCGCCCCCGGCCGAAGTAAGGCGTACGAGCAAGGGGAAGGTACTCTTCGCGGATTGGTTCCTGCGCAAAAGCCCCATCGGCGCAAAGCAAGAGCCCGGTAATCAGTATCAGTTTACCCGCAAACATTTTCTTCGAACCCGAGTTGCAAACAGAAAAAGAGTTGTTGCAATTGCAAAAAAGAATTATCTTTGCAGTGTAAAATAGTAACGATTAGAATGGAGCCTCCCAGTCAGGTCATATCCAACCAGATAGCGGGCGTCGGATCAGACGACCCTCTGTCGCGACTTTGCACCTACATAAACTCGGAACCCGGTGCCTCATGGGGCATTCGGGCGGCTTGCCATGTAATCGTCTAATAGCTTTGTAATGGCACTTTATTTAAAGAAGAAACTTGACAACGAAGCCACCATCGCCGTGTGGCAGGTAACGGAAAGCGAAGAAGAGCTGATGCGCCTGAGCGCCACCCCCTCGGACGAGATGGAAGAAATCTCGTTCATAAAGAGCGAGTCCCTGCGCAAACAGAGGCTTGCAGTGCGCGCACTCCTCAACACCCTGTTCGAAGACAAAGTGTACCTGAGCCACCACGATAACGGCAAACCCTATCTGGAAAACAACGCCACCAACATCTCCATAACCCATACTGAAAAATACGTAGCCGTAATCCTTCATGAAGACCAGGACTGCGGAATAGACATCGAGTCCCTGGACAGGGATTTTTCGGCAGTGGAGAAAAAAGCTCTCTCGGAAGACGAAATCGACGACCTGGAAACCGAAAAACGCAACGAGCAGCTGGCTATTTACTGGTGCGCCAAGGAGGCTATTTTCAAGCTTCTAAGCCGCTACAACGTGGATTTCGCAGAACAAATAGAAGTAGAGCGCTTCCGCCCCAGAGGGGAAGGAGAGCTTGAAGCAACCTTCATAGACAAAAACGAAGACGAAGAAGAGTTCGACCTGGAATACATCACCTTCGACCGCCACGTTCTGGTGTGGGTGGTAGGAGACTAATTCCTTAACCAGTTCTCGGGATTCTGCGGCGTGGAATCCTTCCACAGTTCGAAGTGGAAGAGATCCTCGCCGCCAATTGTATCCACTATGCCCACAACCTGGCCGGTGGTGACTTTATCGCCAACCTTCACCGCAACCGTACGGAGCTTGCTGTACAGGGTATAGTAGTTACCGTGGCTAACCAGCACGCACTGGTTATAGCCGGGAAGAACCACAATCTGCGTCACGGTACCGTTAAACACCGCTTTTGCCTGGCTTCCACGCTTCACAACAAGCGTTACACCATTGTTCTGGGGCAGTTCCACATTGGTATATACGGGATGGTTGTGTTTGCCGAAACGCTCCACTATCGCACCTTCCACAGGCCATGGCAGGCGGCCCTTATTGGCGGCGAACTCACCCGAAAGCTTGGCGTCTATCTCGGTAGATGTCTTTTTGCCCGAAGCATCGCCTGAAGATTTCTTTCCGCCGGAGTTCTTCTTCTGTGCCGCCTCTCTTTCCTTGCGGATAAGGTCGGCCATTTTCTTGTTCAGGGCCTCTTTCTGGCGGTTTTTCTCCTGCAGCTGCTTCTGATATTTCTTGCGGTCTTTGGTCAGTTGATCCACAAGGTTGTTCACCTGGGAGGCCTCTTTTTCAAGCTGCCGGCGCTCCTGGACCTGCTGGGCGCGAACATCGTCGGCCTGACCCTTAAGCACCAGAAGGCGCTCTTTTTCGACCTCAAGTTCGGCACTTGTTTCCCGAATTTTCAGCGCCTGGGAGCTCATCTGCGCGGAAAGGCTCCTGAGGTATGCGGCCCGCCGGAGCCCCTGGCCGATGTTCTCGCTTGCAAGTATGTACATATACCAGAGACGGCTGTCGCGATTCTTATATGCGCCGCGCACAAGGCGTCCGTAATAGAGGGAGAGAGTATCATGCCTGGCCTGGAGAATGTCGATCTGCCCCTGGCATGTGGAAATGGAGTCCTTGAGCAGCCTCAGCGTCTCGTCGCAGCTTGCGATAAGCTTTTCACGGGCCGATATCTTCCCCTTAACCAGCGTAAGGTTATTGAGGGCCTCCGAACTGGATTTGGAATTCTGGTCCAGTTTACGGCCGAGAAGGGCGATGTCCTTTTCCAGCTGAGCCCTCTCGTTCTCCAGCTTTTTCATAGAATTGCTCTGCCCTGCCGCCGGAACAAGGCAGCAAAGCATAAGCGACAGTATGACAAATACTTTTCTCATTCTTTTTCCGGTTCCAATCTTGCGGCCTGGTTACGGTACACGCGGGCCGTTTCCGCCTCCCCGAGGGCTTCCAGGACCGTTGCGTAATGCCTTAAGATAACGGCGCTGTCCTTGCCTCCGTAAAGCATGGCGTGCTTGAAGAAAGGCTTGGCTTCCAAGTCCCTGCCCATCAGGTGCAGTATCCAGGCGAAAGTATCCAAATATGTGGCGTTGTCGGGATTGGCTTCGACCGTCTTTTTGGACATGGTATATGCCTTTTTCAGCTTCTTCCCTTCCAGGCACAGGTAATAGGCGTAATTGTTCAGCACCGGCGCGTAAGACGGATCTATCTTCAGGGCCTTTTCGTAGGCACGGTATGCTTCCTTGCTGTTTCCCTTCGAGTGCCAGGCGTCGCCCATCATGGACCAGGCCGACAGCATCACGTCCTTCTGCTGAGGAAAATTGCTGATCAGGTATTGGCAGTTGCCGATGATGGCGTCGTAATCCTCAAGCTGATAGTTGGCCATGTTTGCATAGTCCAGGAACGCAAGTTCGCGGAAGCGGTTGAATGCATCCACCGAACGGTCCCGCAGCGCAGGCCAATCTTCCCTTAAAGAGAGATACTGGATATAAGTTGCAGTCTGCGAGAGGCTTTCCGGGAAACTGTCGGCATTAAGGCGGAAGAATTCACCCGCTTTTTCCTCACGTTTCGTGGCATAGAAATACGTGCCGGCGGCAACCAGTAGCGAACTGTCCGCCGGGCTTGACTCAACGGCCGAATTCACCATGTTGTCGAAGCCTTCCCTATGGATTTGCAGGATTTTCGGGTCGATGCTGCGGGGAAGGTTGCCTATGTAAAGGCTCTTGCTATGGGCGGTGATATCCTTCGATGAGAAGAACGGCTCCAAGGTGCGGAAATAGTCCGGATAACTCCTCTGGTGACGATAGTATTCCGACATCCCCAGAATTGCAGGGACATAACTTGAGTCCAGCGACAGGGCCTCGCTGTAGCGGGCGAAGGCCAGGGAATCGGAATAGTCGGAAAGATAATAATCCCCGAGGGTGGAAAGAATTGAAGGTGAGGAATATTCCTCTGCGAATTTTTCCAGCAGCGCTGCGCCTTCGTCCTGTTTTCCCCGCGCGGAATAAATGTCGTAACGGGTTTTGGCTATTTCCTCCGAAGGGCCTCTTTCCAGCTCTATCTTGTCCATCAGGGCCAAGGCTTTGTCCAGTTCTTTTTGCTGAAGATATACTTCCAGGAGTTCGTAAGCGGCCTCGTCCCTGTCCGGGAAGTCCTTCATTATGGATTCGTAGCAGTCGATGCATTCCATAGGGTCTTCCTGTGCGCTGAGGATGCGTGCAAGCTTAATCCGGTACCAGAAATTGCCGCTGTCCAGGGCGACGGCCTTACGCATCGCCTCCAGTGCCGCTTCCCCATCACCGCGCCTTGCGCGGGCAAGGGCCGTGTAATACCATACCGCATCGTCCTCCGGGTCTTCGACGGAAAGGGCTTCCAGAAGTTTAAGGGCCTGGGAATTCTCGCCGTCGCTGTATAGCTGGACGGCCTCTATGAGACTTGGCCGCACGCGCCATTCCTGCGCTGCCGCCGGAGTGGCGCATAACACAAGAATGCCAAGAAAAAAGCCAGCCAGATTTCCTGCTCTCATAACTAATGACAAAAATACGGGTTTTGGCAAAAACATACAAGAATCCCTTCGGGGTTTGTGTTTTTTTTACGAAATTTGTCTTTGCCGAACAAATTCCGGACCTTGTGAAACGTTTTGGAGCCAAATTGCATCTAATTACCTGGACAAGGGAAGAAGCACCTCCCTCGGGGGCTTCGTCGCTTGAGCGGCTCGCATCGGAATGCCGAAGCGGGGACGCCAAGGCCCAGAAAGCCCTATTCGATGCACTTTCGCCCAAAATGATGGCCGTGTGCCTCCGCTATATGGGGAATAGGGAAGACGCAGAAGACGTTCTGCAGGACGGATTCATCACCCTGTTCACAAAAATCGACAGCTACCAAGGGGCCGGCTCCTTTGAAGGCTGGGCAAGAAAGATCTTTGTCAATACTGCGCTTATGCATCTCAGACGCACCGACGCCCTGGGCCTGAGCGATGACATCGACGAGGCCCGCAGCCTTTTCGACCAGGAAGCCACGCCGGTGCAAAAAATGGGATACAGGGAACTTGTCCGCCTTATTTCGGCCCTCCCGGCCGACGCAAGAACCGTCTTCAACATGTACGTGGTGGAAGGCTATTCTCACAAGGAAATCGCGAAGGAGCTGGGCTGCACGGAGGCAACCTCCCGCTCTAAGCTCCAAAGGGCAAGACTCAAGTTGCAGGAAATGATTAAGAACGAACGATGAAAGAGAACGATTTTGACATATTTGTAAGAAACGCCATGGCAGACGCGGAAGAAACCGTGTCGCCCAAAGTGTGGGAAGGTGTTTCCAAAGCCATAGGAAAGCCGCGCAGGGTATTCCCCCTGTGGGCGCGCTGGTCTTCGGCCGCGGCGGGGGTTGCCGCTGCACTTGTCGCCGGCGTTTTCCTTTTCAAACCTCAGCAGCATTCTGAATCAGCCATAGCTGAAGAGCCCGTGGCGCAGATAATCACCCATTCTGCGATGAAAGAAGAGCCGGCGCCAGTCCAGGTGCAGGCGGATTATTCCACCCCTGTCGAAGTGGTAAAAAACATGCCCGTCCGTTTTGCCCAGGCGCCCGTTTTGGAAGCAATCGCGCCGGAGCCAATTTTGGGCATGGTAAGACCTGTTCAGGAAAAACTCCTCTCCAGAACAGTTTCAGGCATGGTTAACATGCAGGACGCGGCACTACTTGACAAACTTGCGATGGCTGATAATCCTGCACCCAGGGAGAATTCGCTTTCGCTCACCGTTTCCGGGAACATGCAGGGCACACAAAGAAGACAGGCAAGCCCCGGCCCACGCCGCCTCTTTGCTGCCGGCGGCCTTATGCCTCCCATGGAAGAGGGTATCTCCGAAGGCCCCGAGACTGGTTTCGGCCTGCCTTTCTCCGTGGGCCTAGGCGTCAATTTCAAGCTCAACTCCCGCTGGTCAATAGGCACCGGAGTAAGATATAGCTATTTAAGCCGCACTTTCGCCGGCAGATACATCAGGAACAACGACCAGACCCCCGCCACGGCCATAGATAATGACCAGCACTGGATCGGCATACCTGTAAATGTGTATTTCAACGTGATTTCGCTGGGCAGGTGGCGTATGCACGCTTTTGTGGGCGGCGCCGGCGAATACCTGGTGGACAATCATTTCCTGGTGCATTACTCGCCCCAGGACATCCATTACCACAAGAAGGAAAAAGCCCCCATACAGTGGTCCGGAGCTGCGGGCCTTGGCGCCGAATTCAAGCTAACGCCCGTCGTGGGAATTTATCTGGACCCCAGCGTGCGCTATTACTTCCGCACAGACCTCCAGCCCGCACGTTCACTAAGGACAATCCATCCGCTGATGTTCGACGTGGAGATGGGCCTGCGCTTCTCTTTCTAATCCTCCCAGGAAAGCTCCCTGGAACCGTCGGGAAGCACTTGTATACTAACTTTCAGAGTCTCTTCGGGCAGAAGGGACTCTATGTTTTCCGGCCATTCCATAAGGCACAGGCTGCCCGAGTCCAGATAGTCATAAAGGCCTATGTCCAGTGCTTCGGCCGGGTTTTCTATGCGGTAAAAGTCGAAGTGGAATACAGGCTCGCCGTTGCCGCTTCGGTACTCGTTCACTATGGCAAAGGTCGGAGAACTTATGGCATCCTCCTCCACTCCCAGCGCCTTGCAGACGGCCGTAGTAAACGTTGTCTTCCCAGCCCCCATCGGCGCATAAAACGCCACCAGCGTTTTATCTCCGATGGCATCCAGAAACTCCCGTGCCGCCCTGTCCAGGTCCTCCAGGGACGTTATTTGAATCTTGTGCATCATAAGGCAGCGGCAACAGCACGGTTAATGAATTCGTTCAGGCTGATTCCTAAAGAGTTCGCTTTATCTGCCGCGTCACTATGCAGATCCGATTTCATACGGAGCACCAGTTTCCCGCTATAGGCTTTCTCCGGCTCTATCCCATTTTCAGTGCAATAAGAAAGGTAATCATCCACTCCATCTTCAAAATCTTTTCTCAAACTGTCAATGGAATCTCCCTCGAAAATGATACCGGTACGCTTTAACCCCAGTACTCTGCCAAAAAAGCAGTTGTCTTTTTCTGAAAACTCAACGCTTCCAGTATAACCTTTATAATGCAGCCTTCCCATATTCTAAATCAAATTACGCTTTTTCAATTCCTCACTGACACATTTCATCGCTCCCATCTTAAGCGTGTTGCCAGGATGCGGTTTATGTAATGAAATGCAATCATTCCCTTTTTGAAAAAAGATGCGGGATCCTGAAGTGGCACCTTTATTTCCAAGCACATAGCCAAAACAGCGAAACAGCCTTACAAGTTCGTCAAAAGTAAAGTCACTCGGCAATTTCTTGAACCGATCTATCAATTTTTGTTTTGTCGACATGGCAAAGATACTAAAAATGATACTATTTTACAAATTCAGTATCCCGCGGCGGTCAAGGAAACGGTATGAGGCGGCTTCGGCGATGTGCTCCGGTCGGATGTCCTGGCTTCCGGCAAGATCGGCAATGGTTCGGGCTATCTTGAGGATACGCGTGTAGGCCCTGGCCGACAATCCCAGCCGGTCTATTATCTTCTCTATCAAGTCTTTGCAATTATCGTCAAGAGGGCAGAACTGCTCCAGCTGCTTGGAATTCATTTCGGAATTGGTGAAGATGCCGCTGCCTTCGAAGCGGCGGCGCTGCAGCTCCCTCGCGGCCAACACGCGTTTTGCGATTTCGGCCGACGGCTCCCCCTTGCCGCCGCGAACAAGCGCGGACGTCGGGACCGTATGCATGTGCAGTTGTATATCGATTCTGTCCATTATGGGGCCGGAAAGCTTGGCAAGATAGCCGGCTCGCTGGCCAACCGTGCAGGTGCACCTGTCCCCTTCTCCGTAATAACCGCACGGGCAGGGATTTGAGGCTGCCACAAGCATAAATGAAGCCGGATATTCGACCTTGGCCTTAAGGCGGGAAATAGTGACTTTGCGATCTTCCATCGGCCCGCGGAGGGATTCCAGTACGGACTTCGGGGCTTCGCAGAATTCGTCCAGAAAAAGGACACCGTTTGTCGCTAATGAAACCTCACCGGGAAGGATGTTTTCGCCGCTGCCTCCGCCCAGCATTGCGGCTGTGGAGGCCGATACGTGCGGCGCGCGGAAAGGTCTGGTGCGCATCAGTCCCGGGGCGCCGGAGGAGCGGCCGGCAACTGAATAAACCTTTGAGGTCAAGGCGCTTTCCTCCAGCGACATTGGCGGTAATATCCCCGAAATGGCCTTTGCCAGGGAGCTTTTTCCACTGCCCGGGGCTCCGAGCAAAAGTACGTTGTGCTGACCTGCGGCGGCAATTTCCACACCTCGCTTTGCCCCGTCCTGGCCCACGATATCGGCAAAATCCATATATGCACCGGCAAACCCTCCAGCCCGTGCCGCCATTCCATTGGAATAAGCCTCGCTGTTCCATATCAGAAGGTGCGACGGGTCTTCCCTCTCCTCCAGGATAAGCAGCACATCCTCAAGCGTTTGCACGCCAAAAACCTGCGTACCGGTATAGTCCGACGCCTCCAGGGCCGACGACTCGGGAAGTATGCACCCCTTGAATCCCTGCGCCATCGCAAGTTCCACCATGGGGAGGGTTCCACTGACGGGACGAATGGTAGCGTCAAGGCCCAATTCGCCCATTATCAGATACTTGCCGAGCCCTGGCATAGGCCTTTGTTCCGATGCGGCGATAATGCCCAGAGCGATCGGAAGGTCGTACCCGCTCCCCTGCTTGTGCATATCGGCCGGGGCCAGGTTGATGACTATCTTTTTCCCGGGAATGCGGAAGCCCATAGCCTGGAGCGCCGTTACAGTCCTAAGGAGGCTTTCCTTGACAGCTGCGTCGGCAAGACCGACAAGATGTATCCCGACTCCGAGGGTGATTTCCACTTCTATAGTTATAGGGACGGCCGATATCCCCACGCACTTGGCCGCATGAATGTAAACCAGCATAACTTACTCTATATGAATTGAACAGAAATAGCCGTTGAACGACATCGGGAAGTCGCTTTGCCACACCCGGATAAGATGGTTCCGTCCGTCGGCGCCAGTTAGGGCCACCGCAAAAAGGACGTCGCCGCTTAACATACAAAGGGGCGATGTCAGGACATAATCCTGCGAGAGCGGTTCCTGCTCTTCCCCAGCTATCCAAATGCTTCCCACTCTGTCCCCTTCCATGTCTATGGCCGAAAGGTTGGTTCCTGCCGGCTGCCATTCGGCAAATGGCCTGGCACTCGTGAGGTTATGCATTATTCCGCCTTTATCCCTGAGCCAGGACATATACTGTCCGTACTTTTTTATCCAGCTGTAGCCTTTTATGACCATACGGTCCTCAATGGGATACAGCATGCAGCTGCATAGAGTCTCCAGCGCAAACTCCGGAATCTTTTCCTCCAGGTCATCTTCGGCCAATACCAAATCTCCGGATTCACGGCGCCGGAGGCTGTAGATTTTGCCGCTCATGACCCTGATGTCGTAGGTCGCACTGGCAGTGCCTGCAAGGATGATTTTCACGGTTTCGGAGCCGCGCATCACCCTGTATTCCCAGTCCAGCTTGCCGTAGGTCTTCACCGGTATTCTGTATGCATAGTAAACACCTGCGCCGTCGTCAGTCAGGGCACCTCCGGGCCAGGCCCTTTCATTAAAGGAGCCCACAATTGTGCCGACGTCCGAAGAAAACACCTCGCCGCCGTCGACCCTGTAGCAGAAGCCTTCCCCGCCGGGCCGCTGGCCAAGTGTATGGATATGACCGTCTTTTATAAGAAAACCAAGAAGTATTTCTTCAGACGGGAAACTGAACACTTCGCCGCCGTCGCAATAAACCGCAGTCCTGTTTCCGTCCCATTTGTCTGACCAAAGATGTCCGTCCATAAAACGATGATGCAGTTCCGAAGCTCCTTCCGCACTTAGCACTTCCTCCCCGTTTTTGAAAAGCACCAGCCTTGCCACCGAAGTGTCGGGCACGTTTTGCCACGGAACGCTGTCCGGATACACCACGGCGGTGGTCCAGACGGAGATTTCGTGCGGCTTTTCTATATGTACGGAGGAAGAAAAACGGTCCTGCAACAGCATGAACCGCGGAATCTGGGGATAAGGTAGCTTATAACAGGCCGATAAAGCCAACGACAACAGACCAAGACCCAACAACTTTCGCATAGCACAAACATTTTGTCGGCTGCAAGGTGGCGAAAGCGGTCCGGAAAACCTACAATCGTTAAAAAAATTGTGAAGAAAATTGACGTTTTAAACGATTCTGCCGTTTACCCCTACATTTTTAATGGTTAACAACCGGTCCCTGAGCCTGTCGAGGGTGACGCACCCCGTCATTCCCGGCGGTCCCTGAGTCGGTCCCTGAGCCTGTCGAAGGGCCTGTCGAAGGGTGACCGGGAATCTCAAAAGATTCCAAAAAATGCGCTGCCGCTGCCTGACATGGCGGCATAAACAGCCCCCCGGGCATAGATTTCCCGCTTGAAAGAAGCAAGGGCCGGGTATTTGGCGAAGACTGTTTCCTCGAAGTCATTCACAAGGGTGTTCCGCCAGGATTCGACCGGGCTGCGGAGCACCTCACGCAGTGGTACTGGCGGGGTACGGGGGACAATTCCGCGGTAGGCATCAGCCGTGGAGACGGAGATACCGTCCGGAATCACGACTTCGATACGGTGGCCGTCAAGGTCAAGGTCGTATGGCTCAAGTATTTCGCCTCGGGCGGAGCCGAACATCGGGCGGTTGTAAACGAAAAAGGCGCAGTCGCTTCCAAGGCTGGCGGCATAGCCTGCCAGGGCTTCATCCTTCAGTTCCATGCCGGCAAGCTCCGAAATCATCCGTAGGGCGAAAGCGGCATCGGCCGATCCTCCCCCAAGGCCGGCGCCTACTGGGGAAAGCTTCTCCAGGAATATTTTCATCGGAGGAAGCTTAAATTCCTGGGCCAGAAGCATATATGCTTTAGCCGTAAGGTCTTTCAGCGGATCCCAGTCCACTCCTTCGGCCCTGGCTATCGTTATCATCAGTTTGCCGTCAGGAGAAATCGCCTGGGCCATTTCGGAATAGCGTTCCTGCAGGCCACCAAGAGTACGGCTGTAATCGTCTCCTGTCACTATTTCAAGCACATCCGAAATGCCGGGATAAGGTACGAAGAGCGTTTCCAGGTCGTGGAAACCGTCCGGGCGCTTCCTCAGCACGTTGAGGCCAAGGTTAATCTTGACATTCGGCCTGGTAATCATAGGCTACGGATGGCTTTTTCGATTTCTTCGGCCCTCTCCGAAGGAATAACGGGAGAAAGGAAGGACAGCATCTGGAGCGTCCGGGCCTCTTTTTCGGGGATGCCGCGGGAGCGCATGTAGAAGAGCTCGTCCTCGTTCAGGCGGCCGACTGTCGCGCCATGTGAGCATTTCACGTCGTCGGCGTAAATCTCCAGTTGGGGGCGAGTTTCAACTTTTGCGCTGTCGGAGAGCACGATGTTGTGGTTTTCCTGGAAAGCCTCGGTCTGCTGGGCATCAGGTGCGACGATTATTGTTCCGTCGAAGGTGACCTGCGCCTCGCCGCCGGCAATGCCCTTGAACAGCTGCGTACTCCTGCATCCGGCCGAACGGTGGTGCATGACTATGCGGAAATTGACCTTTTCGGCACCTGAACACAGGTAGAGGCCTTTCAGATGGGCTTCAGCACCGGGGCCTAACAGGTCTACGCAAACGGTGATGTCCCTTGACTCACCGGGAAGGACCACGAATTCCAGGTTCAGGACCTCGCCGGCCTGAACCACTATGGGAGATACACTCGCGATGCTCGGTATGACATACTTGCCGTGTCCCATATTAGAACTGGTCAAATCCCTGATTCTCAATTACATCTATAAGCTCCCTGCCACCGGTTTTCACAATCCGACCGTCCTTGAGCACATGCACCACGTCCGGCTGCACGTACTCCAGAAGCTTATGGTAGTGCGTGATTATTATGGCCGATTTCTCCGGGCTCCTGAGGGCGTTCACACCATCGGCCACTATCTTAAGGGCGTCCACGTCAAGGCCGCTGTCTGTCTCGTCCAGAATGCTGAGGGATGGATCCAGCATGGCCATCTGGAATATCTCGTTACGCTTTTTTTCACCTCCGGAGAAACCTACATTCACTTCGCGCTTTGCAAATTCCGGCTTCATCTTCACGAAAGCCATCTTTTCCTTCTGGAGCTTCAGGAACTCGCCGGCTTTCATTTCGGGAAGGCCCTGGGCTTTGCGCTTGGCATTAACCGCCGCTTTCATAAATGCTGTTATGGTAACTCCCGGGATTTCAATGGGATACTGAAAACTGAGGAAAAGACCGGCCCAGGCCCTCTCTTCCGCAGACATGGCCAGCAGGTCCTGCCCGTTGTACAGTATCCTGCCCTCCGTGACCTCGTAGCCGGGTTTTCCCGTCAGAACAGCCGCCAGGGTGCTCTTTCCGGCGCCGTTGGGACCCATTATCGCGTGAACCTCGCCTTTGCCAACTGAAAGGTCCAATCCTTTAAGTATTTCCTTATCGCCGATTGAGGCGTGCAAATTATTGATTTTAAGCATCATGCTTTATTTTTATACAGTTTCATCCAGGTCGACAGTGACCACAGGCCGTTAATAAGGTACAGGGCGCTCACAATAGGCATGAACACATTGCCTACGCTGATGTGCAGTATTAGCTGGGTAATGTTGACAAGCAGCCACGCCACCCAGCAGTCCCACTTCTTGAGCGCGCTAAGCAACTGGGCCATAAGTATTAACACTGTTACTACCGAATCCAGATAGGGGTGAGGATCGGCGGGGAACAATCTGTCGAGTATCCATCCCCAGACGAAGGCAACGACAATAAGCGCCACCACGCATAGGCCCCTTTCCGTCCAGCTGAGCATGCTGACTTTCAGGGACTTATCATCCTGGGAACTCTTCTCTTCCGGCTTTGGATGGGTCCAGCGGAAATGACCCAGGATATTGATGGCAAGCGACACGGGCTGCAGCAGCAAACTGGCGTACAGGTTCCTGTTCCAGAATAGGAAAAACAGCGCCGCCGTGTAAAGGTAGCCGACCCAGAAGTTGTACTTTGAATTACGGCCGGCCAGGAACACGCATGTAAGACCCAATATACTGGATATCAGGTCTATAAGCAGCACCGGGTGACCGGATATTTCAAATATTGCAAAATCTATCATTTTCGTTTCTTTTGAGATTCCCGGTCACCCTTCGACAGGCCCTTCGACAGGCTCAGGGACCGACTCAGGGACCGCCGGGAATGACGGCAATTACCCAACTGAACCCTCCAGTGATACTTGCAGTAATTTCTGAGCCTCGACGGCAAATTCCATGGGCAGGCGGCTTAGCACCTCGCGCGCGTATCCGTTGACTATAAGCCCCACGGCATCTTCAGGGCCTATGCCCCTCTGGTTACAGTAAAACAGCTGATCCTCAGATATTTTGGACGTGGTTGCTTCGTGCTCAACGGTGGCGGAAGGGTTCTGCGACTGGATGTCCGGGAAGGTATGGGCGCCACAAAGGGAGCCGATAAGCAGGCTGTCGCACTGGGAATGGTTGCGGGCGTTTTCGGCCCCTTTTGCCATGCGCACAAGTCCGCGGTAGCTGTTCTGGCTTTCTCCGGCCGATATGCCCTTTGACACTATGCGACTTTTGGTTCCACGTCCAATGTGAATCATCTTGGTACCTGTATCGGCCTGCTGATGGTTGTTGGTAACGGCCACGGAGTAGAATTCAGAAGAGCTAAAGTCCCCTTTCAGTATGGTGGAAGGGTATTTCCATGTAATGGCGCTGCCGGTTTCGACCTGTGTCCAGCTGAGGTGCGAGCCGCTTCCCTTGCATATTCCGCGCTTGGTAACGAGGTTCAGAATGCCGCCTTTGCCGTCGGCGTCTCCCGGGTACCAGTTCTGGACGGTGGAGTACTTTACGTCGGCGTCTTTTTCCACGACTATCTCTACAACGGCCGCATGCAGCTGTTGCTCGTCCCTCATGGGGGCGGTGCAGCCTTCCATGTAGCTGACGTAAGAGCCTTCGTCGGCCACTATCAGGGTGCGCTCGAACTGGCCTGTGCCTTTGGCGTTTATGCGGAAATAGCTGGAAAGCTCCATGGGGCAGCGGACTCCTTTGGGAATGTAGCAGAAGGAGCCGTCGGAAAACACGGCGCTGTTAAGTGCAGCGAAGTAATTGTCCGTTGGCGGCACCACGCTGGCGAGGTACTTACGCACCAGGTCCGGATGTTCTTTAACGGCTTCGGAGAAGGAGCAGAAGATTATGCCTTTTTCGGCCAAAGTCTTTCTGAATGTGGTAGTTACAGATACCGAGTCGAAGACTGCGTCAACGGCCACGACGCCAGCCAGAACGTCACGCTCCTGGATTGGGATGCCAAGTTTGTCGAAGGTTTCGGCCAGCTTGGGGTCTATCTCCTTGGGGCGGTCCTTATCCTTTTTAGGCGCAGCGAAGTAGATAATATCCTGAAAATCAATCTTCGGCATATCCAGATGCGCCCACTCCGGCTGCGGCATGCTTTCCCATGCGTGAAATGCCTTAAGCCTGAATTCCAGCAGCCACTGGGGCTCCTCTTTCCGGGCCGATATCATGCGCACGATATCCTCGTTCAGCCCCTTGGGCAAGAATTCCTGCTCAATGTCCGTTTCGAAGCCTTCTTTATATTCAGAGGAAGTGAATTCCCGTATTATCTTCTCGTCGTCTGCCATACTATGCGCAAAGATACTGCTTTTTTGCAAAAGCGCCGACATTGCCGACGGCCTCGGTCAAGTTTTCGGCCATTTTCTTTCCCTTCGCCGTCAGGACTTACGACGACGGTCACGTTTTCGACCGTTTTCTTGCCCTTCGTCGTCAGGACTTACGACAACGGTCATGTTTTGGGGCATTTTTCAGCCCGAGACCGTCACGGCCGGCAGCAAAGGCGAAGGCTCAGAACAGTGACGGCTCCAGCTCTTTAACGTGGAAGGATTTTCGGTGCCAGGGGGTGTAGCCGAAACGGCGTATGGCCTCGACGTGTTCGGCCGTGGGGTAGCCCATGTTTCGGTCCCAGCCGTACTGGGGATACTCCAGGGCCAGTTTTCGCATGTACTCGTCCCGGTACGTCTTGGCCAGGATAGACGCTGCGGCGATGCTTGCGAAGGTGGCGTCTCCGTGCACTACGGTGCGGTAGTCGTTGAAGCCGAAACGGTCGAAGGGGCGGAACTTGTTACCGTCGATAAGGAGAAACGCCGGCTGCGGGTCCAGCCTTAGCACGGCCCTCTGCATGCCAGTCACCGACGCCCAGAGTATGTTAAGCTTGTCGATTTCTTCGGCCGATACAGCCTCCACGGCCCATGCCAGCGCCTCTTTTTCTATGATTGGCCTGAGAAGGTCACGATGCTTTTCGCTCAGTTGCTTGGAGTCGTTCAGGAGTGGATGATGAAAATCCGGCGGCAAAATCACCGCGGCGGCATAGACTGGCCCAGCCAAAGGTCCGCGGCCTGCTTCGTCACAGCCCGCTTCCATCCTTCCGGCCTCAAGATATGGTTTCAGGTTTGCCATCGGCACAAAATTAAGGAAAAATCTGTACTTTTGCACCATGATACGCGTAATAGCACTGGCGGTCCTGCCCGCCTTCATCCTTATTTATTATACCTACCAGCAGGACAAGCTGCAGAGGGAACCTGTTAAGAACCTTGTCAAGGCTTTCTTCTACGGATGGCTGTCGGTATTTGCCTCATTCGTTATTTCGGTTCCTTCCATGACTCTGGGCCTTTTCCCGCAGGAAATCCATTCCTTCGGCGACGCCTTCCGCACGGCCTTTTTCGGTGCGGCTATCCCGGAAGAAACGGCAAAGTTGGTGCTTCTGTGGCTGTTTCTTCGCAAATGCAAGGATTTCGACGAGCGTATGGACGGCATAGTTTACGCCGTGTGCGTAGGCATGGGCTTCGCCGCCTTCGAGAACATAGAATACCTTTTCGCCGCAGGCTCCAACTGGGTTACCACAGGCCTTGGACGCTCCCTCACCGCCATTCCCGGGCACTTCGCCTTTGCGGTTATTATGGGATACTACTATTCCCTTAACCACTTCGACAAGTACCGCGCCCCAGGCGCTAACATCAAGATGTGGCTGTATCCTGTGCTGGCCCACGGAATCTACGACACCATCGCCATGATGGCCGAAGTCAGCCCCGAAATGAGCGGAGTCATCACGATTGTCATTCTGCTGGGCTGCTTCTGGGGCCTAAAATTCGCCCGCAAGCGCATGCAAACCCACCTGGTGGCAGATGCGACCATGAACGGTATCGGTGGCGTGGACGAGCAATAAGTGTCGTCGTGACGGTCTCGGGCCGAAAAATGCCCCAAAACGTGCCCTTCGCCGTCGGTTGTGACGACGAAGGGCAAGAAAACGGTCGAAAACGTGACCGAGACCGTCAATTCACGGGAAAGCCCAAACAATAAATTTGGCAATTAGCCGATTTTACCATAAATTTGCAGTCTACATCCTTGCCCAGATGGCGGAATTGGTAGACGCGCTGGACTCAAAATCCTGTGGTAGCAATACCGTGCGGGTTCGATTCCCGCTCCGGGCACGCGAAAAAGCATCGCCTCCGCGATGCTTTTTTGGTGCCCTTCACTTTTATTTTATCCAAGAGGCTATAGATCCGGCTTTGACTTTGAACCAGTTGTTGGCACCGTCTTCAAGGAGGCGGTATTGGGGGCGATTGCCCCAGGAGGCCGGGGCGTCACGGATTACGCCGTCCTCTCCGGTGTCATTCTTGACGTATGGATTCAGGAAATTCTGCCAGGAACGTATGCGGGAAGAGCTTTGAAGCTGCCCGGTCCATTGATTGTCGACGCTGGCAAAGTCTTTAAGATACGCCGTGTACTTTGCCTTGAAATCACTTACCGCAAGTATCTTATAAAGCAGGACGCATTCCTTAAGGCCCCAGTTATAGGGGTCCTGCCGTCCGGAGTCTTTCTGAACACCGCAATTATGTGACGTTCCCAGGGTGTTGTCGTAGTCGAAAGGCAGCATATACACCCTGTAATTCTGGGAATCCCGGCTATTGAAGTACAGATAGTAGTTGTTCATATTGTTCCAGTAGTCGTCCCAGTGCCCCAGGGCGACGTTGGCGGCGTGCATCTTTAGCAGCAGGTCTACATCACATACCTTCTGGATCCAGTTGGAGAAGTCGGCCCCATTGAGAGAGTTAAGCTTGGTGATAAAGTCTTTAATCTGTGCCTTGGCAGTCGCAAACTGATCTGGATCGTCATCCTTCAGATCGTAGGCATAGGTGTCAGAAGAGTTGTTGTCAAAGTGGAAGCGTCCGTCGTCCTTGTCGCGAAGGTTGGAGCCCCAGGCGCATTTCCATAGGAAACCATCCTCCCCGCCAAACTGGGGCCGGCGCTTGACATATTGCCGGTCGATGGATTCGGTCATCAGGTAAACGCCATAATACACAGAAGCCCCCTGGCCGATATTCAGGTAAAGCCTGCACCAGGAACTGCGTGGGGCAGTCCATACGCCATACCTGGAAAGCAAGTCGTAGCAGAAGTGTTCCCTTATGTAGGATGGATCCTCCTTGGCGTATTTCAGGTTGATTCGCCTGATTCCGGCAATGTCTCCCTTATCCGAATATATGCGGCAATTGAGGCCGAAATGGACGTGATGGAAGTTTCCGCTTTTGCCCTGCGGCCGCCGCCTGGAGCTCTGTCCCCGGAGTCTGAGGCCCACGTCCTCGCTGCGGAAAGACGCACCTTCGCGCTCAAGGGTAACGGAGGAGCATTTCACATAGCTGTGGTTGTGCGAATCTTTGTCGTACAGGCTAAGGAGACGGTTCCACTCGTCCTGGCTAATCGAAATGCTCAGAATGGGAAGCTGCGTGTCGTCAAAGAGATAATCGGCACCGGAGGGTGCGGGCACACCACCTCCGTCAATAATCTGCTTCTTCTCACAGGCCGAGAAAAGAAGCAGAACTGACAGGAATATGCCGATATGCTTTATCATTAAGATAATCCATGGCTTATTACTGCAAAAGTAGTAATTTATTGTCGATAATAAAACCTTGTTTTTTATTGAGTTATCTTTCCCGATTATTTTTGATATCTTTGTGTATTACTGATAGCAGCTACTATGGTCAAAGAGTACAAACAGTTATATCTGGATTTCGACCAGTATATCCGGCAGGGAGAAGCCGGACAGAAGGAGCGTGCACAGGCGTGGAGAACTGCTATCGGCCTTCAGGCGGTGGATGGGCTCAAGACGTCAGAGTATCTACGCATACATAACTAAGGAGCTTGCTCAACCCATAATCCAAGTCCCAACTTTGGGGATGCGGCGGATGAGGACGGCTAGGAGGCCGGTGGCAATGAACGAGAGCAGTGCAGTGAGGAGGATTTCAACCGGGGTGGTCCATATCGGCCCAAGAAGGCCGTCGTAACCAGTACCCAGGCTGGAGCGGAGCCAGGCCGATACGCTGGCCAGCACCAGCATGTGCATCAGGTACATCCCGTAACCCGCCTTGGACAAGGGCAGGACGATGTGCCGGTAGAAGAAGGTCTCTTCGCAATTCTCTGAGCGGAAGGCCAGCGTTAGGCCGAAGGCCGAAAGAGCCACGGGAAGGCCGCAGAAGGCTATGGCTGCTTCCCAGGAAACGGCCAGTTCCACGGAGCCTTCGACCGGGAAGTAACCGCCGGTGAAGATGCGCTGCATAAAGCCGAAGCAGGTCCAGATAAAGCCGAGCAGGAATATGGTCCATCCCAGGGTGCGGACAGCCTTGCCGACAGGCATGAAACGCCTTATCCAGACGCCCAGAAGCAGATATCCAACAAAGCCGCTGACATAATAGAACAGGCCGAAGGGATTCCACGAAGCCTCTCCCCAGAGCGGGAACAGCGCCGGGGCCGGAAGGCCGTCGCGGGCGTAAATCACCGGGGCCATGCCTCCTGCGCTTTCACGGACAAATGGGATAAGCAGCGTAAGCGCCCAGATGCCAAGATACACCAAGAGCTCCCTGCAGGAGACGGTGGCCAGCCAGGGCGACAGCAGCGGCATAATCAGGTACAGTCCCAACAGCATATACACAAACCATAGGTGCCCGGCCGCGTAGTTGAAATTGAGCAGCAGGCCCTTCAGGTTGGCCACTGGTTCGCCCCAGACAAACGCATATACCAGCGTCCAGATAATCATCGGAATGATTATGCGAACGGCCCTGCGGCGGAAGAACTCTCCAGTGGAATAGTGCAGCGGCAGCTGAAGGTAGCCCGATGCGATGACAAACAGCGGCACGCAGCAGCGGGCAAGGCCTTCGAAGACGGACACCCAGAAGGTATCGGCCGGTGACAACACCAGTGTACCGTCTCCGCCAAGGTAAAACGGCTCCGTGGCATGCACGGTCATCACCAGAAAGCAGGCCGTAACCCGCAAGAAATCAAGCCATATTTCTCGTTTCATAGATGCAAAGATAGCACTTTTTGTATCTTTTGCTTATTTTTGCATAAATATAACGCGAGCATGAAAACTCTTAATATACCGCTTATCTCTGCAGATGACCTGGATACTGCGCTGGAAACGAAAGGTGCAAGTTTTAAAGTAGACCAGATCGGCTGGCCGGAAGCTTTCCCTTACGCGCCGTTCTGTGCCGGACGCATTGCGCACACGGACAAGGCGCTGGTTGTGGATTTCCGCGTAAGCGGGCTGGACCTGAGGGTACAGAACCTTCAGGACAACGGCCGAAGCTGGGAGGACAGCACCTGCGAAATCTTCATCCAGGTGCCCGGAAGGGAGGATTATTACAACTTCGAGGTAAACGCCGGAGGTTATCTTCTGGCGGCGAACGGCCCAGGAAGGGAAGGCCGTACAAAGCTCCCGGAAGAGGTACTGGCAAAGGTCGGCAGAATAAGGTCATTAAACATACATGAGCCTGTCGACAATAAAGGCGGTATCTGGAACTGGAGGGTAGGGCTTGTCATCCCCTTCGAAATCATCGGCCTGTCCGAGGCACCTGCAACCCTCCGTGCCAACATGTATAAATGCGGAGACCTCACGGCGCATCCCCACTACCTGAGCTGGGCGCCCGTAGGCACTCCCAAGCCCGACTTCCACCGTCCGGAATTCTTCGGCGAACTTATCCTGGCATGACAAAAGAACTTGTGCATATCGCCGATATCGGCCTGTCGCTTAAAGACGAACGGGAAATCTTCCTTATCCACGACCGCAATGTGGCGTGGGTGGCGGAAGAAGTGGCCAAATCAACCAGCGTAAAAGGTGTCATTTCAATCGACACGTCGGAAGAACTGAAGACGCTTGAAACCGTGGAAGCAATTGAGCGTCAGCTGATTGAGGCCGAAGCAAGCCGAAGCGCCATTATAATCGCCATCGGCGGAGGCATCACCACCGACCTTGCAGGCTTTGCCGCCGCCATATACAAAAGGGGTATACGCTGGTGCGCCTTCCCAACGACGCTCCTGGGCCAGGTGGACGCTGCCATCGGCGGAAAAACCGGCGCCAACCTGGACGGCTACAAGAACATGATCGGCGCATTCCACATGCCCGAAAGCACCTTCATCTGCGCCGAAGTCCTGAAAACCCTCCCGGAAAGGCAGCTTAAAAGCGGCATGGCCGAAATGCTGAAAACCTTCCTCCTGGCCGATGAAAAAGCCTATCTGAAAGCGCTGGAAGACGGTCCGACGCAGGAACTCATAGCCAAAGCCGCGGCAATAAAGGAAGCCGTGGTGGAACGCGATCCCTTCGAAAAAGGCGAGCGTGCCTGCCTGAACCTGGGCCATACATTCGGCCATGCGATAGAGCATGAGGCCCGCGGAAGCATCACCCACGGCGAAGCAGTTGCTATGGGAATCGTACTTGCCGCAAGGCTTGGAGAGAGCATCGGCATGTCTGAAAAGGGCCTTACAGAGCGCCTGAAAGCCGATTTTGCCAAGGCCGGGCTGCCTGTGGAATGCCATTATAGCCTTGCGCAGCTAAAGGAAGCCATGGCGAAAGACAAGAAGTCAGGCGCCGACGGAAAAGTGAAGTTCGTGATTCCGGCAAGGCCCGGCGAATATGCTTTTAAACAGTTGAACCCCAATGATTTGCACTTCGATACAAAATAAGGAACTGTCTCAGATCCAGGAGCTGCTGGAACATCTTGAGATGGCGGAAATCCGTCTGGACCGCTGTCCTTTGGAGGACGACGACATAGACGTATTGTTCTCCGATTCGGACGTTCCCCTTATCGCCACCTGCCGCCTTTCCGAAGAGCCACAGGCACCGGAACTGCTTGAAAGAGCGATAATTGCAGGCGCCAAGTACGTGGACCTTGAAATGGAAGCGCCCGCTGCAGTTGGCCGTCGCATCCGCCAGGCCTGCCGCGAATACGGCACCGTGCTCATCCGTTCATATCATAACTTCGAAAACACGCCTCCCCTGCCTGTGCTTCAATCTATCCTGGAAAGGGCCGGAAGTTTCGGCGGTGAAGTAGTTAAAATAGTCACTACAGCCACTTCCAAGGCCGACAACAAGGTTATTGCAGCGCTTTACAAAGACGCCGCGCCAGGTACGCTGGTGGCATTCTGCATGGGTCCGGACGGGCGCGAATCCCGGCTGGAAGCGCTGAGGCTGGGTGCACCTTTCACCTACGCCTGCGTAAGCGAAGAAGATGCCACGGCACCAGGGCAGTGGACCACTTCGGAAATGGCCGACAAACTTTACGGCGGCTTCCGCTTTGTAAAAGCCGGCGGGCTCAAGATGCCTTCGTCCAAGAGTTTTGCGCAAAGGGCAATCATTGCGGCTGGCCTTGCAGAAGGCACCTCACATCTGGAAGGTTACTCCCAATGCGGGGACAACGAGAGCGCCATTGGCGCCGCGAGAGCGCTTGGAGCAAAGGTGGAAGTAAATGGCAGTGAGCTTGTTATCACAGGAATAGGAGCTGCTCCAGGCAGTTTGGACATCACGGAAATCCATACCGGCGAATCCGGCTTCCTTACCCGGATGATGATTCCTGTGTTGGCTGCATCGGCACGCGGACAGGTAAGGGTTACGGGCGAAAAAACGCTGCTGAACAGGCCTCTGACGGGAGCGCACGACATTATGGCGGCTTTCGGCACAAGGCTGTACCCGGAAAGGACGCTGTCGCAGGGCCGAAGGGAAGATTGCACTCTTCCTCTTTCCGTAGCAGGCCCCCTTATCCCCGGACGCGGCGAAGTTTCCGGGAAAGGAGGCTCGCAGCTAATCTCCGGCCTTCTTGCAGCACTACCGCTACTTAACGGTAAATCAGTTCTTTACGTAAGCGAGCCCAAGAGCATCCCTTACCTTTTCATCACGGTGGACGTGCTCAAGAAATTCGGCATACACATCGGATCGGAAATGGAAGGCGACGACGATTTTCTGGAAACACAGGACTGGAGCCTTTGCACCGGCGTGAATTTCCGCATCAAAGGCTGGCAGCGCTATAAGGCCGCGGATTTTGCTATCGAGGCCGACTGGTCCGGAGCGGCGCCCTTCCTTGTGGCGGGTGCTATTTTTGGCGAAGTAGAGGTGGAAGGTCTTGATACACAGAGTCTTCAGGCCGATATTTCCATCATGGACATCCTTATGGAGGCAGGCGCCGGCATGTCGCAGCTGGAAAGCCCTACCGGCGCTATCCGCGTGCACCGTGCGCCCCTGAGCCCTTTCCGGGCCGACCTGAACAACTGCCCGGACCTGTTCCCCATCGTTGCCGTGCTGGCGGCGTTCTGCCCCGGGGATAGCGAGCTTTACGGCGTTGAGCGGCTTAGACATAAAGAGACAGACAGGGCCGCTGCGATTGAGGATATGCTCGGACGTATGGGCGTTCCTGTGACGATTGACGGCGACAGGATGATAATCAGCGGCATGGGACTGACGCAGCGCATTGCCACCGGCTCCATGCTACGCGGCGGCTCCTTCCCCTCCCACGGCGACCACCGCATGGTGATGGCCTTGAAAGTGGCATCCCTGGGCGCTTCGTCGCCGGTTTTGATTGACGACGAGACCTGCGTGGCCAAGTCCTTCCCTACTTTCGGTGAACTTTTCGACAGACTATGAATACTTTTGGCAAGCACTTCAGAATCAGCATTTTCGGCGAATCCCACGGGCCTTATGTTGGCGTAACTGTGGACGGCGTACGCCCCGGGATTCCTTTGTCCCCGGCCGATTTTGCCGAAGACCTTCTGCGCAGGAAGGCTGGGGCTTTCGGCACAACTCCGCGCGTGGAAGACGACCTCCCGGAGATTGTTTCCGGCGTATTTGAGGGACATACTACCGGTGCGCCGATAACCATTCTTTTCCGTAACCAGAATACCCGGTCCTCGGATTATGCCGGTTTCAGGGAGCATCCGCGCCCGGGTCATGCCGATTTTGTCGCCAATATAAAGTACGGCGGTTTCAACGACCCCCGCGGCGGCGGGCATTTCAGCGGCAGGCTCACACTTGGCGTTGTCGCCGCCGGCGTGATTGCCAAACTAATGCTTCCTTCTGTAAGGTTCCATGCCGCCATTGTTTCGCTTGGAGGAAGTTCTGATGCTTCGGCCTGGAAAGGGCTGCTGGAGTCGGCCATTGCCGACGGAGATTCCCTCGGAGCCGTGGTGGAATGCGCTGTAGAGGGCCTGCCCGTAGGACTTGGAGAACCCTTCTGGGACAGTGTGGAGTCTCTCGTATCCCATGCCGTTTTCTCCATTCCGGGCGTTCGCGGCATAGAGTTCGGGGACGGCTTTGCCGCCTCCGCCATGCGCGGCTCGCAGCATAACGATCCATTCCCTGTGGCCCCTTCCGGTGCCACTTCCGAAGGTGCTCCCGCCGGGCTTCCTTCTTCCGCCGGTGCCCTA
>CAMOIT010000007.1 GCA_946616285.1 uncultured Bacteroidales bacterium | reverse complement strand
GCACCTTGTAGATGCGGTTTTCGAAGAAGATGCGCTCCAGCGAGCTGTAGTGCCATTCGTTTTCCAATTCCCCAAGCTTCACCTCCAGCTCGGCTTTCAAAATATCCCTGGTATGGAAGGTATCGTACTCCAGTATCTCGTTGACCGTAAGGAATACGGGCTTGTTGTCGCGGATTACGCAGGCGTTGGGCGAAATCTTGGTCTCGCACTCCGTGAATGCGTAAAGGGCGTCGATGGTCTTGTCCGGAGACACATCGGCCGGAAGATGGATGATGATCTCCACCTTGTCGGTGGTCATGTCGTCGATCTTCTTGATGTTGATCTTCTTCTTGTCCTTGGCCTTGATAATGCTGTCGATGATGGCCTGCGAGGTCTTGCCGTAGGGGATTTCGGTGATGGTGATGGTGCTCTTGTCCACCTTGTTGATGCGGGCTCGGACCTTCACCATGCCTCCGCGCTTGCCCTTGTTGTACTTGGAGCAGTCCGCTATGCCTCCGGTGGGGAAGTCCGGCAGAAGTTCGAAGTCATCACCTTTAAGTATGGCTATGGAAGCGTCGATAAGTTCGTTGAAGTTGTGCGGCAGTATCTTGGAACTGAGACCGGCGGCGATGCCCTCGGTGCCTTGTGCGAGCAGCAGCGGGAAACGTACCGGCAGTTCGGTGGGTTCCTGATTTCGGCCGTCGTAGGATGTCATCCATGGCGTAACCTTAGGGTCGAAGACAACTTCCTTCGCAAATTTGGAAAGCCTTGCCTCGATGTAACGGGGGGCGGCGTTGGAGTCACCGGTGAGTATATTTCCCCAGTTACCCTGGCAGTCGATCAGAAGTCCCTTCTGCCCCAGCGTTACAAGCGCGCCAAGGATGGAGGCGTCTCCGTGGGGGTGGTACTGCATTGCCTGGCCAACGATGTTCGCAACCTTGGTGTACCGTCCGTCGTCCATGGTGAACATGGTGTGAAGCACGCGCCTCTGAACGGGTTTGAAGCCGTCCACGATGTGCGGAACGGCCCTGTCAAGAATGGTGTAGGACGCATAGTCCAGATACCATTCCTTGAACATGCCCGAGAGCTTGTACTTACCGGCGTCGCTTCCAAGGAGTTTGTCGAATTTCCCCGAGGCGACGGCGTCCTCGCCAAGTTCCTCTTCCTGACCTTCAATATCTTCCCAATCTTCTGCCATAATTAAAACTAAAATTCATATCCGAACCTGCGCAGCTCCTTGCGGCTCTCGCGCCAGTCCGGGTCCACCTTTACAAAGGTAGAAAGAAATACTTTTTTCTGGAAGAAATCTTCCATTTCAATACGGGCCTGGGTGCCCACTTTCTTGAGCATGGCCCCGCCTTTCCCGATGATGATACCCTTCTGGCTCTCCCTCATTACATAAATCACCGCCGAAATCTCGTACCGCTCCTCGCCCTCGTGGAAGGCTTCAATCTCCACCTGGCAGCTGTAGGGGATTTCCTCGCTGTAGTTGAGGAAAATCTTCTCGCGCAGGATTTCCGATGCGAAGAAGCGCAGGTTCTTGTCCGTGAACTGGTCCTTGTCGAACCATGCGGGAGCCTCCGGCAGACGGGACGAAACCGCCTCCAGTATGCTTTCCAGGTTGAATTTCTCCTGGGCCGATGCGGGAATGATTTCCGCCTTCGGAAGCTGCTCCTTCCACCATGCCATCAGCTCCGTCACCTTCTCCTGGTTGGAGATGTCGATTTTGTTTATCACCACGACAACCGGGCATTCCACCTTCTGAAGCTTCTGGATGTAGGCTTCGTTCTTGTCTCCCTTTTCAACCGTGTCGGTAACATAAAGGATAATGTCGGCATCACCGATTGCGGTATCCACGAAAGCAAGCATGTTCTCCTGCAGCCGGTAGTTGGGCTTAAGGATGCCGGGAGTATCGGAGTACACAATCTGGTAATCCTCTCCGCTCACTATGCCCATTATACGGTGGCGTGTAGTCTGGGCTTTGGCCGTTACGATGGACAGTTTTTCTCCCACCAGTGCATTCATGAGCGTGGATTTACCCACGTTCGGATTGCCTATGATATTTACAAATCCTGCGCGATGTGCCATTATACGTAAGCTCCCATTTTGAGGATGTTCACTTCACCTTCGGTAAGGTAGCGCCAGTCGCTCTTCTTGAGGCCCTTCTTTGTGAGGCCGGCGAAGTACACCCTGTCCAGGGCGCGGACTTCGTAGCCCAGGCTTTCGAAAATACGGCGGACAATCCTGTTCTTGCCGGAATGAATCTCGATTCCAAGCTGGCGGTGATCGTGTGCGTCGATGAATTCAAGTTCGTCGGCTGCTACCACACCGTCGCTTAGCTCTACGCCGGCAAGCACTTTCTCCCTGTCTTCGTCCTTAAGGGGCGCGTCAAGGATTACCTGATATATCTTTTTCTTGTTGTACGAAGGGTGGGTGAGGTGTTCGGCCATCTCGCCGTCGTTGGTGAACATAAGAACGCCGGTAGTGTTCTTGTCCAGACGGCCGACGGGAAATACCCTGGTGGGGCAGCCCTTGAGCAGATCCATCACGGTCTTTTCCGCGTGAGGGTCGCTTGCGGTGGTGACATAACCTTTGGGCTTGTTCATCACGATGTACACCTTTTCTTCACCTTTCAGGCGCTCGCCGTTGAAGCGGATGTCGTCGGTGAGGACATTCACCTTAGTGCCGAGTTCCGTCACGACCTCTCCGTTAACAGTTACCACACCGCTCTGGATAAGGGTGTCGGCTTCCCTGCGGGAGCATACGCCGGAGTTGGCGATGAATTTGTTGAGGCGCACAACCTCCTTGATTTCGGTGGGGGCGGTGTCGTCGTCCGAATATCGGCCGGTCACCTGGGGCTTGCGCTTGAGCATGGCGTTCATGCCTTCGTCGGCGGAATTGCGCTTGGCAAAAGGCTTGCGGGCCGATGTGCCGGGACGCCGGCCGAAGCCGGGCTTTCCGGTGGCTGGTCTTCCTGCACCGGGCTTGCCGTAGCCGCTCTTGCGAGGCGTCTGGCCGAAACTTTTGTGCTCGGAGCCGGCAGGGCGGTCATCCCTGCGGGAATAGCTCTTGTGCTCGCCGTAGGCGGGGCGTTCTTCTCTGCGCGCGAAACTCTTGCGGGCGGGACGCTCGCCGGAATCAAAACTGCGGCTGGTGGAGTAATCTACTTTTTCGGCCTGGCTTTCTGCGGGCCTTCTTGCGATACGTTGTCTCGTACCTCTTTTCTTGTCTTCCATAATTATAACCCTCACGGGCGTTTTCAAAAAATAAACTTTGCGACTCACGTCGCTACTGACTATTTGAGTTTAAAGATATACGTTATAGTTCCGGTTTGCAGTGCCGGGGCCGAAGCACTTTGGTTGAAATGCGCCTTGAGTGCAGCGTTGCGCGCGGCGGCCCAAAGGGTTTTGTCCGTTACAGTAGTGCCTTCCGCGCCGGGGATGGCTTCGGTCACTGTGCCGTACTGGTCCACTTTCACCTGTACCACCACGATTCCTTCCACCTGGAGGGAATAGCTTGGCTTGGGAAGTGAGCCTACAACGTTGCGGCCCTTAACATGGGCGTTTGCGCTGCCTTCGGTCTTGCCTTCCTTGGTGTTTCCGTCCTGCTGGCCGGCCTTGAAGCCTTCCGATGCCTCGGATGCATTATGCGGCGCGGTAGCGGAATCGTCCTTTTTGCTCATTCCGGGGAACGATGCGCGGGGGTCAAGCACTGGCTCCTGCGGCTCGGGAGTGGGAACTTCCACGTCTCCGTGGGCGTCCGGGACGGTTTCGGGCGTGGTGTTGGGAGTGTCGTTCACATAAGGTGACTCCGACTTCTGCACCAGTTCCACTTCCTTCTCAAGGTCCACCTCTTCGGCCTGGGGCTGCCTTCCCACCTTGGTCTGAAGGGGCTTCACAGCCACTTCTTCGTCCTCGAATTCAATCAGCAGGGAAGTACGCTCCGGCGGCGGGGGATCAAGATAGGTTAGCCCGCTTGTCAGTAGTACCACCAGGGCAAGGGCATGCACACCAAGCGTGACAAGAAGTCCTATCACGCCTGCGTTCTTTTCACGCTTTTCCCTGGTTCTCTGGTAAGGCTGCATAACTTATTCGGGCCGTGTTGCCAGAATCACTTTGTAGTGGTTCCGCTTGGCGATGTTCATCATCTGGACAACCTCTCCTACAGGGACGCTCTGGTCCGAATAGATGGAGAAGGTGGGGTCTTCCTCGGCCGAAAGAAGGTCTATCAGGGCAACCTCTACCTCGTCATAGGCCAGAGGGTCCTGCGAGCCGTTCACATGGTAGGTGTAGGTGTCGTCCCCCCAGTCCTTTATGCTCACGCTCACGGTGGCTTTGGCGTTTACCTGGCCGGTGGATTTGGGAAGCAGGAGCTTGAGGGCGTTGGGGTTGATCAGGGTGGACGTCACCAGGAAGAAGATAAGGAGCAGGAACACGATATCGGTCATGGACGATACCGAGAACTGCGCATCCACTTTGGTGTTTCTCTTCAGTGCCATGGGCTTATTCCTTTTCGGCGGGTTCGTTCAGGGCGATGTCGATGAATTCCAGGGTGGAGCTTTCCATCTTGTACACAAGGTCGGAAACCTTGGAGGTGAGCCAGTTGTAGCCGAAGTAGGCGATGATGCCCACGATAAGGCCGCCCACGGTGGTGAGCATGGCGGTGTAAATACCGTCCGAAAGGAGGGTGATGTCGATGTTGTTGCCGGCCTTGGACATGTTGAAGAAGGCCTGGACCATACCCATTACAGTTCCGAGGAAACCGATCATGGGGGCGCCGCCTGCTATGGTTGCAAGAAGGGGAAGGCCTTTCTCCAGGCGTGCCACTTCCACGTTGCCGATATTCTCGATTGCGGACTGGATGTCGGCCATCGGCCTGCCCATGCGGTGGATGCCGGTCTCGATCATGCGGGCCACGGGGTTGTCGTACTTGCGGCACAGGGTGATGGCGCTCTTGGTTTTGCCTTCGCCCAGATAGTCGCGGATGTCCTGCATGAAGTGGGAGTCGATCTTGGATGCGTTCTTGATCATCCACCACTTGCGGCCGATGAGGTAAATGGCAAGGATGGAAAGAGCAAGGAGAACCCACATGAGGGGACCGCCCATGGTGAACATGGAAAAGAGGCTTTCGCTCATCTGGACGGGTTCTGCGGGGGCTGCGGCAACGGGAGCTGCTTCCTGCACCAGGCTGTCCACTGCCTGGGCCACGGCTTCTGTCTGGAGAAGATGGAATAACATATTTCTTTTAAGCTTAAAATTTCAATAATCGCGCAAAGATAAATATTTTTTCCCGATAATCCTATGGATTAAATGACCTCGATATCAGAAGCGGGAATCCAGCCCTGACGGCCGTCGGCCAGCTCTATGCTGGCGTAGCCTGCGACGTTGTCAAGAATCTTGACCTTCGTGCCTTCGTGGAGAATGAAAAGGTCCTTGGCGCCGGACTCCGAGGGGGAACTCTTTGCCGATGTTACCGGCCTCATTACTATAGCCTGGTCCTGTGCCAGCGCCTCCTTCCTCTGCCACTGTGCGAAGTCGAAGCAGAAGTAAGTGAGTATCAGGCAGAAAATGCCGGCGAAAAAGCCCAGGCGGCGCCTTCCGGAAGTGCTTCCCAGAAGGAACAGCAGCGCCAGCGCCACGGTGGCGGCCAGCATCACGATAGCCAGCACGGCCCAGGTGTCGGATGGCAGCAGGTAGCACAGGGAATGCCCCCACTGTTCGAAAAAGATTTCAGGAATCTCGTCAATCTTGTCCAGGGTCAGCGAACGCGCATACTCCAGATTATAGCTCACGTCTTTATCAGAAGGATCCAGTCTCAGGGCCCTTTCGTACCACAGTATGGCCGGGGCTATTTCGCCTGTCTTGAAATAAGCGTTTCCAAGGTTGTAGCACAGTTCCATGGACATGAGTCCAGTGGAGCGTACGGCTTCCCAGTCCTGAACGGCAGCCTCAAAATCGCCTTCGGAATAGGCCTGGATGCCGGATTTCCAAAGGGAGTCGGGGTAGGAAAGCGCCTGTGCGCCGATGGCCTGGGGTGCAAGCATCAGTACTAGGGCAAGGATGGCCGCTCCACCCTTGAAGGAAGGTTTTTTCTTCATTGAAGAGTCTATTGCAGTGATGGTGGAAACGGCTTTCTGATAGTGAGCGTTCATGGCCTCGTGGCCGGCGTCGGGGGAGTAGCGGGCAAATTCGCAAGCATCCAGCAGGCCGGTGAAATCCTTTGCCGTGTTTTCCGGGACGCCGCCTTCCAGAAGTGCCGATAGGATATTGTCCTTGTTCTGATCGGCCATATCCATGGACAGTTTGTCCCCGGCGAAACTCAGGAGGCAGCGGTGGAGTTCTTCGTAGAAGGCCGTGTACAGGTTCTTCTGAAGGAATTCACGTGCCTGGGAAAGCCGTTTCAAGGCCTCGCGAGTGGCTTTACGGTTGCGGGTGCCGGCGATATCGGCCCTTCTTGCCGCCGCCTTGCGGAAACCTAGCCAGAAACCGAGTCCGGCAAGGATAAGGACAATGACTGCAGCCCACCAGCCCTTGGAATAAACGACAAAGCTGCCGGGTTCTTCAAGGGATGTTTTGGTTTTGATGAAGCGGATATCGTCCCCTAGGCTCTTCACGCCCTTCCTGTCCACTGTGAGGGTGTTTCCTCCGGAAACGGAAGGTGCTGTGGCAGAAGCGTTTCTGGCAACGGAAAGGTGCATCTCCGGTGCGGACGCGGTGAGGTAGCTCCTCTGCTTAACATCGTAGTAGGAATACTCCACCGGGCCTATGGTGAATTCGCCGTGACTGCGGGGGATGAAAGGATATTCGAACGTCTTGGAGCCGGAAGTCCCGCTCTTGTCGGTGTTTACTGTGGTCTTTACGTCATAGACCTCGAAGTCCGGCGGGAAGTTGATCTTCGGCGCGTTCAGAAGCGCTATGTTGCCTTTGCCGCTGACAATCACCTTAAGCGACGCAGCGTCGTGTGCTTTCAGGGAATCCTTGCTAAGGACTGCCTGAACCTTGAAATCTCCAACTCCGCCGCAGAAAGAGGACGGGGCGCCCTGGGGCAGGGCCGACACGTTGAGGCTTGCCGCCTGCGACGAAACCCTCTGCCGTGTAGTTACGTAATCACTGCCGAAGAAATCGTCAAAGATGGAGCCGGTTGACGGGCGGCGCTGCTGAACGTTCACAAGGCATACTATTTCGGCGGGGTCGATGGTCTGATGACCGGACTTCTGCGGAATTATTACCCAGCGGCGAAGCACGGCGCTGTTGTACATCACTCCGTCCACTTGTTCCCTCTGGAATTCAATATTGGAAGGAGATTCAACTTCCTGGCTCCAGAAGCCGTTGAAAGAAGGGAAGCGGGCGTTTTCGAAGCCCGCCAGGTTTGCCCGATGGTAAATCTTGAGGGTGGCGGTGACGGGTTCGCCCACTACGACAGAGCTTCTGCTAAGGCTAAAGCGCATGAAGATATCGGCCTCTGCCGTGGAGGCGTCCTGGTTTCCCCTGTTTGGCCTGTTTCCTGAAACCCGGGGGCGGGGGCCGTTGCTTTGCGATGACGAGCTCCCGTCGACCACTACCTGCACTGTGACAGGCTTGGAGCTTACTTCGGTTCCGCGAACTTTCGCGACTGCCGGAGCTATCGTGAAACTGCCGGTCTTCTTGGCCTGAAGTATATAAGTATAAGACGTTTGCGACGAACGCTGCGTCTTGCCGTTTATAATCTGGATGCTGGTAGATGAGCCCTTCTGCGGGCCCCAGACCACGGTAAAATCGTCGCCGGCCTCCCACTGGAAGTCCGACGGGCTGTGCTCGCCTTCTACTACGAACACAAGGTTGAAGCGTTCCGAAAGCTCCACTATGTTGTGCACCTCTACGCGGATGGTGGGATCGGCCCACGCCGCCGCTGCAATAAAGAGGGCCGATAATGCTGCGAATAGTCTTTTCATACTCTCTACCAATTCTTTTCCTTCTGACGGGACCTGTTAAGGAGGGCCTTCCTCTCATCCACTTTTTCCTGAGTCTGCTTCTCCTTGTCCTGGATGGCCTGCAGCAGCTGCTGGGCCTGCTGGGGAGTCAGCTGAACTTCCTGCTGCTGTTGCTCTTGCTCTTGCTGCTGTTTATCCTGGTCTTGATTCTGGTTCTGCTGATCTTGGTTCTGTTGGTTCTGATCCTGATTCTGCTGGTCGTCCTGGTTTTGGTCCTGGTTATTCTGGTCCTGCTGGTTCTGATCTTGGTTCTGATCTTGATTTTGATCCTGGTTCTGATCCTGCTGCTGTTGCTGCTGCTCAATCAGCTTGTTCCTGGCATAAATGTAATTCTCCTTGGCCTTAAGGTCGTCCGGGGCGATGATCAGGCTTTTTGTGAGCGCTTCCACGGCGCCCTGCCAGTCCTGACGGGCAATGGCTACGTCGCCCTGATTGAAGTAATAATCGGCCCCGAACTTCTCGTTGGCGGCATTCTGCGCACCGCTGCCCAGAATCTTGGCGGCTTCGTCGTAATTCTCCTGCCTGTAAAGGTTGTTGGCCAGGTTGTATTTGGCCGCTACGGACGACGTGTCCTGCATCAGTCCCTTGCGGTAGCTGATGTCTGCCTGGGCGTATTCGCCTTTTTTGAACTGGCGGTTGCCCTTCCTCATATCGGCCTTTTGGGCAAGTGCCGACATGCAAACCAGCGAAAGGCACAGTATAGTAACTAACTTTCTCATACCTCGAAGAGTTTCCGGCGGGGGCGGCGCTCGCCTATGAGCATTTCAATGACAAGGAGCAGCAGAGCGGCGCCGAAGAAGTACATGTACTGCTCGTCGTATTCCTCGAACACTATGCTGCCGAATTCTTCGTCCTCCATCCGGCGGATGTCCTGGATGATGGGATTCAGGCCGAATTCCTCGTTCCCGGCGTGGACATACGCTCCTCCGCCGGCTTTTGCTATCTCGCGAAGGGTGTTTTCGTCCAGATGCGTCACAACGATGTCGCCTTTTTTGTCCTTCATCAGGCCGCCTTCAACGGGGATAGGCTGACCTTCGGCCGAACCTACGCCGATGGTGTATACCTTAATTCCAAGCTCCGCAGCCTGCTTTGCCGCTGCTATGGGGTCGTCCTCGTGGTTCTCGCCGTCGGAGATTACTATTATTACGCGGCTTTTCTCGCTCTGGGCGCTGAAGCTCTTGATACTCAGGCGTATGGCATCACCGATGGCGGTTCCCTGTACGGGTACGGAGCCTGTGTCTATGGAGGAAAGGAACATCTTTGCGCTCACATAGTCGGTGGTCACCGGCAGCTGCACGAAAGAAGTCCCTGCAAAAATCACAAGACCTATGCGGTCTTCCTGAAGCTTGTCAGTCAGTCGCGATATTGCCAGCTTGGCCCTTTCAAGCCTGCTGGGGGAGTAGTCCTGGGCCAGCATGGAGTTGGAAACGTCCAGGGCCACAATTATTTCTGCACCTTTGGTGGTACGTTCCGCAAGTTTGGCACCAGTGCGCGGACGGGCCATGCCGATAGCGAAAAACGCGAGGGCAATGCAGAAAAACACAATACGTACCCAGCCTTTGGAGCGGGAACGGGAAGGCATCAGGGCTTCTACCAGCTCCGGATCGCCGAAAGCTTTCACCCTGCGGGAGCGCAGGTAACGCAGTATGGCATATCCCAGCAGAATCAGCGGGATGGCAAAAAGCAGGTACAACCACTTGTCGTCGGCAAACATCAACATATTACGGCAGCCTCCTAAGTATTGCGCTAATAAGCAGTTCCAAAATCAGGCACACAAGGGCCGCAATCGCATAACCCTCGAAAAGGTCCTTGTATACCGGGAATGAGTCCACGCTGGTGCGGGTTTTCTCCATCTGGCCGATTTCGGCATAGATTTCCGCCAGCTTGGTATTGTCGGTGGCGCGGAAATACCGGCCTCCGGTGCCGTCGGCGATGCCCTTCAGCAGATCTTCGTCAATCTCTACCGGGACGTTCCTGAGTTCGATGCCCCATGGCGTCTGAATAGGGTATGGCGCCGAACCGTTTGCGCCCACGCCTATGGTGTAAACCCTTATGCCGTAGGTCTTTGCAATCTCGGCGGCCATCCCGGGGTCAATTTCGCCCATATTGTTCACGCCGTCGGTCAGAAGTATCACCACGCGGCTCTTTGCGTCGGAGTCTTTCATTCTGGCGACAGCCGTGGCAAGACCGTTGCCGATAGCCGTACCGTCTTCGATAAGGTCCGTCTGCACGTCCTTCATCAGGTTGATGAGGGTGGCGCGGTCCGTGGTCAGGGGGCATTGGGTGTAGCTTTCGCCGGCGAACACCACTATGCCCATGCGGTCGCTGGGCCTCTGGGAAATGAACTCGATGGCTATGTCCTTTGCGGCGCTCAGGCGGTCCGGGGAGAAGTCCCTTGCCAGCATACTGGTTGATACGTCCATGGCAAAGATAATGTCGATGCCTTCTGTGTCCACCTTTTCCACCTGCGTCGCCGAACGGGGACGGGCGATGGCCACTATTATCAGGCACAGCGCCGCCAAGCGCAACACGAAAGGAATGTGGCGTATAAGCTCAAAGACGGAACGGCCTCCAGCCTGCCAGGCATCCAGGCGAGAAACCCTCATGTGAGGCCGCCTGCCCTTGATTTCTATCCAAAGGTAGCGTAGCAGCAGAAGCGCCGGAACGGCAAGAAGCCAAAGAAGATATGGATATTCAAAAAACATGGCCTACTCCTCCTTATTTTCAGCCTCCACTTCGGCCTGATAAGTACTTGTAACGAAGCGTATCGCTTCCGGGAGGACGCGGGCATTTTCTTCGTCCGTGGCGGTGTATTTCGCGAATTTCACGAAATCGGCGCGTTCGAAGAGGACTTTCATTTCGGCATACAGGTCTTCCGGGATGTCGCTGCCTTTCAGGCCGTCGAAGATTTCGGCCGTGGTCATTTCCATGGCGCCCACGCCGTAGCGGCCGGCGATGTATTCCCTGATGGCGTCCGTTACGCCGGAATAGAAGAATTTCTGATGCTCCGGCTTCCAGTACTTGTCCCCGCGCAGCTTGTCAAGCTTTCTGAGGGCGCGGATGTGGGCGGGTTCGGCCACTTTGGCTTCCTCCTCCTTCTTTTTCCTGGTGACAAGCCAGAGCACGAGCGCGAGGATGGAAAGGAAGGCCATGACGCCGCCGTAAATCCAGGGGAAAAGCTCGCTGAAAGTGTAGGGGAACTTAACCTGGGGCTTTATGTCATGGGGCTGGAAAGTCTCCATGTCCACGGGGAGTTCGGTCACCACAAGCGGCTCTGCTGCGTTGAAAATGAGAGTGTCGCCGTCCATCAGAACAGGAATATCCGGAAGCTCGTATGTCCCTCCCATAAAGGCCGACATAAGGAGACTGGCCTTAATGTTATATCTGGCGGGGCTTTCCTTCTTCTTGGAAACCCTTGTGGAGTCCAGCTGCCATCCGCCCAGTATCACAAGTGGACTCTGGCTTTTGTCGATTTTGAACTCCGGAAGGGCCAGGGGAGTGCCCTCAGTGACGTTTTCCAGGAGTACCCCGTAACGGACCTGGTCGGCAATCAGGACCGAATCCCTTTTCTGCTGGGGCTCCAGAAAAGCTTCGCCGGCATTTGTCCGAAGCCCTTCGGCCCCGGCGATTCCAGCTGCGGCAAGAAGCGTGAATATTATTGTTTCAAGACGTTTCATCTGGTGTGGAATAAAGCCATAAGGCCACGGACATAATCCTCGTCGGTGGAGATGTCAACGTGGTCCACCTGATATTTAAGGAATAGGGAATCGGCGCTTTCGCTTGAGCTTCGGAACCACTCGGAATAGGCGTTCCTGACCTTCCTGGAACCGGTGTTTATCCACCTGGAAGCTCCGCTTTCAGCGTCCTTGGCGTTTACCAGGCCCACGTTCGGAATGGCTTTTTCGCGGGGATCGCTCACCCTTATCACCGAAACGTCGTGCCGGTTCACGGCCACTTTCAGGGCGTCTTCGTAGCGGGGCTTTCCGTCGGACCCGGAGTCCAGCATGTCCGAAAGGATGAAGGCCGTGCACTTTTTCTTGATGGCGCCTGTAAGGAAGCGGAGGGCTTCACCGATGTCGGTTCCGTCATGCTCAGGCTCCCATTCCAGCATTTCGCGTATGATGTGCAGGAAGTGTGTCCGGCCTTTTTCCGGCGGAATGAACTTCTCCACCCTGTCGCTGAACAGGATGCAGCCCACTTTATCGTTGTTCAGAAGGGCCGAAAATGCAAGAGTGGCAGCGATTTCGGCAATCTGCTCGCGCTTGGTCTTGCCGCTGGTGCCGAACAGTCCCGAACGCGAAATGTCCACCAAAAGCAGCACTGTAAGCTCGCGCTCTTCCTCGAACACTTTCACGTACGGCGCGCTCATCCTGGCCGTGACATTCCAGTCCATGTTCCTTACGTCGTCCCCCCACTGATACTCGCGCACCTCGCTGAACGCCATTCCGCGTCCCTTGAACGCAGAATGGTATTCTCCGGCGAAAATCTGGTGACTCAGGGCCTTGGTCCTGATCTCGATTTTCCTAACCTTTTTTATTAACTCTTCAGGTGTCATTACCTTTCTTTCATACCTACCCCCGAAGGAGATTCTCTCGGCCTTACGGCCTCGGAATGACATTGTCATACCGAGCCCCGAAGGAGATTCTCTCGGCCTTACGGCCTCGGAACGACATTGTCATACCGAGCCCCGCAGGGGCGAGTGTATCTCATTACGGCACTATTACCGCATTAAGCACCTTTTCGATAATCTGTTCCGGCGTGACATTTTCCGCCTCGGCTTCGTAGGTGAGGCCTATCCTGTGACGCAGGACCTCGTTGCAGACGGCCCTTACGTCTTCGGGGATCACATAGCCGCGGCGCTTGATGAAGGCGTAGGCCTTGGAAGCCATTGCCAGCGAGATACTTGCACGGGGCGATGCACCGTAGGAGATAAAGTTCTGGAGGTCCTTGAGCCCGTATTCCGCAGGGGTGCGGGTGGCGTACACGATGTCAACGATGTAACGCTCGATCTTTTCGTCCATATAAACGTCTTTCACCACTTCACGTGCGCGGATGATGTCCTGGGGCGATACAACTGCGTTTGCTTTGGGGAATTCGCCGCTGTTGTTCATGCGGATAATAAGGCGCTCTTCCTCCTTCTTGGGGTAGGATACCACCACCTTAAGCATGAAACGGTCCACCTGTGCTTCCGGCAGGGGATAGGTGCCTTCCTGCTCGATGGGGTTCTGTGTTGCCATCACAAGGAAAGGCTCCGGCATCTTGAAAGTGTTGTCGCCGATAGTTACCTGATGCTCCTGCATGGCTTCCAGAAGCGCGCTCTGCACCTTTGCCGGGGAACGGTTGATTTCATCGGCCAGGACGAAGTTTGCGAAAACGGGGCCTTTGTGAACCTCGAAGCTTTCGTTCTTCTGGGAATACACCAGCGTGCCGATTACGTCGGCCGGGAGGAGGTCCGGGGTGAACTGGATGCGGCTGAATTTTGCATCGACCGCCTGTGCCAGGGTATTGATGGCCAGGGTTTTTGCAAGGCCGGGGACACCTTCCAGGAGTATGTGGCCTCCGGATAGAAGGCCGATAAGAAGGTTGTCCACAAGATGTTTCTGGCCCACGATCACCTTACCCATCTCAAGGGTAAGCATGTCCACGAACTGGCTCTCTTTCTGGATTCTTTCGTTTAATTCACGGATGTTTACAGATTCCATATATTTTCTTACATTTGCATATGCGTTATTCCATTTGCCTCTCTTATGACGGATCGGCCTTCTGCGGCTGGCAAATCCAGCCTCATTCCCCGTCCGTGCAGGAAGCCGTCGAGGGCGCTCTTTCCCGCCTTCTGGGCCGCCCCGTCGCCGTTACCGGAGCAGGCCGCACGGATACTTCCGTGAATGCTTCCCGCTACGTGGCCCACTTCGAATATGACGGTACCCTTCCTTTCGAGGCATCAGATTTTATCTACAAATTAAATGCCATTTTGCCACGTCAGGTGGCAGTTCATTCAGTACTTCCGGCCGATGAAGATTTTCACGCCCGCTTCAGCGCCCGCAAGCGCAGCTATACCTACTTCATCCATCGGCAAAAAGACCCCTTCGTGGCAGCTTTTTCCTGGCAGTGCGGCTATCCCGATTTGGATTTCGACGCCATGAACAAGGCCTGCAAGCACCTCCTGGGCACCCACGACTTCTCCTGCTTCGAAAAGACCGGCACTGACAACAAAACCTCCATCTGCACCATCTCAGAAGCCTTCTGGGCTCCCTATACGCCGTCACATATTCAAGTGATGGCGCCGGAGGCAGGCTCTGTGCCTGAAATCCTTCGGACCTCCGGTCCTCGTCCCTCCCACTCCTTCGGAGCGGGCCCCTCCCATTCATGCGGCCATGGGCGGCCACAGATTTCAGGTACAGAGCCTGCCTTCGGAACCAGGCAGTACTGGTACTTCAGAGTATCAGCGGACAGGTTCCTGCGGAACATGGTGAGGGCGATTGTGGGGTCGCTGATAGAAGTGGGCAGGGGCAAGCATGAACCGGAGTGGATATCGGAACTCATCGCCACCGGCACTCGCGGAGATGCCGGTGAATCCGTCCCAGGACATGCCCTTTTTCTGAATAGAGTAGAATATTAATCACATAGCCTATGAAACACATTTCATTTTTTGCAGCTGCCGTCGCTGCAATCGTTATCAGTCTTTCTGCATCGGCCCAGGAAACTGTAAAAGTAGTGCCACAGTGGCCTTCAGTAGGGGAAAGCCTTCTGTTTCATGTTACAAAATCGGAAACGGCTTCCAACGGCGAGGATGTTGAAGAGAGCGGCCCCGAGACTGTAGACATGAGACTTACCGTCGTCAATCTTACGCCTGACGGAGGCGTGATCTTTAAGAAGACATACGAGAATCTGCCGGCAGCTGCTCAGATTACAGATGCAATAAGAAATGACTCGTCGGCGTTGGGTAACGTTATTTCAGAAGAATTGAAATCCTTTGTCGCACACTTGGATGGTACTCTTCAATTCGACGCCAATGGCGATCTTGTAAGTAGCAGCGCCGAGCCTGGCATTAAAGAAAAGTTGATGGATAGAGTCATGGAAATGTGCGGGACCAGAACCGATGTCGCCGGTGTAATTTATCCACTTTACGACAAGATGTTTTCGGCCGAAACTTTAGACAGTGTAGTAGCCGGAGATGTTGAACCGCTTTTTAAATTTTTCGGCGCAGAACTGACGATAGGAACTCCGATGCAGTATGAATCAGAGGAGTCATTCAGCGTTCCTTTGGGTGGCGCGCAGGCTATGACAATCAAGAGCGTTAACACTGTCATGGCGCATCTGACCAGCGATGACATTCTTGTTCAGGTAAAGTCAGTCCCGGTGCCGGGAGAATCTGAACGCCTTACAGGAATTATTCTCGAAATGCTGGTAAATATGATAGCCCCCCAGATGGGAGTACAGACCGGAGACACAGAGAAAATCAATGAACTGATGTCAACGGTAAAAGATTATATTGGAAAAATCGAGATTAACTCCAGCACTTCAATGACTTACTTGTTCGACAAGAATACATTCATGCCAAAATCATGTGGGTCGAAAGCGAATGTCAAGCTGGACCTTGGAACCCAGGGCACCGTTCGTTCCCTCACCACGACTCAATACACTCTGGACTGATTCCGCGGGTTTGCCGCGTCTGCAGCTGTAGTGCGCAGAACGGACATTTTGTGCAAACGCGGCAAGGAAAATGGCCGAAAACGCCAAAATCATTGCCGCGTCTGCAGTTATTATGCGTATAATGGCGATTTTGTGCAAACGCGGCTGTGATAGCTATGGTGATGCTGTCCGGAGCCGAAGCCGGGCAGTGTCACGCTTGTCACATGCAGCTCCCGGTCTGGGATGCAAAGTAGTTGATAATCAGTGCTAAAACGGCTAAAACCCGCGTAAGTCGCTGATTATTAAAATAATTTATTTGCGTGCTAAAACGATTTTGCTTTTTTTAGTACGAAAAAATTCGCTATATTTAGCAACTTATTAATAACACTAACTCTAATGAGAAGTAAGTTTCTATCGTTCCTCATGAGCCTGGCGGCGGTGTCTACGCTGCTGTTTATGGCCCGGCCGGGAGCCTTTGCACAAGGGAAACTCACCATTTCGGGTACCGTCCTTGACGAACTCGGTGAACCCATGATCGGCGCTGGCGTCCTTGTCAAGAATACAGTCAACGGTGTGATAACGGACTTGGACGGACATTACACCATAACGGTGGACGCTGCCGGCGGCGGCGGTATCCTGGTCTTCTCCACCCTGGGTTACGACGATCAGGAAGTCCCTGTCAACGGCCGCACGGAAATAAATGTCCAGATGCAGTTGCAATCCACCTCCCTGGACGAAGTAGTGGTTGTGGGTTACGGTACCCAGAAGAGGGAATCCGTGGTGGGTTCCATCTCCACCGTGGACGCATCAAACCTTAAAGTGCCTTCCGCCCAGCTGTCCTCCGGTCTCGCCGGCCAGCTGTCCGGTGTGGTTGCCGTACAGCGTTCCGGCCAGCCAGGTGAAAGCTCCGCCAATTTCTACATCCGCGGCGTATCCTCATTCCAGGGCTCCGTCACCCCGCTGGTACTGGTGGACGGCGTGGAGCGCGACATCGACCTGGTGGACACGGACGATATCGCCTCGTTCTCCATCCTGAAAGATGCATCCGCTTCGGCCGTGTACGGTGTGCGCGGCGCTAACGGCGTTATCCTGATCACCACCAAAAAGGGTGATGTAGGCCGTCCCAAGGTGAATCTGCGCAGTGAAACCGGTATCACCCAGCCCCTGATCATGCCCAAGTTCGTGAATGCGGAGCAATTTGCCACCATGTACAACTGGGCAAAAGGGGAGGAGCACTTCACGCCCGAAGTCATAGACCACTACCGTACCCACGACGACAACGACCTGTATCCGGACGTGAACTGGATCGACCAGATGTACCGCAAACTGGCCGCCAACCAGCGCGTCAACCTGTCGGTCTCCGGTGGTACCGAGGTGGTGAAGTACTTCGTTTCCGGCAGCTTCTTCACGGAGAGCTCCATCTTCAAGAATGCCGGCAATGTATATGGCTACGATTCGTCCATCAAATACAACAAGTTTAATTTCCGCGCCAACGTGGACATCAACCTCACGGAAAGCACTGTCCTGTCGCTGAACGTAGCCAACATCTACGAGACCCGGGTATCGCCCGGTACCAGTTCCGACACCATCTGGAGCTGGGCTTTCTCCACCAGCCCGAATGCCGTCCCGTACGAGTATTCGGACGGCACCATCTCCCGTCCTTCCGGTACCATCGAGAACCCCTGGAACCTGCTGGTGCACACCGGTTATTACGAATCCTTCACCAACAGCGCCCAGTCGGTAATCGGCCTTACCCAGGATTTCGGCAAACTGTGGGAGCCTCTGCAGGGCCTCACAGCCAACTTCAAGTTCTCCTGGGATGCCTGGAACTACCAGAGCCAGGGCCGCACCAAAACGCCCACGCAGTACCATGCAACAGGCCGTGACGAGGACGGCAACCTAATCTATGGAGACCCCATAGTTTCCGGTTCCCAGAGCCTTAGCTACAGCGCATCAGGCTCTTCGTCCATGAATACCTACATGGAGGCCTCCGTGAACTATTCCAGATTGTTCGGCCGCCATCGCGTAGGCGCAATGTTCCTTTACAACCATTCAATCAAGCGCACCACCCTGGGCGGCGACAAAAACACCTCCCTCCCTTATAAGAACCAGGGTATTGCAGGCCGTGTAACCTACGCCTACAAAGACCGCTACTTCGCGGAAGTGAACGTTGGTTACAACGGTTCCGAAAACTTTGCTCCCGGCCACCGCTTCGGTTTCTTCCCGGCTTTCAGTGCCGGTTACATGATTTCCGAAGAAGACTTCTGGGCTCCCATCAAGAACACTGTGAACATGTTCAAGTTCAAGGGCTCATACGGTAAGGTAGGTAACGACCAGATCGGCGGCGCCCGCTGGCTGTACCTGCCCACAGTGATCGACGGCAACTACGTAAGTCTGGGCGAAACCGGAGGCAATGGCGGCTATGGTATCGCCATCGGCCGTCCGGAGAACCTGAACTTCTCATGGGAAGAGGAAACCAAGCTTAACCTGGGTGTTGAATTCGAGCTCTGGCGCGAACTCCGCGTCATGGCCGACTACTTCGACTCCCACCGTACCGGCATCCTGATGCTCCGCGGCGGTCTGCCCGGCATCGCGGGTCTCCAGAACGGAAGCAAGCTCCCTTACGTGAACGTGGGTGAAACCCGCAACAGGGGTGTGGACATGTCCCTGGAATGGCACAAGCAGATAGGGGACTGGTTCCTGACCGGCCGCGGCAACTTCACCTACAACCGCAACAACCTGGTCAACAACGACGAACCGGACTGGAAATACAAATACCAGAACCGCATCGGAAAGCCCTACGGCGAGGGCGCATCCCAGCCTTGGGGCCTCCTGGCCGTCGGCCTTTTCCAGAGCGAGGAAGAAATTGCAAACTCTCCCAAACAGACCTTCGGCGAATATCGCGTGGGCGATATCAAGTACCAGGATATCAACGGTGACGGCCGCATCGACACGGACGACCAGATTTACCTGGGCTACACCACCCTTCCTGAAATCACCTACGGTTTCGGCCTCAATGCCGAATACAAGGGCTTCGACATCGGCGTGTTCTTCCAGGGCGTAGGCAACGTGAACTTCTTCGTGAGCGGCGCCTCCCTTACTTCGCCCTTCTCCAATACCGCTATCGAGCGTTCCGCCGTTCAGCTGGATGTCTGGGAGAAAGGCTGGAACCGTCTGACAAACAACGGTGAAGAACTGAGCCAGGCCGCAAATGCAGTATATCCCCGCCTGGCCATCGGCTCGGGCGCCGGTTCCTCCAACAACAGCCAGACATCGTCCTGGTGGCAGCGCGACGGCTCCTTCCTCCGTCTGAAGAATTTCGAAGTGGGTTACACCCTTCCCAAGAAACTGCTCGCCCGTGCAGGCTTTATCCAGAGCGTGCGCTTCTACGTATCCGGCAACAACTTGCTCACCTTCTCCAAATTCAATCTTTGGGATCCCGAGCAAGGTGGCGGTCAGGGTGCTTCCTACCCCAACAACAGGATCTATTCCTTCGGCCTCAATGCTAACTTCTAATGGACTGGGAATATGAAAAAGACTCTATACATTATAATGATTACCGCGGCAGCCGTACTGGCCGCCTCCTGCGATAAGTTTCTGGACCGTCAGGAAGACGAGCAGCTCACCGAAGAAAAGATCTGGGCTTCGTTCAACTACACCCGGCAGTACTTCTACAACTGCATGGGTTATCTGCCCGACGATGCCGACAATCTCTACGCTCCGCCATACCTGGGAGCAACCGACGAAGCTTCCATGACATGGAACTACGACTACCGCAAGATTAACTTCGGCTCATGGAACGCATCCAACGTCCCCAATGACCGTTTCAACACGGAATATCAGTGCATCCGTGACTGCAACATCTTCCTGGCGCACGTCCTGGACTGCTCAGACCCTGTTCTTGCCACCGATGCATCCCGCCAGGCTCAGCTTAAACTTTGGTACGCCTGCGTACGCTGGGCCAGGGCCTATACCTACTTCCTCCTTATGAGGGACTACGGCCCCATCTTCCTGGTAGGTGACGAACTGATGGACTTCACTGCCACCACCCAGGAACTCCAGCGTCCCCGCGACCCCTGGGACGACTGCGTGGATTACGTCGTGAGCGAAATGAACTGGTGCGCCGATAATCTGCCCGCAACCCAGTCCACCGCCAATCTGGGCCTTCCCACCCGCGGCGCCGCACTGGCGGTTATTTCCCGCCTGCAGCTTTACAGCGCCCGTCCTCTGTTTAACGGCTCCACGCTGTACCGTACCGTCCGCAATCCCGACGGCACCAACCTCTTCCCTGAAAAGGCAGATCCCAATAAGTGGGTGCTTGCCGCCCAGGCCGCAAGGCGTGTGATCGACCAGGACTTGTACAAACTGTACAAGGACGAAAAGAATCCCGACAATCCTTACCTTAATTATTATGGCGTATTCCAGGAGACCTGGAACGACGAACTTATCTACTGCGGCGGCGGTTACAGGAGCCGAATGACTTTCGGTGTCCACACCACGCCCACCGACATTGCTACCGGCACCGCTTACGGCGGCTGGGGACCCACCCAGACATCGGTGGACTCTTACGCCATGGCAAACGGCCGTTATCCCATCACCGGTTATGACCGCAGCGGCGGTCCCATCGTGGATTCCCGTTCCGGTTACCCGGCTGCCGACCGCGAGTTCGACCAGGCCAGCGTGGTCAATCCTTTCCTGAAGGCCCTCAAGTGCACGGATGCCGACGCTACTTCCAATTCGCCGCGCATGTATGCCAACCGCGAACCCCGCTTCTACGTAACAGTGTACTGGCCCGGCACAGGCTGGAAACACGGCGAATCAGTGGGCAGGGCCTACTTCGCCAACGGCATGATAGGTCACACCACTCACGACTATCCCATCACCGGCTATCTTGTGAACAAGTGGTACGACCACACTGTGGATTCCTACCAGGGTCAGTGGGGCAACATGACTTATCCCACATTCCGTTATGCCGAGATTTACCTGAACTACATCGAGGCAGTGCTTGAATGCCAGAAAGCCGGTCTCACCGGGGAAGGCGTGGACTACAACAAGGCCATCGAATGCTGGAACGAGCTCCGCGCCCGCAGCGGCATGGATCCCATCCTGGACATCTACACCAACGCTTCGATAGACGAACTGATCGACCTGGTTCACCGCGAGCGTCAGGTAGAACTTGCCCAGGAAGGCCACCGCTACTTCGACACCCGTACCTGGATGATCGCTCCCGACGTCTGCAACGGTCCCGTCTACGGACTGGATACGGACGTTGTAGGCTCCCGCAGCTCCACGGTCGTTCCGCCCGAGATGTGGAAGCGCAAGGTGGTGGAGAACCGCGTGTTCCGTTCCAACCACTACCTGTATCCTTTCCTCCAGCGCGAACTGGACCGTAACAAAGTCCTTACCCAGAACTACGGATGGTAAACCGCTAATCCTGAAAGAAGTATGAAAACATTGATCAAATATCTGGTCCCCGCAGTGCTGGCCCTCGTGGCCGCCGCTGCCTGTCAGGATCACCGCTCGGACTACATGGAAGAGTTCCAGACCATGGTTTACTTCCGCAACGGCGGTGAACAGGATCTGGCCCTGTACCGCACCGGCGAAGATGGCCTGTACAAGATTCCCGTCTGCAAGAGCGGACGCAACCTCAAAGGCGAGATTGAAGCCATCCTCATCCCCTTCGACGAGGCGCAGCTTGCCATTTATAACATCACCTACGAAACCGAGTACAAACTGATTCCTCCTTCCTGCTACAAGTTCCTGAACGAAGACGGAACACCGCTGGCCAACCAGGAGAGCATCGACCTGGATTTCGGCCCGGACGATCCCTATAAAGTGGTGAACCTGAGCGTGAACACCAACGCGGTCAGCGCCCTCCAGGAAGCCGACGAAGATGCCGAGTACGTGATGGCCTTCCAGCTGTTCTCGGGCGGTAAAGTCTCGGCCGATATCAACTACATTCTCCTGAAACCCGATATCGAGGTACCCATGATCGGCCTACTGAACCCCGGTGAGGAGCCCCACAAGTTCACCAGCGCCAGCCAGACCAGCGACGTATATACCAACACCCTGTCGCTGAACATGGACGAGAACCGCTGGGACTTCAGCTGCACCATGGAGGTGATGGACCAGGCCTGGCTGGACGAATACAACATGGCCAATGCCAAGGAGTACGTGCTTCTGCCCGCCTCCTTATACACCATCCCCGAAAAGGTGATCAAGTTTACGAAAGGCACTACGGAAGCAACCTTCAAGGTGAACTTCACCCGCGAAGGTATGGAAATGCTCACAGAGTACGCCCTGCCCATCGTCTTTACATCCTGCAGCAAGCCGGAATTCAAGATAGACGAAAAGAAGAATGTATATGTGCTCACATTCCGTCTTGATCCCGACCTGATTCCTCTCGAGGAAGATATGGTTTCCGTGAGCAGCCAGGCTCCCAATGACGGCGGCGGAGCTCCCGCGCTCATCGACGACAATGTCCTCACTTACTGGCATTCCGTCTACAGCACGCACAACGGCGATCCTACCTACGGCGAATATGTGGACATCGATCTTACAAAGAGTTCGACCACTATCGACCCGCTCAAGTCCATTGTGTTCAGCTACTGCACCCGTTCCCAGAACGACAACGGTACGCCTCACTTGATCGGCGTATGGGTCAAGGCCAAGAAGGACGATCCTTGGACGCAGCTGGGTGAGGATATTGAAACCCTCGAGATGACCAGCGCCACCACCAATACCTGGGTGACCCTGCCGGTGCTCAGGTCTGAGACCGCTTTCTCCTTCATCCGTTTCGCCGTCCTGAAGGCTAATCCCAGAGAGTCCGGAGACTTGCGTCTCGAGGGCACCAAGAACTTTACATCCCTGTCAGAACTTCAACTCTTTGGATCAAAATAGCAGGCCATGAAAAGAATCATCAGAATATTTGCGGTCCTTGCCCTTGGTGCAGCTTTTGCCTGCACCAGGGAAAGCAAGGAGAATCTCGCTCCATATTTCCAGATCGACATGGACACCTACGGTGCCATCGGTATGGAGCAATACAAGATGGTGCGCTTTGTTCCAGTGAGCACCAATATTCCCGAGACAGAATGGGTCATCGCCTCTTCTGCGCCCTGGTGCCAGGCTTCCCGCAGCATTTCGTCCGAAAAGGGCGTCATGATAGCGGTGGATTCCAACACCGACAAGGAGGAGCTGCGCCAGGCTCAGGTAACGGTGAAAGCATCCGGCAAGACGTATAAGATTATAGTCTCGCAGTTTGGTTACGGCCCGGCCATCCTGGTGAACAATGTCATCGTGGGGCCGGAAGGCGGCCAGGCGTACATGGACGTGATGGCCAACATCCCCGTGAACGAGAGCCTCATCGCCAAGCCGTCCTATAATGTCGAAGACGGTGAAAACTGGATCCACTTCGTAGGCATCGAAGAGAACACCAAAGCCTTCTCCACCACCCGTTTCATCTATGACATCGCCACCAACGAGCTTCCTGACAAGCGTGTGGCTACCGTGGATATCAAGGCTTCCAATACCCAGGATGCCTCGGCCAACACCAAGTGCATCATTACCCAGAACACCATAGATGTTACCAATCCCGCCGTGTTCTCGGACGAGAAGGTCTCCGTGCTGGAGTGCATCGTGAACCAGGACGATCCCAATTACAGCGGCCATGCAACCGCCCTGGTGGACGGCAACTACGGTACCTTCTACCATTCCCCGGCCGGCGCCGACGCCACCAAGTTCCCTGTAGTGTGGACCTTCATGCTCAATGGCAAGGACCGTGTGGACTACATCAACATCATGCACCGTGCCGGTTCCACCAACGGCAACTATGGCCGTGGCCAGATTGGCAAGTTCAATGTGTATGCCCGTCTTGCCGGTGAGAACGACTATTCCTTCGTCCAGGAATTTGACTTCGGCGGCAACGGCGGCTACCAGACTGCCTGGCTCACCGAGCCCATCGAGAACGCGGAATCCATCCGTCTGGAGCTCCTGGCCGAAAACGCCGACCCGAACCGTGGAAAACCCGGCGATGAGTACTACGACGGCCAGTATATCTGCACCGCCGAGGTGGAATTCTACAACACCAACCGTGGCGAGGTGAACGACTGGATTAACAAGTTGTTCACGGACCTTTCCTGCTCCGAGCTCCGCGAGGGTGTCACCAAGAAGGATATCGTGAAACTGAACGGCATATCGCCGTACCTGGCTTCCAAGGTGGCCATCCCGCTGTACAACGGAACCTATGAAGAAAACGAAAAGGACTTCCGTATCCACAGCTACGAGCCCTATTCCGACAACCGTGTGCAGAAAGACCTGGTGATGCAGTTCTACAGCGCCATGGACAATCCTACTGGTATCCAGGTGGAGTCGGGTCAGGATATCATCGTGTGCGTGGATAAGGTTCCTGAGGGACAGACGGTTTCCCTGGCCGTGTACGGCGAGGAAAGTGAGTACGGCCCCAACTACGGCGGCGCTGGCTCCAACGAGGGCTACAACCAGAACACCCTCCTGAAGGCCGGTGTGAACAGCGTACGCATCAACGCCGACGGTATGGCCTACATCATGAACACGGTTTCCCTGGACAACCGCGCCGACCTTTCCACCTTCGAAAACGTGAAGGTGCACATCCTGCCCGGCTGTGGCACCGTCCAGGGCTACTTTGACCCTGCCCGCCACAGCGACGAGCGCTACAAGGAAATCCTTAGCAAGTACACCTACAAGTACTTCATGGTGAAGGGCGCCAGGTGCCTGTTCCTCTTCCATACCAACCAGGTGCGCAGCGACTTCCCGCAAAGCATCCGCGGCGGTATCGAAGCCTGGGACAACCTGGTAGCCTGGGAGCACGAGCTCATGGGCCTGGACAAGGTGAAGTGGTTCAACAACCACATGATGGCGGTAACCTCTTCCAATCCGGATACCTACATGAACGCCACTAACCGGCGTGTCCAGTTCGGTGTCAAGACCATCAGCTGGATCTGCGACGCCGCAAGCCTGCTGGAGCCCGGTGAAGGTGCCGGTGTGTGCAACATCTGGGGCCCTGCCCACGAAATGGGCCACTGCAACCAGATGGCCATCAACTGGCGCAGCTGTACGGAGAGTTCCAACAACCTGTTCTCCAACTACGCCTGTATGAAACTGGCGGGAGACCTCTATTACAAGACTCGCTTCTCCCGTGGCGACAAGCTGGAGAAGCTGGCCAAGGACTTCGCCGCCAAACGGCCCTGGCCGCTCCTGGGTGACGGTAATTACCAGAACGAAGACCCCGGCCTGCACATGCGTATGAACTGGCAGCTGTGGAACTATTACCACAACTGCGGCTACATGCCGGACTTCTTCCCGACCCTGTTCAACTACTTCCGCGACGGTCACCAGCTTCCCAACCAGGACGGTCCCAGCTATGGCCGCGCCGAGGATGCCGGTCTGTCCCAGCTGGAGTACTACGAGGCCTGCTGCATCGTGTCCGGTCAGGACCTGACGGAATTCTTCGATGTATGGGGCTTCTTCCGCACCATCGACCAGACCTATGAGCAGTACGGCACCACCAACTACAAGGTGACGGACGATATGATCAACAAGGCCAAGGCACGCGTGCGGGATATGGGCCTCCCGAAGGCCGCTCCTATCCAGTATCTGGAAGACCGTACCGAAGTGAACGGCGACGTGCACAGTCAGATGGGTTACTGGACCCAGTTCAAGGAAAAGAAAGCCATTACCAAGACTCCTTCGTACGAAATCAGCGGCAGCAATGTCACCCTGACAGGCTGCGAGGAAGCGGTAGCGGTAGAAGTACGGCAGGGAAGTGCCGCCACCGGCGAACTTCGCTACTTCTCCAATATGTTCAAGTTCACGCTGCCTAATGGCATCAACCTGTCCAACAACACCCTCTGGGCCGTCCAGGCCGACGGTACCCGGGTTCAGGTGCAAAAGAAATAACGAAGCAGACATGAAAAAACATTATGCAGAACCGACGATCAAGGATCTGGGTTTGGAAACCGAATCCGGCATCCTGGTCGAATCCGTCCATTATACCACGCCGGATGCCAACATGGGCATAACGGAAATCACTGACGATGATTATTGGGAATAAGGAGGAATGATTATGAATAAGCGATTATTTACTTTGCTTGCATGCGCCCTGATAGGGGGGCTCCAAGCTTTCTCCTGTGCCAAATCCGTAGAGGAAGAGGCTCCCGAAGAGCAGCGTCCGCAGCCTTTCGGCGACTTTGCGTCCGTAGAGGCTTATATTGTCCAGCCCACCAAGGCCGGCGAAACCAAGACGGATTATGCCCTGGAAGGCAACCAGGCCATTTTCCACTGGGTGGATAACCTGGACCATATTGACGTCACGGTGACGAAGGGAACCACCCTCAGTTCCGTGGCATTTACCAAGATGCCCGACGAAGGAGATAACATCAACTTCTTTCGTGACGGCCAGATCAGCGGTCAGGCTACCATGGACGACATGGATGGCTATGTGCTGTCCGACTGGGCCTTCTATCCGTCCCGCGTGTCTCCGGAAGCCCAGGAAGGCGACTTCAGGGCCGACTGGAGCTACGAAGGCGGCGCCTTCAAGATGGACCTGCCCGCGAGTATGAGTTTCCCCACGGAGAAGCCCCTGGCCGTAGTGCCCATGCTGGGTAAACGGGACGCCGACGGAAAGTACGCCTTCGACCAGATGACCGGTGTACTGGCCGTTCCGGTGAACAACCTCCCGGACGATGCGGACTTCATCTCCATCACCAGCGAAGGTGTGGCCCTGGCAGGCTGTTTCACCCTCATGGAAGCCGGTGGCGTGAAATACATCGCCGCCCGCACTCCCGCAAACGATGCAGAAAAGACGCTGACACTGCGTTTTTCGGGCCTCGAAGGGAACCAGGTCTTCTATTTCCCTGTGGCCGTGGGTGAGATTCCTGCCGGTATGGTTCTGACCGTTGGTAACAGCGCCAAGCCGGAGGAGTGGATGATCAAGGCCAACAAAAAGGCCACGACCATTACACGTGGCAATATTGTAAAGACCCCGGCGCTGGAGTTCACACCCAGAGATCTGCATTGGGAAGCTTATGGCACCGGTACGTATAAGGACGATTTCATCTGGAACGGGCTCGGATGGGGTTCTACTTACGTTCCTGTCACCATCGAGCGTAGTCAGTTGTATCCCGAGAAGTTCCGTATCAACAATCCTTACACGGTAGCCTGCACGCAGTTCGGTTATACGCCGTACACGGCGGGCATAACACCCGACAGCTATTTCGTTTTCAATGTTTCCGAAGACGGAACAGTTACTTATTCCAGCTTCAAGACGGGCGTGGAAGAAAAGAAATCTGGCGGCAAGTCCATGCAGCTGAATATCGGTGGCAACAATAACAATGTGGTAAGCCGTCTGGCTTCCGGAGAGATACTGGAGATTCAAATGGGTGTGCTGTTCACGGACGTGAACAATCCCGGGTACTACTACACCCGGAGTAACCCGGCCGTGCTGCATCTGTTGTTCGATGCTGAAGAGAGTTGGGAAAGCATCGGGACCTGCACGTTCATCGATCATTTCATTTGGCCCTATGAGAATCTGACAGAGCCGGTGGAACGTACCATTTACCAGTATAGTCACAATGCGAACCGTTTCCGGATTGCCAAGCCGTATCCGGCATCAGATGCGGACGAATGGTTCGATTTCGATGTAAGCACACCGAGTGCGGTTACGTCCGTGAATTACTATACCGGAACGACCGTTATTGACGATGGTAATCCGGATGTTTCCTGGAAGGCTGTTGTATGGAATGGCGCATATAATTACAAATATTCCAATGTTATCAGTACCCAGACTAACGGCTTGCCGCTGGAAGTCCAGATTGGCCCTTGCTATCGCGACAGTAAAGGTATTTTTGATACGTACACGGATTGGTCTGATCCTGTAAAGTATTACTATGAGATAGGTAGAGACCAGCAAGCATACGCTCCCAACATCGATATTATCTTCCCGCATGTGGAGGAAACCTGGACAAGTCTGGGTATCGGCCGTTACATGGACGAATGGTTCTGGACCAACAATTCCTTTGCTCCATATGACGTGGAAGTGGAGGTTTGGCGCAGTGATCTCGATGCCAACCGCTACCGTGTGGCGAATCCTTACACAGTGGCTAACACTGCTTTCAAGCGTGCGGCTATCGCCGGTGCGGACGACTATCTGTATTTGAGTATTGATCCTGAGACCGGTCTTGTGATGTACGAGACACTGAAGACCGGTATGGACCGCAGCGGTTCTTCTAACCGCAACCTGGCTGCGGCTCATCCGACAAGCTGGAATGCTATGAAGGGGACCAGCATTGATGCTTCCACCACCAAGGTGGTTAGCGGGACGAATGCTGCTCCCGAGGAGATCCAGATGGGAGGTGTGTATTACGACTATAACGATGATACCCACTACTATACGAACAATACCGGCCTCAAGCATCTCTGGTTCCCTGGCGCCTACAACGCTGGCGAAACCTGGAGCGACTACTGTGAAGGTACTTATCAGGATGACCTGTACGATCTCAAGATTAATGGGAATGGTTCTTCGAGCACAAACAGATTGAATACGGTCGCAGTGACCATCCAGCAAAGTTCGACGAACCCGAAGCGTTTCCGTATAGCCAACCCGTATCGGGATAACTTGCCTTCAGCTGTGCTGGTCGCCACCTATGATGAGTATCTGTACTTCCAGTATGGCTCGAGCAATAATTACATCTATTTCGAACCCTTCAGACCGGGTGTCCGCTTTGATGCCAGTCCAAAGGAATTAGGAATAGTCCATCCTGTAACGCTCAACCTTACTGGTCATTCCCCCGTTAATCCCAATGTGATGAGCGCCAGCCAGGTGCTGGAGACCACTACCACCGGAAACCCGAAACAGGTCAGAATCGGCGCATTCTATTACGATATAGCCACACCTAATTACGGCTATAATTATCCTCGTCACAACAATCAGTATAATAACCAGACTATCATTATAAACTTCGGCTCTGCTGACAAGGCGGTCGTTACGGCTTATGAAGTTCCTACCAAGTCGGCATTCCATAATCCTGTTGCCAGCCTGAGCCTTCCTAGCGGTACGCTGGAGAGGCTGGTGGTGAAGATTTCCGGTGTCGGCATGTCGCAGGTGACAGGCCTTCGCTTATGGCAGGACAATATTGGCGGCTGGATGAATAGTGATTATGTAGCCCCTGATCCCGAGGGTGTCGTCACCATGGCGTCGTTCTCCAATTCCACCATTTCTGGCGGAATCGACCTGAACTTCTGGTTCACGGGCAATGTTGTGGGAACTTCCTTCCGCTTCGATGTCCAGGAGGTGGTGGTGGACGGCGTATCCCTGCCGATCGTACAGGACAAGACCATTCCCCATCTGGGTGGTGTCGTGGTGAATACCGGCGGCGACAAAGTTTCCATCCGCGGATACGGCGGAATCGCCGAGGAAGAGGTGGCTTCGTTCCGTATCCCGGCCCTGGTTACTTCCAATTCCGGTACCCTGATTGCTGCCTATGATATCCGCTACGACAGCAGCCGGGACCTTGTGGCCGATATCGATGTGGGCGTGAAACGCTCCACCGACGGCGGTAAGACCTGGAGCGACATTATCCTGGCCATGGATATGGGCACCTACGGATTTGACGTGACGGATGCGGATTCCTGGAAGAATGCACAGAAGCAGAACGGTATCGGCGACCCCTGCCTGCTGGTGGATGAGAATACCGGCCGTATCTTCTGCTTCGCCGTATGGGCGAACGGTCACCTGGACGATTCGGACAACCGTTCCCTGGCCTTTGCCGGGAAGGGCTTCGAAATCGCTGATACGCCGCAGTTCATGATGGTGTATTCCGACGATGACGGCAAGACCTGGAGCGCCCCCATTAACATCACCCGCCAGATTAAGAAGTACGACTGGCGGATGACCTTCCAGGGCCCCGGCCGTGGCATTACCATGAAGGATGGCACCCTGGTGATTCCGATGCAGCGTCAGGAAGGCGAAGAAAAGAACATGCACAGCCTGTATCCGCTGAATTCCGGTATTGCCTATTCTACCGACCACGGCGAGACCTGGCGTACGCATAACTTCGCTTATCCTATAACCAGTGAGTGCGCTGTTGCAGAAATCGAACCCGGCAAGCTCCTGCTCACGATGCGTGACGAAACCGATTCCCACTACCGCCGGGAATATGTCACCACCGACATGGGCCGTAACTGGTCTCCTTATGAGCATAACGGCCAGATGTGGGATTCTACCACAGAAGCTTCCATCCTGAAGGTGGATGCTGACAAGAATAGCCTTGGACAGGAACTCCTGATCTTCTCCAGCCCTCAGGGCCGAACCGGATGGCGCAATCACATGACCATCCAGCTGAGCCTGGACAAGGGTCTGACATGGCCCTACAGCCTGCTGGTAGATGCCGGAGCGTCCCTCGGATATTCCTGCCTCACCATGGTAGATGAATCTACCGTCGGCATTCTGTATGAGAGTTCCCGTGGTAACATCTATTTCCAGGCCATCCCGCTAACCGACATTGTAAAATAATTAATACACAACGATATGACTCTGAAAATCCGACTTTGTTTGGCTGTATCCCTGCTGGCGGGCGTGCTGGTAGGGTGCAATACCAAGCAGGAAGTGGCACCGAAGCTCACCTTTACCTCCGAGTCGGCCGCGATCCTCAGCTCCGGCGTATCGGCGCCGGCAACGGAGACGAAGGTGCAGATTTCCTTCACATCGGCGACAAACTGGATGGCGACGGCCGAAAACGCCGCCGGTGAGCACGCTTCCTGGATTGTGATTTATCCTGCCGCAGGTACAGGCGGCAGCGAGGAAATCACCGTTACCGTCACCGTGGTGGAAAATCCCTCGTTGGAAGCACGTAGTGCCGTGGTTACCTTCTCCTCCGGCGAACTTACCCAGACCCTGCAGGTAACGCAGGCCGCCCGCGCAAAACAGGGGATAACCGAACTCCTGCTAAGCGACACCGAGCTGGAGATTACAGAGGGAGAATCGGCCACAATTATTGCTACCGTGCTCCCGACTTACGCCGACGGCGACAAGACCGTCAGCTGGAGTTCTTCGGCCCCGGAGATTGCTTCGGTCGATGGCGGCCTGGTGAAGGCCATTAAGCCCGGTACGGCCGTGATTACAGCCACCGTCGGCAGCCTTAGCGCCAGCTGCACCGTCACCGTCCATGAGAAAGCCCCCGATCCGGTACCTGTGGAATCCATTACCCTGGATAAGGAAGAACTCACCCTCACGGAAGGCGAAACTGCCCAGCTCACCGCCACTGTCCTGCCTGAAAATGCAGACGACAAGACCGTCAGCTGGAGCTCGTCCGACCCCTCCGTAGCCACAGTGACCTCCACCGGCATCGTGGTGGCCGTCAAGGCCGGCACGGCCGTTATTACCGCCAAGGCCGGCGACGACAAGATCGCCACCTGCACCGTTACTGTAGAGCCCGACATATCCGACGGCTCCACCGGCGAAAACCTTGACGACGACATAGACGTAGACCCTTGGAATTAATCATTAAACCCAATAATCAATTATGAAAAAAACTATCTTAGCACTTGCAGCGCTGGCCCTTGTAGGCTGCGCTAAGGAAGCGGCCCGCACCGAGGTCGTGGAACCCGCTCCCGTCGCCACCGGTCGTGTGGTTACTATCACCGCCGCCATTGACCCTGTTACCAAGACCGCCTATGACGAAGAAGGCAAATTCGCCTGGGTAGCCGGTGACAAGATCGGCGTCATGGTCTTCAACGAGGAGACAGACACTCAGGTGGAATTCGTTGCCGACGCCGACGGTGCCATCACCACCTTCACAGGTGTAGTGCCGGAAGGCTATAAAATCGGTAATTATGCCTCCTATCCCTTCGAGGATCACAGTTCCTATATCAGCAATGACCTGGTCTGGAGCAAGTCCAGCAGTGAGGAATATGGCTGGCGTATCTGGGGATCAACCGCACCCGACCAGGAGAATCCCCTTTCCTGCACACCTCTTCTGGGTACTCTTAATGAAGATGGCCAGAGCTTCTCTTTCAAGACTGCAACTGGTATCGTTAAGTTCACTGTTGTAAATGTCCCTATGGATGTTACTGGTGTTGGCCTGAACGTCCCTGAAGGTTCCAATGTGAATGGTTGGTACGATGTTTCAGAGACTGGCTATCTTTCAATGGCGCATGCTGTGGAGCCCTGGACCGACAAATGGATCTGGAGTTCCCCCACTGAGCTCAACTCCACGATGGAATTCTATTTCTTCCTGCCTGTTGGTAAGCTGCTGGCAGGTACTACCTTCTCGCTCGTCGGAACTGACCTCAGCTTCGAGTTCAAAAAGGACGTAGAGGTTGTGCGCAATGCCATCACCAAGATTGCTCCTATTACGCTGGAACCTGCCCCCGTTTATACACTGGATGATGTCCTTGGTACTTATGACATGACCGTAGAGTATGGCTATTCCTTTGTGGAAAGGGCCGGCTTGCTGGTTCTTGAGGAAAGTGACGATCCTTCAAAGGGTAATATCATGATTACCAAGTTCGCAGGCATTTCCGGAAAGCAGTATGGTACTTTCGACGGAGAGACCCACCTGCTGACCTTCGACTGCGATGACATTTTTGGCGATAATCCTTATTATGACAATACTTTCGTAGATGAGTCCGGCCTGGATACAAGGATCTTCCCTTATCTGGCCCTTGACTTCTATTCCGATACCGTCATTGACCCTCAGTTCGAAGTCCTCGAGCCTGGTAAGATTCAGGCAGTGGCCGATATGTGTGGTTTCCGTGCCTGCACGGAGCAGAGTTGGCTGGAAGATAGTCACAATGGTTCATGGCCTTGGACTATTTGCTACACCTCCCTTATCGCCACCTGGCATGTGGAAGAGCCCGGTTCCACCGGTGAAGACATGGGTGATCCCGTGGATGTAGATCCTTGGACCGAATAATTTTCTTTTCACTGAAGAGGAGGCTGGCCTTTTCCGTCGGCCTCCTCTTTTCAAATAACCATATTTATGAAAAAAGCTGTTTGGGCCCTTGCGGCGCTAGCACTTATTGGCTGCGTCAAGGAGATGGAGCGCCCCGAGACTCCCGCCGCTTTACCTTCGACCCGCACTGTCACCATATCTGCCGGCTTCGACCCCGTTACCAAAACCGCCTACGACGCCGAGGGTAAGTTCTCCTGGGTGGAAGGCGACAAGATTGGCGTTCTGGCGTCCAATGGCACGGAAACCAAACAGTTTACCTTCGTAGCACAGGAGGCAGGCCCTACCGCCATGTTTACCGGCGAGGTGGAGGCTGGCTACGAACTTCTGGATTATGCCTCCTATCCCTTTACCGGGGAGTATGACGGCTATGCTTGCAATGACCTGGCCTGGGACAAAACCAACGGCACAGAATATGGCTGGCGCCTGTGGGGCTCCGTCAAGCCCAGCCTTAAGGACCCGCTTTCGTGTACACCGCTTATCGGTACGCGTATCTCCGGCACCCATGCCAGCTATACCTTTACCACAGCGACGGGCATTGTGAAGTTTACAGTGCAGAACGTGCCCATGGAGACGGACTTCGCATACCTGAGCGTTCCGGATGCGAGCGATGCCAACCTTAACGGCTGGTACGACATTTCCGAGACCGGTTGCATCAGTATGGATCATGCGGTGGAGCCCTGGAAGGACCGTTACAACTGGAATGCTCCGGACCACATGTATTCCACCCTGGACTATTATTTCTTCCTGCCTGTAGGAACGCTTCCCGTCGGCACAACCTTCGCCCTCCGCGACGCTTCCTGGAATGTTATCTACTCCATACAGTTCCAGAAAGCGGTGGAGGTGGAGCGTAATGTCATTACGGTTATAAAGCCCATCGTTTTTGAACCCGAGCCCATGGAGACTCTTGGCACAGGACTTCGCACCCTGCACATCATAACGCCTGACGGGCAGGGGATTACCACCAAAGAGACATGGAAGAAAGGCTGCGTGATGCAGCTTCTGGACGACGACGGCAAGGTCTATTTCGTCACCGGCGAAGGCTCGGCCAAGGGCCGCGGCAACACCTCCTGGGGCTACGATAAGAAGCCATACAATATCAAGCTGGCCGACAAGGTTGATTTGATTGGCACCGGCGCCGACAAGAGCTGGGTACTGCTCGCAAACTGGATGGACCGTACGCTGCTGCGTAACGATGTTACATTCGAGCTTGGCCGTCGAAGCGGCCTCTCCTGGACGCCTTCCGGCGAGTTTGTGGAGCTTTTCCTTGACGGGGTGCATCAGGGCAATTACTGGCTGGGCGAAAAGATTAAGACCGGCAAGGCCCGCCTGACAGCCGATTACCTGGTGGAGCTGGATACCTATTACGACGAAGACTGGCGCTTCTACAGCGAATGGGGCTATAGGGTGAACCAGGGCCAGTACGGCATGCCCGTCAACGTTAAGGAGCCGGACTCCGAAGATATGACCGAAGAGCTGTTCCAGACGCTCATGGACCTTGTTTCGGGAGTTGAGGGTAGTATCTACCAGGGGACGGGGGACTATATGGAGAAGATAGACGCCCAGTCCTTTGCCGACTGGTATATAGTGCAGGAACTGGTCTGGAACGGCGAACCCAACCACCCCAAGAGCTGCTATTTCTATTTCCTTGACGGCGTGATGTATGCCGGCCCCCTCTGGGACTTCGACTGGAACACCTTCCAGCCCAGCGCTTCCGGCCTGCGTATCAGGGACTGCATCTATTACGGCCAGCTGCTCTCCGATCCCGCCTTCGTGCAGATCCTCCGCGACCGCTGGGCCGTTCTGAAGCCGGCTTTCCAAACCATGGGCGACTACATCGACGCCAAGGCCGATGCAATCCGCACCTCAGAGGCCCTGAACTGGGCCATGTGGCCCTGCACCTCATCCTGGATTAACGGTGATGAAAACATGACCTTCGATGCTGCCGTCACCCGCCTCCGCAGCGCCCTTCTGAGCCGCATTGACACGCTGGATGCGGCCATAGCGGAGCTGTAAGCTTTCGGCCTGTCATTTGTTCAATAGTGCCTATAAAGACAAGTCTGCCATAAGGTCACGGCGGCCTATAAGGCTGAAGATTGTGATCCGGTTATCTTCATTGAGAATACGCAGAGTCCGCAGCACTTCGCCCAGGGTGGAGCCGCTGGTGGTAACGTCGTCGATAATGAGCACGTTCTGCTCTCGGATAGTACGGCAGAGCTGCTCGTCGGCTTCCGAGGCGAAGCGCAGGAACTGCATCATATATGGGCGAAAGCGGCTCTTCTTCACATCCTTGGCGATGGTGAAGTAATCTTTCTGATGGATAAGCTCTATCATCTGGCGGATGTTCTCCCTGACCTCCTCTTTCTGGGCCTCTGTGTAGCGGGGGCGGCCGTTCTCCAGAACGTCGTCCAGATAGGCCTCGTTAAAGGCATCCATGTCGAAAGAAATGCTTGCGGGCAGGTTCTTTACCAATTCCATTTTGCGCAATGTGGGTTGTGCAAAGCGGTAAATGTAACGGAGCATGTACTGATTGACCTTGCTGCTGGACTCAGGCATTACTACCAGATCATAGTCGTAAAGGTTGATGCGATGATTCAGGTTATTCACTGCCTTCTGGATGAACTGCGTCAAATCCTGATCGTCCTGAAGATGCTCCGAAAACTTTACATGCTGGATAAATGCCGAGCGCACGGAGCCGCTTACATTGTCCCCGAACTCATAGCCATAGTAGAAGCATCTGCCGAAGGCTTCCACCTGATAGATGTCACCGGTGAGGCTGATGATATCCTCCACACCGTCGTGCTCGAAATCGAACACGAATCTCTGAAGCTCTCTGTCAAATCTTACATCCATACACGTGGGGATTCAATACCCCTGCGAAGATAACGATTTGCAGATAAATAGCAACATGGGGTGCGCCTAGACGGAAACAATCTGCCCCGCCGGGGAGGGCGGGGCAGAGGAGAGGTTGCGTTTACATTTTGTTGTAGCTATTCTGCTGCTGTCGGGTCGCTTACAAATCTAGTAACGGAAATGCTCCATGTAGATACATTATCCTTAGTTAATCCAATGGTCTCGCCATTGCACGCAAAGGAGGAATTAACATTGTAAACCTTCTTGTTGAATAGGAACCGAGCAATACCACCACGAGTGTAATAATCTTTAGCGGGGCCATTTGAATAATACTCTCTAAGGACATAATCTTCACCATTTGTTGTGCAAAAGGGCTCATTGATGTACAGAACCAGCTGATTCCCTTTGCTGGCATAGTACATGCCGTAAGCTTTACCATCTATGCCACAGAAATTGGTACACATGATATTGCCCTTTGTGAGATCATCGCTAACTTCAAAAGTAATTGTGTAGTTCTCAGGGTCACTGCAGAAACTGGGATTATAATAGAAACTGGGCGTATTGTTTGCTCCGGCGGCAGACATTTCTTCTGCTGTAGCAGCCGTAAAGGTTTTCGCGATTGTCGTTTCATCGGTAGATGCCAAATAGAAGAATTTACGGCAGCCGCTCATTAGTTTATTGCCACTCGCATCGTAAGTGTACCAATATAGATAAAGAGGCATCGAATTTGCAAAATACGATGTGTTTACTCCTAGATTACCCGCAGTCAGAGTCCCGGACGAAGCTGTTTTATTAGTACTCTTTGTAGACACACCCTCACTGCTACCACTATTGTCGCCCCATCTATTATTATAATAGTCAAATAAACTTGTAGAACTGACGAAAACGCTCATCTTTGATGCGTTATTATAGTATGTCATACCACTGGCGAATTTTGCATTTCCGGACACGGTAACGCTTCCGGTCGCTGAATTTACCAAAGAGGGGAAGACGAGCCGGACCATGTTGTTAGATCCATTTCTGGAATTAGTTCTGACGTCATCTCCATAGTAATCGGGTGCCAACTGTATTACTGAAGGGTTAGTATATGTTCCTAGAAGTAGTTTGTCATAAGTTATATTACCATCTGGCGTTTGTTTAATGGTATAATTCTTTGAGTCAACAATAAACCCTGTTTGGCAGTCATCGAAAGTGATTTGTCCCTCTGAGTCTATGGAAAAGGACAGGTATTTGGAATGCTCGGCCTGAGAGAGCCCGACATATGACAAATAGTCCTTCGCCTGGCCATAAGGATTCAGAACACGGAACTGTGTTTCGTCGGCGATGTTTTGTTCAACCAATACATCAACGTACCCAATTTCATCAGATGTATAATCGACGAACTTCATCATGCTCCATAGCTGATTATCAATATATTTCCCCCAGCCAAGCTTCTTCCATGTCGGAGCGGTAACTGTTAGGGGGGGAGTTGCGATAACTTCATTGCGGACAAATGTAATATCCTTGTTGATACCGTTCTGCATTAGGAGGGTGCTCGAGTCGTCGTACATCTCGAGTATGAGCATGTTGGCCGGGTAACTGCCAGCGGGGACATTGAAATAGAAGGTCTCGTTAGTGCTCCCCTGCTTTGCCGTAACATCGACATCAATATATCCGTTGCCCCAATCGGACAGATAGTTATCTTTAGTAATGGTGACGACTCCGTTTGTTTTTACTAGAGAGAAGTCTCCATCAAGCGGGTAGTTCTTCTTGTCAAATGTGGCGAGGCGGAGTTTTGTGGCCGTTGCCGGTATCTCGGAGACGGTAACTTGTAGGATACTCGTGGCTGTTTTGAAGAGATAATTAGTCGGTGTTTCTTCAGAGTCCGGTGTGCCTACGAGGTAAATCTTATCTGCGGCGCCAGTGCTTGTACTTGGAAGTTTAACAAAGACTCGATTGTAACCAGAATTACTGTTCACCTGGGCCAAAGATGGTGGATAAACGGCGAAACCGGTAGAGAGCCACATATCACCTTCGTTATCATGAGAGAATATCCCGCTGAATACTGCTGTTTTCCCCTCATTAGAAATGTTCTCAGCTGATGTATTTAAGGTATATAGATTCAAATTATTCAAATTGTATTCAAGAGGATCAGAAGTTTTTAACTTCTTTACAATAAGACCAACTTTATCTGTGCTAACCCACTGGAAGACCCCCTCTGTTTCGGAAGAAAAATCATAACTGGTTTTTGACTGGATTGTCTCATGGACATTGCCAGTAATTGTTATCAACTCAGTTTTGGGCTCTGCTTTTTGGTCGTCGATTTCAGGAATTGCCTCTTTTACAGAACAAGAAACGAGAATAATTGCGGCAAGTGCCACTGGTGTATAGAGATGTTTTTTCATAATATTCGTCATTTAGTCCCAGAACTCTTCTTCATCTAAATCGTAATACGTTTTATTAACAACCACATTTTCACCATTTGATAAAGTCAGAATGGCTTTATGTGTGCTTATCCGGACAGCTTCCATCTCCGGCGCTAAATATGTTTTCTTCATATTCTTTTGTCTTTGTATTATCTGTGGCATAAGGGCGGAAAGGCGTAAAAAACGACTTTCTCACCCGAAAGGAATTGCAAAGTAACAAAGTTTTTTTTAGGAAAGCAAGAATGCTAATGGCCCGGCATGCAAATAAATAATTTTAAAATCTTTAGCCGGCTGATTATTAGCATAATAGCCTCTTAATTCAGGTATGAGTGAGTTTTTTGTTGTTATGAGATACACTCGCTTCGCTCGGTATGACAGAGATTGCTTACAGAGATTGCTACAGAGATTGCTTTGCCGCGTTTGCAACCAGAATGCGCCAGAGCCAGATTTTTCGCAAACGCGGCAGGGAAAATGGCCAAAACCTGAGAAAACCTTGCCGCGTCTGCAGCTGGAACGCGTAGAACAACGATTTCGTGCAAACGCGGCAAAGGGAGCCAAAGAGAGTCGTCAGGAGATGCCCG
>CAMOIT010000006.1 GCA_946616285.1 uncultured Bacteroidales bacterium | reverse complement strand
TGCAGGCATACCGCAAGGGCGCTTTCTTTGCAAATCCCTGCTTCGCACAGATCCACCCCACCTGTATTCCCGTTCATGGAGAGCAGCAGTGCAAGCTCACCCTCATGAGTGAGTCCCTCCGCAACGACGGCCGCATCTGGGTGCCCAAGAAGAAGGAAGACGTTCTGAAACTTCGCAAGCACGAAATTAAAGCTTCCCAAATTCCTGAAGAAGACCGCGATTACTATCTGGAGCGCCGCTATCCCGCTTTCGGTAACCTCGTTCCCCGTGACGTAGCTTCCCGTGCCGCCAAGGAGCGTTGCGATGCAGGCTTCGGAGTAAACGAGACAGGCCTTGCCGTATTCCTTGACTTCGCCGACGCCATCAAGCGTCTTGGTCACCAGAGGGTTCAGGAAAGGTATGGCAACCTCTTCGATATGTACGAGAAGATTACTTCTTCTTCGCCTTGGGAAGAGCCTATGATGATTTATCCCGCCATCCACTATACCATGGGCGGTCTCTGGGTAGACTATGATCTCCAGACAACCATCCCCGGCCTGTATGCCATCGGCGAAGCCAACTTCTCCGACCATGGCGGAAACCGTCTGGGTGCTTCGGCCCTTATGCAGGGCCTGGCGGACGGTTACTTCATTCTCCCCTACACCATCGGCGATTATCTTTCCCATAAATTTGCGGAGCCCAAGACGGACACCAATGCTCCTGAATTCGCAGAGGCAGAAAAAGCCGTCAAGGAGCGCATAGCCAAGATTTTTGCCGTCAAGGGTAATGAAACCGTGGACAGCCTTCACAAGAAACTTGGTCACATCATGTGGGAATACGTTGGCATGGCACGTAACGAAGAAGGTCTCAAGAAGGGTATCGAGGAAATCGGTAAACTTCGTCAGGAATTCTGGAAGACCGTACGCGTTCCCGGAACTAACGATGAGTTCAACCAGGAGCTTGAAAAAGCCCTCCGGCTTGTTGATTTCTTCGACATCGGCGAACTGATGGCCCGCGACGCCCTTCACAGAAGGGAATCCTGCGGCGGTCACTTCCGCGAGGAAATGCAGACCGAAGACGGTGAAACCAAGCGCGACGACGAGAGCTTCATGTACGTGGGTGCGTGGGAATACAAGGGTGAAGGCAAGGAGCCTGAACTTCACAAGGAAGAACTCAAGTACGAAAATATCAAGATAGCAACCCGTAACTACAAGGACTAATATGGAGTATAATGTTAAAGTATGGCGTCAGAAGAACGCCAAGGCAAAAGGCCATTTCGAAACCTACCACGTTACGGATGTGGAGGAAGATGCTTCCTTCCTGGAAATGCTTGATATCCTGAACGACCAGCTTATCCGCAAGGGTATCGAACCCATCGCTTTCGACCACGACTGCCGCGAAGGTATCTGCGGTGCCTGTTCCCTTTATGTGGACGGCCGCGCCCATGGTCCGGACGATCAGGTAACTACCTGCCAGCTGTTTATGCGTCACTTTAAGCCCGGTGCAACCATCACCGTTGAGCCTTGGCGCAGCGGCGCTTTCCCCGTGATCAAGGACCTTGTTGTGGACCGCGGTGCATTTGACAAGATTATGCAGGCCGGCGGCTTTGTAACCGTACGTGCCGGCAGCGCCCAGGACGGCAATACTCAGCTTATTCCGCACGATACTGCAGAACTGTCCATGGACGCAGCTGCCTGCATCGGCTGCGGTGCATGCGTTGCTACCTGTAAGAACGGTTCGGCAATGCTCTTCGTTGCAGCCCGTGTCAGTTCGCTGGCTCTCCTGCCCCAGGGTAAGCCCGAGGCAGCCCGCCGTGCCCGCGCCATGGTTGCCAAGATGGACGAACTTGGCTTCGGTAACTGCACCAACACCCGCGCTTGCGAAATGGAGTGCCCGAAGCACGTTACCATCGACCACATTGCGCGCCTGAACCGCGAGTACCTTAAGGCAAGATTCAGCGAGTAATATCGCTTTTATATTAAGAAAGATGCTGGCTCATTTTTGAGTCAGCATCTTTTTTTAGTCAGCCATCATTGCTCCTACAAAATCGTCGGGAGTAATTACGGTCATCGGACAGTATGGATCATTAAGTTTAAGCAGTTCCTTATCCCGTGTTATGAAATAGTCGCAAACGGCATTATAGGCCGAAGCGTACTGCATATCGTCCTCGAAGTCTCCGGAATGATGGGACATTGCCCATAACATATCGATTTGATCAATACCTATAATTTCTGCATAAGTACGCAGTTCTTCTATATATTCTATGAATTCTTTATATTTTATTCCGTTTTTTCTTGTAGTAAACTGCGCATCAATAATACTTTGAGTTGTTACAACCAACTTATAAGTTCCTTTCTTCGCAGCAGTCAATACTGTTTCTGACTCATCTTTGAACGGACGGTTATCCAACATCCAGTCAAGAATAATATTAGTATCTACAAATACTTTCATATTAATTTCCCTTATTAACGATATATGCAAGTCTTTCATCTGAATCCAACATTTCTTTAGTGGGATGAGGAATCTTTCCACTAAGGGCATGAATTACAGGATCAATTTGAAAATCCTTAGGCAATTTTGGTATTTTAGGTTTGACTGCCTCTGCTATGATATCTTCCAGATACGAGTTCAGGGACATATTGTTCTGCTTTGCCTTGAACCTGGCCCTGTTAAGAATGTCCTTCCTGAACCTGATAACAGTCTGTTCTCTTGTAATCGTTTCCATAAGTGATAACTTTTTTGCAAATATAATCACTTTAAAAACAAAAAGCAAAATTAAAGTGAGTTTGCCCCTTTTTGTCTATATTTGCAATTATGAAACGCATGCTCAGGGCGGATATAATCTGTTTACGCCAAATCCTGGCGATGTGTCTGGAAACGTACGCTGCGAAAGCGAAAATGGCTTGGCTACGCTCGGTTATGTTACTTCTTCGTCCTATGCCACCATAGATGGAAAGTTGGATACCAGATTCCGTAAGACGCAGCCGATAAACTACGATAATTACATCAAGCTTGAATCTTCTGACGATATTCAGCTGTACTATGAAGTTTACCACATGGTCCCGATTTTCAGGACTTGGGGTGCCGTGTATTGGGGAGGAGAAGAGTGCCTGGACTGCAGGCTTCGTGGAGGAACGCTTGAAAAACCCAGTTTCTAGAGGCTTATGAAAAGGTTACTTGCATTTGCTTTGTTCATGGTGTCGGTTTTTTCGGCTTTTGCACAGTCGGAGAGAGTTTTCGTGGTAACCGACAGACAGGCATACATTGCCGGCGACAGGGTTTGGTGTTCCCTTTTCTGCCTGGACGAAAAAGGCCTTCTTTCGGGCCGAAGTTCTGTCGCCTACCTGGAGCTGGTATCTACTGCAGATTGTGCTGCAGAAGCCAAAATTTCGCTGTTAAACGGCCGTGGTGCAGGTGAATTCCTGCTACCGGGAAACCTGCCTACGGGAAACTATCGGCTTATGGCCTATACTGCGCTTGAAGGCGCCGGGAATGCGCTTGAGGGTAGCCGACTGCTTTCCGTATATAACACTTCGTCCATTGCCAGAGTCCCAGGGGGCGTCATTACCGGTGAAAAAGCACCTTCAGTGGCGTTGGATGAGGTTTCTGAAGGAATCAGTATAGTATGTCCTGGAAAAGTACGGCAGGGGAAAAGTTTTACGGCCATGATTAGCGGAATAAGTTCCGATATAAGCGTTTCGGTCTATCATACAGACGGCCTTGAACAGTGTCTTGCGGAACCTATGGCTGCTTTCAAGAACTGTTTCCCCTTGGCCGGTTCCGGTGGAACTGTCGAATTCGATGGCGAAATCATTCACGGAAACGTCCAGAATGCAACTCCCTCCACTGCCTGTATCCTTTCTTCGGCAGGCTCCCCCGGCGACACTTACGTTGCCTTTGTCGAAAAAGACGGCTCGGTCCACTTCCCTACCGGCAATATATTCGGCGACAGGGAGATGGTTTGCGCCGTAATGGAAAGCGGCGAGAATGTCAGGATAAGGCTTGAGAGTCCTTTCATGCATCCTTCAGCCGGGGATATTCCGGCCCTGAAGCTGGACAGAGAACAATATTCGGCCCTTATAAGACGCAAGGACGCACTTTCCACATATTATGCAGCCGATACCCTTGTTCAGTTCCTCCCCCGCCGGAGCGACCTTCTCCTGTCCGGGGTTTCATGGAAAAATTATCACCTTGACGACTATACGCGCTTCCCTACCATCAAGGAAGTCGCTGTTGAGATACTTCCGGAAGTCAGGATACGCGGAGAAAGGCTTGAAGTGGCCGTCCATGACGGAACATCCTCAAAGTCGGTTTATAAGGATTATGTGCTGACTATGATGGACGGGGTTGTTATTCCGGATTTGTCACTGATTATGGATTTTGACGCCATGTTAATCGAAGACGTGCTGGTATGTACCCAACCTCTGGTTCTCGGCACTACTGTATTTAACGGAATAGTCAATTTCGTTACGAAGAAGAATTACGTAACTGCGCTTAACTTTCCGGAAAGCGTCTGCGTACTTAATTTCAAGGGAGTAAGTTACCCCGTGGCATACCCTGGAACAGTACCTTCCGGCCGCGATACGCGGGAACTCCTTTACTGGCACCCATTACTTGAATTGAAGGCGGGTGAACCACTTCGGCTTAACCTTACCGCCCCTTCTTATTCCGGACGCTTCTGTGCTATAGCAGAAGGGCTTTCCGATGATGGAAAGCCCTTGAGATGCGTAACTTATTTCGAGGTGGATAACTAGAAGAGTTTTCCTTCCTGGTTAAAGAGATCGTTGTCGGAGAGTCGGACCACTTTGCCGTAAGCAGAAAGCTGCTTTGCGGGAATGTCCTTGGGGTTACCCAGAACACCGATAATGATGGGCTTGCCCTTTACGTACTGGTTGTAGTAGTCCAGGATATCCTGGAAGTTAAGGGCTTCGACCTGTTTCACCTGCTCTATAGCCGGATCCTGGGTGTATCCCTGCTGCTTCCAGCGGGCGATATTCTGTCCGAGGGAACGGTAAGATGGCTTACGGGTAATGAGAACCTGGCGCAGGTAGCTCTTGATGTTGTCTATGCGTTCAGGGTGCTCAGGCATGTCAGTAAGCAGCTTGTGATAGAGTTCAATGGCGCCCAAGGCTTTGTCGTTCTGCGTTCCCATGTAGCCGGTGAAATACACCTCAGAGCCCGGGAAACCATCGGTTACAGGCTGTCCGTAGGCGGTGTAGGCCATTGAGTTTTTCTCACGGATTTCATTCATGATAAGTCCGCTGAAGCCGCCGCTGATGTACTGCGAGAAAGCCATCCTCTTCACTTCCAGAGCAGGGTCGAATTCTCCCATAGGTATATAGAAGAATACCTGGCTCTGCTGTGCGTCGGAATTGGGCAGGAAGTAAACGGTGTTCTCCTTGTATTCGGCCATCGGCCTGCGGTAAGGCGACATGGACGGCATCTCGTTCTCGGTGAGGGGAAGCGAAGACGACAGAATGGCGTAAACCGTGTCAAAAGGCAGCGTTCCGGAATAGAAAACGTCAGATGCATAGTGGGTGGCGCGGTTGATATCACCGGTAAGTGTGGCGATGTCAAGGCCGTACACATCTTCGTCCGAAAGTTCCTCTATGTAGGGAGAATGCTCGCCGTAGTTGATGTAGCTGCTCAAGGCCTGGGCCATGTAATTGACGTTGTTCTTACGCACCATTCGCTGGGAGAATTCGCCGCTTATGGTAGAATTAAGCTGATTCTGGTCCAGGTCCGGCATAAGCATCTGGCGCGTAAGTATCATGCAGGCATCCTGGAGGGTGTTTTCGAAGCCTCTCAGAGTTATGTAAAGGTAGCTCTCGTCTGCGCTGATATTCATCGTTGCATGCAGTTTTGAGAGTTCCTCCTTCACCTGCCTGGCGTTGGAGCCACCCATTATGCCTGCGTCGGACATAAGGTCTGCGGCGTATTCAAGCTTGGGGAATACGTGAGTACCCACGCCATAACGCACAGTGAGCGTAAATACGTCGTTTTCCTTGTTCTCCGTGTAATAGACGTTGGAATAAGTGTTAAGCTTTTTCTGCTGAACACTGTTCCAGTCTACGAAGTTGGGATTCATTTCCTGCACGGGAAGGGCCCTTAACTGCTTTGCATATTCGGAAGATGCTCCCACCGGGGGCTCGATAGGGTCAAGGTCCGGCTTGCGGATTTTAGAGGCTTTTTCGGGCTTTCCCTGCTCGTTGAAAATGGCGATATAGTCCTTGCCGAAGTATTTTTTAGCAACTGCCTTCACCTGATCCACTGTAACCGCCATTATCTTGTCGGTATACTCCAGCAAATCGGACATGGGGGTTTCGTTGACAAAAACGCTCATTATGGCCTGGGACTTGGATTCATTGCTTTCCATTGAAAGGGTGAAATCGCGGCACAGGTTGGCCTTGATGGCTTCCACCATATCAGGGTCTATTTTACCGTCGGTAAGTTCCTTTATTGCGGCGAGAAGCTTCTTTTCCACGGCTTTCGACGAGGTAAAGCGGCGCTGGGCGTTGTCGTACGAAGGAACGCCGGCAAGGATAATCCTGCCCTGTTCGCGGAGGGAAAGGCTCTGGGCTATTCCCATCATTAGTTCGTCGTCTATGACCAGTTTGTCCAGTATGCCGGTGTCGGAGTTGTTCGAAAGAAGCCTGAGGCACACGTCAAGCGCGTTTTCATCGGCATGTCCTTCGGGGATGCCGGGGAATACGAGATAAATCTCGGGATACTGTGAGAACTTGGTGGTGTAGGCGGTGCGTCCGCTTATGTTGAGTTCCGGCCAGACTGTCCTTTCGGGAACAGGACGGCGCGGAAGGCGGCCGAAGGTCATGTTTATCTTGTTCATGACCTTACGTGTATCTACGTTGCCAACAAGTATAAGGGCCATGTTGTCCGGAACGTACCAGGTCTGGTAGAAGTCCATAAGAACGCTCAGCTGAGGGTTCTTGAGATGCTCGGGAAGACCTATCACTCCCCTGGCGTAAGGATGTCCCTCGAAAGCCTTTGCGAAGAGGAATTCCGAGCCCAGCGAACTGGGGTTGTCCTTGCCCATGTTGTACTCCTCGTAAACAGTCTCCAGTTCGCTCTGGAAGAGGCGGAAAACAGGGTCAAGGAAGCGTTCAGACGCCACCTCCAGCCAGCTGTTTATCTGATATGCCGGGAAAGAGTTGTGATAGTAGGTATAGTCGAAGGTGGTGGCTGCGTTAAGGCCTGTACCGCCCATACCCTCTATAAGAGAGGAATACTCCTGAGACAGCGAAATCTTGCCCTGCTCAACTGTAAGGCGGTTGATTTCTTTGTCGATGGCTGCGCGTTTCTCGGGATCGGTTTCGGCTGCACGCTCGTCGTATTTGGCGATGATCTGTTCGTAGACGGGCTTTTCGGCCTCCCAGTCAAGTGCGCCTATCTTCTGCGTGCCCTTGAAAAGGACATGTTCCAGATAATGGGCCAGACCGGTGTAATTTGCAGGTTCGTTCATGGAACCCGCCCTTACTACTACGTTTCCGTATACATCGGGCTTTTCGTGGTCTTCCCAAATGAATACGGTGAGTCCGTTCTTTAGTTTGAATGTCTTTAATCCCTGAGCCTGAGCAAAGGAAAACGCCAGCAGCAGTGAAAGAGCCAGAATTATTTTTTTCATAAGCTTAAGGAAAAAATAAGGTGACCAAAATTTGATCACCTTATTCATTAAATTATTACTCTTCGGGGAGTTCTTCGTGAATCATCTCCGTTGCGTAGATTCCGAATCCGGCGCCCAGAGCGGGAACGAGTGCCTGGTACAATGAGGTCTCAATAGTACCGCCCTTAGGTGCAAATTCGAAATAAACATAATCGTCATAGTCGCTCAGGTCGGCCTTTAAGGCTGCTGCGACAACCTGGCCGTAGTCGGGGTGAAGCAGTATCAGCTGGAAGGTAGGAACAGCTATGATGTGTGTAGCGGTATCATAGGTACCGGTGATGGTCTCTTCGCCGCCCCAGAGGTTGAAGATTTCTACGTCATTGCCGCTAACGGTAATAACCACATCGTAGGAATCACCGTCCTGTGCAAATGTATAGGTAGAGGTGTTCAGTTTGTAGTCCGTTGCAGTGTAGTTACCGGCAAGAGGGAATTCGGGAGAATCGGCGGTGGTGAATTTCTTAATATCGGAATATGCCACCTGACCACCCTTACCGTATACGAAAGCGCGTACGAAGTAAGTGCTTAAGGGCAGAAGTCCTGAAATCAATACAGGTTTTCCTGCTGCATCTGAAATGATAGTCTCGTATTCAGCGAAATCTTCGGTTTCGGAGAACATAATACCGGTCTGATGTGCAAGGTCCACGCTGTCGTATACACCGAAAGTTGCGGTTGCCTTATTGAACTTGATATCGGTGATGTCAAGGGTTACCTTTGGGGCGTCCACGGCAAACTGGGCATCGTACGACGCTTTGTCGCCCATTACTTTGAAGCACGATGTGAGCGATGCGAAAGCAATGGTAAGTCCAAGAATTGCGTTAAGTATTCTTTTCATGACAATTTACTTTTAGTTGTTTGAACTTAATTCCATTACTCCTCGTCGTCAAGAGGATTCTGGTCGTCGCTGGAGATATGGGAATTCTCGTTAAGCTCGGACAGAGGAATCTGATACAGCCACCAGGCGCTCTGGGGTTTCACGGCGAAACGGCAGCCTGCAAGGTGGTTGGTGCCCTGATATCCGCGGTCGATGCCAAGGTTCAGGCGCTTGAGGTCGAAGTAGGAGAAGCCTTCTCCCCAGAGTTCGATACGGCGCTGCAGATAGACATCTTCTACCAGTACGGAGGATTCGTTCCAGTCGGGCTGGCGCTGGCTCATGAGTTCCTTGAGCACGGTAGCGGCCTTTGCACCGTCACCAAGGTGAGCGTAAGCTTCGGCCTCGATGAGAACCATTTCGGATGCACGCATGTAAATATAGTCCATGGCCCAGTCGGATTCGTAACCGAACTTGTGGTTGGCATAGGCTTTCTTTGCGGCAGCGGTGGGCTGGGAGGCGTCTCCCTGAGGGCCGCTCCACCAGGCGCGACGGGCGTCGGTGTCGGGGATATAGGAGTACAGTTGTGCGTCGATCATCTTTACGCAACCGACAGCTCCGCCGTAACCGGGACCGTAGCTGGAGATGTGCGAGAAGAAGGAAGCATAGATGGTGCTGGTCTCGGTGGTGTGGTTGAAGCCCCACATCCATTCGTGATTGGCAACATTCATGAAGCCGTCCATGATCTCGTCAGAAGACATGATGGTGTAGTTCTGGTGAGCTGCGTGAGCTGCATCGGCGGCTTTCTGCCACTGCTGGCTCAGGAGGTAGTATCGGGCAAGGAGACCGTTTGCAACGTCTACGTCGATGTAGTTCTTGTTGCCACGGACAAATCCATCTTCGCGGGCTTCGCCGAGGGCCTTGACGGCACCTTCGAGGTCTTTCTCGATAACTGCGTAAATGTCGGCAACAGTGTTGCGGCCCTTGGCAGCCTCCATTTCGGCCTCAGTCTTACCGTCGATGGCGTTGTAGATGATAGGAACTGCGGGGGCGTTCAGGTTGGGTTTGCCGCTGGCGTCAACTACGTGCTGATAGTGAAGGACCAGATAGTAGTAGGACATACCGCGAACTGCAAGTGCCTGACCGTACAGGGCTTTTTCGCCCGCGGTCTTACCACCGTCGGGATAGAGGGTGATAACGGCGTTGGCTTTGTCGATCAGGGAGTAGAAAACACTCCAGATAAGGCGGGTCTTTATGTACTGCTGGGCACGATAGTCGAACTGATAGTCGTAGATGAAGTAGTGGGAGGAGGCAAGAGCCATATCCTGGGCCTCAACGTTGGACATCATCAAGATAGCCATGAAGTTGAAGCAGTCGTGAGCGGTTGAAATATCGCCCGCTCCGGACATGAAGGACCACATACCGTTAAGGAAAACGTCGGGGTTTTCACCTGCGGCTTCTGCGGCTTCCTCGGAGCCAAGATACCTTGTGTACTCAGTATCAAGAAATTCCTTTGCGCAGGAGGAAAGGATTCCGGCTGCGAGCAGAGAAACAGCAATATATTTGATGAATTTCATAGTACTTGCAATTTAACAGATTAGTATCGGATTAGAAAGTGAGTTGGATACCGCCTGCATATGTTGCCAGTGCAGAGTATACGTAGCCTGTTTCGCCGGAGAAGCTCTGACGGGGATCCAGACCCTTTCTGTGGGTAGTCATCCACACATTGTCACCGGTGACGAAGATGCGGAGTTTGTCGATGTGAATGCGCTTCGTGAGGTTCTTGGGAAGGGTGTAGCCAAGAGTTACGTTGTTAAGGCTGAAGTAAGAAGCGCTGGTGAGGAAGAATGTACCCTGAGGGGATGCATTCTGGTTTTCGTAGTTGAGAGCCGGAATGTTGGTGTCGGTGTGGGCGGGAGTCCAGCGGGCGAACATGTCCTTGTGGAAGTTGTGGCCCTTGTCACCGGCACTCATGAGAGCCTGATAGTAGCTGTCCATTACCCAACCGCCAAGCTGGTAGGATGCCTGCAGGGAGAGGTCGAAGCCATAGGCCTCGAAGGTGGTGGAAAGACCGCCTACGAAGTCAGGAATGGCCGACTTGCCGGTGCGGTACTGGCCTGCCTTGGAGTACTCGTTGTACTGGAGGGGAACCATGTTGCCTTCGGCGTCCTTGACCATCTTCTGGACGTAGTTGGAAGTTTCGTTACCGTTTTTATCCTTTTCGAACTCCCATACGTTGAACAGGGGCTTACCGTTGGTGGGATCTACGCCTGCATAGTCGTAGGTGTACCAGTCATAGAGGCTGCCGCCGAGCTGACGCCAGTAGTTACCTGCCTGATAGCCGTTGGGGAATTCCGAAGCGGGCTTGGAAACAGGGAGCTTGGTGAGCTGGTTCTTGTAGTGGGTGCCGTTGACGCTCACGTTCCAGCGGATGTTGTTGGTCTTGATTATGTCGGCTGCGAGTTCAATTTCGAAACCGGTGTTCTTCATGTCCATCTCGTTCCTGTAGATGTATGCAGGGTTACCCTCTGAAGGGGCAAGGGGAGATGCATAGAGGAGGTCCTTGGTTTCCTTGATGAAGAAGTCGAAGTTGAAGGTGATGCGGTTCAGGAAGGAAGATTCCAGACCGATGTTAAGGTTGTTGGACTTCTCCCATGTGAGGTCGGGGTTGCCGCGGAGAACCTTGACGAATGCGGCTTCGCCGTCAATGCGGTTTACTTCGTAGAGGTCTGTATAGTTGTGAGCATAACCTACGCTATCGTTACCCTGGGTACCGTAGCTGGCCTTGAGTTTGAGGTTGTCGATCCAGTCGATGTCCTTCATGAAGGCCTCTTCCTTTATACGCCAGGATGCACCCACTGCCCAGAAGGTACCCCAGCGGTTCTGTGCGGAGAACCTGGAGGAACCGTCGCGACGGATGGAAGCGGTGAGGTAGTAACGGTCTGCGAAGTTGTATTCGCCTTTGAAGAAGTAACCTTCCAGTGCGTATGCCGAAGTGTAGCTGGTGAGATTCTGATACTCTGCTGCATTGGCAAATTCGGGATTGGTGTATAGGGAGTACTTGGTCATGTGTCCGTACAGGGTTGAGGACTTGTCGGACTTGGTTTCGTGACCGAGGAGGGCGCTTACTTCGTGACGGCCGAACTTGTGGCTCCAGTTGAGGAGCTGGTTGGCGTTGAGGGCGTGATAGAAGTTGGTTTCCTTTTCGCCGCGTCCGCCTACATTGTAAGCATCACCGCCGATAGGAGTCATGAACGCAGTGTTGTTACTGTTGAACACATCGTATGCCACGTTTGCGGTGAAGGTGAAGTCCTTCAGGAACTTCCACTCGAAGAATGCGCGTGAAGTAACTACGTCAACTTCGTTTTTATAGATACTTTCCTTGGCCTGTGCGTAAGGGTTTGCGGTAGAACCATAAGGACGAGCGTGACCGTCGGTGTCGCCGAAGTCGTATTTGTCGTTACCCTTGGCGTCCTTTACCCTGTTGCCGTTTTCGTCGTACAGATAGATAGGATAGATGGGACCGATGCTCTGGGAGAACATGAAGATGTTGGAATAGTTGGTGCTCACGTTGTCGTTGAACTGGTCCATCCTGGTGTGAGCGTAGGAGAGGTTACCTCCGATCTTGATGCTCTTGCCAATCTTCTGGTCCACTTTAACGCGGCCGGAGAAACGGTCGAAGCCGGAACCTACTACATAACCCTTGTCGTTAAGGTAACCGAGGGAAGCGTAGGCCTGGGTGCCGCCGTTACCGCCGGATACGTTGATGTTGTATTCCTGACGGAGGCCGTTGCGGTAAGGATCGGTGATCCAGTTGTCGTTCCATTTGTAGGAAGCGTTGCGGGCGTGGGTGGTAATCTTTCCGGTAAGGGGATCGATGATGTTGTTATCTTCTACGTACCTGTATTTATTGTATACGAGAACGTCAGAGATGAGGGTTTCGGAAGCGATCTGGTTGGCTTCGGGATAGGAGTATTCCGAAAGGAGGCTGTTACGATAGGCTTCCCACATCATCTCGTAGTATTCGCCGGTGTCGGTGATTACGTCGTAGTTGGGAACGGCGCGGGTGTTGAAACCGACTTTGCCTTCGAAGTTGACCACAGCGCGTCCGGTCTTGGCGCCCTTGGTGGTGATGATGATGACACCGTTGGAACCACGTGCACCGTACATGGAGTTTGCGGCAGCGTCCTTGAGGACGGTCATGGACTCGATGTCCTGGGTGGCGATGGAGTTGAGGGAACCTTCGTAAGGAACGCCGTCAACCACGATCAGAGGGCTCTGGCTGGAGGAGATGGAGCCGATACCGCGGATGATGATGCTGGATCCGGAACCGGGAGTACCGCTGCTGGAAACGGTCTGAACACCGGCAACAGCACCCTGGAGTGCGTTGGAGACGTTGGAGACGGAACGGTTTTCCAGCTTTTCGGCGTCTACCATTGATGCGGAACCGGTGAATGAGGACTTCCTTGCGGTACCATAAGCCACAACGATGGTTTCGTCAAGCATTTCGTTGTCGGCGGTGAGGGCGACGTCTACGACTGCCCTGCCCTGAACGGGAACTTCCAGGTCTTTGTAGCCGATGGAGGAGAACACCAGAACTGCATTCTTGGAGACGGTGATCTCGTAGGCACCGGTTTCATCGGAGGTTGTGCCGGTGAGGGTGTTTCCACCTTTCACAATCACACCTGCATAGGCGATGCCTTCGCCGGTGGATGCATCAGACACAGTTCCCTTCACGGTGATGTTCTGCGCGTTCAGTCCCACCGAGATGGTGGCAAGGACGCACATCAGGAACAAACTGATTTTTTTCATAAGCATGAAAAATTAATTAAACATAAATATTGATACTGATTACCTTTTTTCTTGTGTAGGTAAAACAAATATAGTCCGCCAAAAAGCGGGTATTCCTTGCAAATTTGTGAAAATAATTTTAAAAATGCAAATGTAGGGGGCCTGGGGGGCCGATTTACCACAGGAAATTGTTGAACGGATAGCGGCCCGCGTGGATTTCGGCCACTATTTTATAAAGGTCGTTTCGAAGCTTTTCTATCCCTATCTTCTCGCGCGCGGATATAAATATACAAGGTGTCTTTTCCTCTGCAATCCAGCTGTTCTTCAGCTCTTCCAGCGTACGGTTTATGGGCTGTTTGGGTGTGAGTGAGAATTCGTCGTAGGGTTCGTAGGTGTAGGCGTCCACTTTGTTGAAAACCACGTACACCGGCTTGTTTGAGGCATTTATGTCCCTTAATGTCTGTTCCACTACTGCCATTTGTTCCTCGAAGTCGGGGTGCGAAATATCAACCACGTGCACCAGGACATCGGCCTCTCGGACTTCGTCCAGGGTGCTTTTGAAAGCTTCCACCAGCTGGGTGGGAAGCTTGCGGATGAAGCCTACCGTGTCGCTTAGCAGGAAAGGTACGTTTTCGATGACTACTTTACGGACTGTCGTATCCAGAGTGGCGAAGAGTTTGTTTTCGGCAAATACGTCCGACTTTGCAAGGAGGTTCATCAGCGTGCTCTTCCCTACGTTTGTGTATCCGACAAGGGCCAGGCGAACCAGCGCTCCCCTATTGCTCCTCTGCGTTGCCATCTGTTTATCCACCTTCTTCAGGTCTTCCTTAAGCTTGGATATGCGCTGCTTCACGATTCGCCGGTCTATTTCTATCTGGGTTTCGCCCATGCCGCCTCGGGTGCCCATGCCGCCCCTCTGGCGCTCCAGATGGGTCCACATGCCCGCAAGACGCGGGAGCATATAGTTGTAATGCGCCAGTTCCACCTGCATCTTGGCGTATGATGTCTTGGCCCTTTGGGCGAAAATCTCCAGTATAAGGCTTGTACGGTCGATAACATCGGAACAGGCAATAACCTTTTCGATGTTTCGCTGCTGCATACCGGTGAGTTCGTCGTCGAAAATGACGTACTCTATCTCGTTATCCAGGCAGTACTGCTTTATCTCTTCCAGTTTTCCCGGGCCGATGTACGTTGCCTTGTCCGGCCTGTCCAGGCGCTGGGTGAAGAATTTGTCCCCTTCCGCGCCGGCTGTTTCGGCCAGAAATTTAAGTTCCTCAAGGTATTCCTGTACCTTCCTCTCCCCTCCTTTCTCCAGGATTACGCCCACAAAAACGGCTTTATTGGTTTTAAATTCACTCATTCTCCGTAGTTTAATTCTTACAAATTTAGAATTTTCGTCCGAAATATGTATCTTTGAAGCATGAAAATTACGCAGAAATCCTGGCTTTCCCGCGTTGGGATTGTTGTTATCGCCGCCATTCTGGTGGAGGTCATCTCCATTATACAATATCAGAGAATCCGTCGCATAATGGATCAAGGCATGACCACCCGCTCGCGCATTGCCATGGGTGCTACGGCCGATAAAGTGGCTCATCTGCTGGAAATTACGGAAACCACCATGCGTGAGAACTTGCATGATTTGCGTCATAGCCTGAAGCGACCGGACGACGTATATCTTGCTCTGCAGTACACCATAGACGACAATCCGAACATAGTAGGCGGCTGCCTTTCCTTCGAACCCGATTACTACTCTTCCAAAGGGCTTTACTATGAGCCTTATGTCTACAAAAAAGGGGATGGTTATGTTTATGAGCAACTTGGAAGCCCGCAGCATAATTATTTCGATAATCCTGCCTACCGGAAAGTTGTGGAAACACGTACCCCAAGCTGGTCGGACCCTTATGTTTATGAATCGGAGAACAAGACGTCAACCCTTATCACCTACTCCTGTCCGGTTTTTGACGAATCCGGAGAACTGGCCGGAGTGTGTGGCCTGGACATGGATGTTTCCTGGCTGGGAGACACCCTGAACACCCCTCAGCGGCAGAAACATTCATTTCTCATGCTGCTTGCACAAGATGGTAAACTGGTCGCAGCCCCCCCCTCTGACAAAACTTCTCCAGAGGAAGTCAATTCGGCTATGCAAATGATTTCCGAAGGACGCAGCGTCTCGGCCGACAAGCGCCTGACCCTTCGCTCCATCGTTATGGATAGGGACCCTTTCTGGCAGGTTGTTCATGTATACCACATGGATGTAGTCATGGCTCCAATGCGTAAAATGCGCAATCAGCAGATGGTGCTGGTTTTGCTGGGTCTTCTGATTCTCTTTTTCATGATCGAGCGTTTTGCCCGCAACGAAAAGAAGCTGCGTGACACAACGGCCGAACAGGCGCGCATCAGCGGCGAACTTTCGGTTGCCAGAGAAATCCAGCAGGAAATGATTCCGGACAAGTTCCCGCCTTTCATTCATGGCTCTCTGGAACCGGCCCTTGAGGTAGGTGGAGACCTGTTTGACTTTTATATCAGGGATGGTAAACTCCTTTTCTGCATGGGAGACGTAAGCGGGAAAGGCGTCCCCGCCGCCATGCTCATGTCGATGGCTCATTCGCTTTTCCGTGTTACGTCCATGAGATATGACGACATGTCCAAAGTGTTGTTCATACTCAACGACCAGATTTGCCGAGGGAATTACAGCAGCATGTTCGTTACTTTCCAGGCTGGATGCCTGGACCTGTATACGGGCGAGCTCCGCATTGCCAATGCCGGCCACGACAAACCCTTCCTGCTAAGCTCGTCAGGGGCCTCAATGGTGCCCCTGAAGTCCAACCTTCCGCTTGGCGTTTTCCCTGACATGCAGTTCCCCGAGGAGACTTTCACCCTCACCCCCGGCTCCGGCCTTTTCCTCTATACAGACGGCCTTACCGAGGCTAAGAATTTGCAGCGAAAGGAATTTGGGCGTGACAGGGTTGAGCATACGCTCAGGACCTGCATTTCGTCACCTGATTCTACTCCCCGCACGATTGTTGAAACCTTGAGCAGGGCTGCTCACCATTTTGCAGGTGAAGCACCTCAAAGCGACGATCTGGCCATGCTGCTGTTCAAGTTCGACGCCGGAGATTGTCTGCGTGACACTATTACCCTTACCACCGATACAGCTGATGTTACTCTGCTTGGGAACTTTATAAAGACATTCTGCGAGAAACTTCAGCTGGATCACAGGCTCCAGGCAGAGATTCGTCTTGCGGTGGAGGAAGCGGTGGTTAACGTGATGAATTATGCATACCCCGACGATGAGGCCGGTACTGTTACCATCAATGCCGACAGTAACCATCGAGAGGTTCGCTTTACTATAATTGACTGCGGCGTTCCCTTCGACCCTACGGCAGTTCTGGCGGCCGACACTACTCTTGATGCCCAGAACCGGCCCATCGGAGGTTTGGGTGTTCATCTTACGAAGAAACTGATGGACAGCGTTTCCTATAGCCGCAGAAAAGATAAGAATATATTCACTTTAACAAAAACTATAGTATGACAACTTCAATTCAGGAAATCGACGGTAAGATTGTTGCGACCCTTTGCGGAGATCTGGACACCGCCGCGGCTCCTGCAGCCGAAAAAGACCTGCAGCCCCTTATGGAAAGTGCCGGAAAAGATATTGTGATTGACTGCACGAAGATGGACTACATTGCTTCCAGCGGTCTTCGCCTTTTCCTCGCCATTCTTAAAAAGGCAAAGGCATCGGGCTCCCGCGTTGTTCTGAAGAATGTGAATGAAATGGTCCACGATGTTCTGGAACTCACCGGCTTCATTTCAATTTTCGAGTTCGAATAAAATGGTCTCTTTTTTTACTGAAGATATCGTTTTTCCTTTCAAGGAAAAGCGCCTTACTTCGCGCTGGCTTAAATTCGTTGCCGGGAGCGAAGCAAAGCGCCTCGGGGACATCTCTGTCATATTCTGTTCCGACAATTATATTTTGGATGTCAATATAAAATATCTCCAGCACGATTATTATACTGACATTATCACATTCGATTACTGTGAAGGGGACACCCTTTCGGGCGATCTTTTCATCAGTATCGATTCGGTACGCGAGAACGCTTCTTTCTACGGGACAGAGTTTGCAGATGAGCTTAACCGGGTAATAGTCCATGGCTTGCTTCACCTTATCGGATACGATGACCATAGTGATGAAGATATAGCTGTGATGCGCTCCAAGGAGAATTATTACCTTTCTCTCCGGGACAAAGTATGAACAACCACTTTGATGTCATAGTTATAGGGGGGGGGCATGCCGGATGCGAAGCTGCCATGGCGGCCGCAAACATGGGCTCATCGGTTCTTTTGCTTACACCTGATTTAACCGGTCTTGCTAAGATGAGTTGCAATCCAGCAGTCGGCGGTATCGCTAAAGGCCAGATTGTCAGGGAGATAGATGCTCTTGGAGGTTATTCTGGACTCGTTACTGATGCGGCTACTCTGCAGTTCAGGATGCTCAACCGTTCAAAGGGCCCTGCTATGTGGAGCCCCCGTGCCCAGTGCGATAAACAGCTCTTTTCCCAAACATGGCTCAAAACGCTCTTAAGTAACTCTAAATTAAGTATTTACGCTGATTTTGCAGCAAATTTTCTCTTTGAGAATTCAAAAATTGCGGCTGTCTGTACAATTACAGGTGCAATTTTTTATTCTAAAGCCTTTATTTTGACCGCCGGCACCTTCCTTAACGGTCGTATGTTTATCGGTCAGCATTCTTTCGAAGGAGGACGAATAGGGGAGAAGGCATCTTATGGTATCTCCGATCAGCTGGCTTCTATGGGAATTCCTACAGCCCGTATGAAGACAGGCACACCTCCAAGAATTGATTTCCGATCTGTTGATACTTCAAAGCTTCAAAAGCAGGAAGGCGATGCGAACCCGGAGAGGTTTTCTTTCCTGAATGTTCCATCAGCAGTTCAGGGCGGGGGAGAGCAGATGAATTGCTATCTTCTTCATACCAATGAGAGAGTTCATGATATTCTGCGTACTGGTTTTGACCGTTCTCCTCTCTTCACCGGCATGATTCATGGTAAAGGCCCGAGGTATTGTCCCAGTATCGAAGATAAGCTTAGGACTTTTGCCGATAAAGATTCTCATCAGCTTTTCCTGGAGCCCGAGGGGAGAACATCTCCTGAGTATTATCTTCAGGGTTTTTCTTCTTCTCTCCCTTTGGAAGTCCAACTGGAGGCCCTGCATGCCATAGAAGGGCTTGAAGATGCTGTTGTTTTCAAGCCTGCTTATGCTGTTGAATATGACTATTTCGACCCTCAGTATCTTCATTATTCCCTCCGCTCCAAGATAGTAGAAAACCTGTTTATGGCTGGTCAGGTTAATGGTACAACCGGTTACGAAGAGGCCGCAGCACAGGGGATTGTAGCCGGAATTAATGCTCATCAGTGGATTAATGAGAAGGAGTCACTAGTCCTTAGGCGAGACCAAGCTTACATTGGTGTGCTAATTGACGACCTTATTAATAAAGGTGTAGACGAGCCTTACCGTATGTTCACTTCCAGGGCCGAATATCGTATCCTGCTTCGCCAGGACAACGCTGATTTCAGGCTTACCGGACTGTCCCACGAAATTGGTCTTGCTTCTGAAGAACGCTATTCTGCCATGATGAAAAAGCAGGAAGAAGTTGAGGAATTATCACGCCTTTGCGAAAGACAAAAGATGCGTGCAGATGTCGTAAATGATTATCTTGAGTCTGTTGGCTCTACTTCTTTAACTGAGTCTAAGCACTTATCTGAACTTGTTTCGCGTCCCGAGATATCGTTGTCCGAAATTTTAAAAATTGTTCCACGTGGAACGGCATTCTCTTCCGATGCCATTACTTCTGTTGAAGTTGCTATCAAGTATGCAGGATATATAGAGAGAGAAAAACTACAGGCACAGAAGAATGAGAGGCTTGAGTATATCCGTATCCCCGCAGATTTCGATTTTGACTCGCTCAACGGCCTCACAATAGAGTGCAGACAGAAGCTTAAAAGATATAAGCCCGAGACCATCGCTCAGGCTTCAAGAATTTCAGGAGTGTCTCCTGCGGATATTTCCGTGCTGCTGGTCTATTTTGGACGATAAACGTTCCACGTGGAACATTACAGCCGCTTCAGGGCGGCTTTTATTATGTCCTCTACCTTGGCGTTAGTATTGTCTTTGAGGATGGCTGGCATGACCTTGGAAATGTTGGCCTTGGAGAATCCAAGCATTACAAGGGCGGTTGTGGCCTCGTCCACCAGGGCGGAATTGTCGGACTGGAATAGGGGAGTGTCGGCCGTTCCGGCACCTTTCACAATCTTGTCCTTGAGTTCCAGGACCAGTCTCTGGGCGCTCTTGAGGCCGATTCCCTTCACGCTTTTAATTCTGTGGATATCCTCGGAAAGGATGGCCTGACGGATCTCTTCCGATGTTAGAGTGGACAGCATCATGCGAGCAGAAGCGACACCAATGCCGCTTACACCGATCAGAAGCCTGAAGAGTTCCCTTTCGTCCTTTGTGGCGAAGCCGTAGTAGAGCTCTTCGTCTTCCCTGATGTAGTGGTGAATGTACGCCGTGGCGTCCTTCCTGTTCTGGAAGGCCTCGTAGGTTTGAAGTGAGATAAGTATGCTGTAGCCGATACCGGCATTGTCCAGAATGAGCTCCGTGGGGGTCAGCTCTACGATTTGTCCTTTAATATATTCAATCATATCGCAAATTTATGTAAATTTGCACACTTATCCAACCCGGAAATGAGCATTAAGTCGGTCAGAGATCAGTTTCCTGTTCTGGACACTAAAGTGTACGGAAAACCTCTTGTGTACCTGGACAATGCCGCCAGTGCCCAGAGGCCTCTTTCTGTAGTTGATTGCTGGAAAGAACTTACTCTTGGTGCTAATGCCAATATCCATAGGGCGGTGCACAGCCTAGCCGCCAAGGCTACCGACGCGTACGAAGACGCACGGACAAAAGTTGCAGATTTCCTTAACGCAGAAAGCAGGGAAGAGATAATATTCACTTCTGGAGCAACCGCGTCAATCAACCTTGCCGCTTTCTCTTTCGGCGAAGCTTTCATCGGAGAAGGAGACGAGATTATAGTCTCAGTCGCCGAACATCATTCCAACATTGTACCCTGGCAGATGGTGGCTCAAAGGAAAAATGCCGTCATCAAAGTCCTTGATATTGACGAAAATGGTGTACTGCAGGCCGAGTGTTTGGAAAATTTGATTTCTGAACGTACTAAAATTGTAGCTATATCGCACATTTCCAATGTGTTAGGCCTTGTAAACCCTGTGCGTGAAATCGTTAGAATCAGCCATAATCATGGCGTTCCCGTGCTAGTCGACGGTGCCCAGGGCGTTGTCCATTGTAAAGTGGATGTCCAGGAACTTGACTGCGACTTTTACGCCTTCTCCGGTCATAAGCTTTATGCCGCCACCGGAACCGGTGTGCTTTATGGCAAAAAGGAGTGGCTGGACAAGTTGCCTCCGTACATGGGCGGGGGAGAGATGATTGAATCCGTCAGTTTCAGCGGAACTACCTACGCCAAGGCTCCCGGCAAATTCGAGGCCGGCACCCAGAATTTCAATTCCCAGCCCACACTTGTTCCCGCCATAGACTTTGCAAAGGCCTGCTTGGCTGATAATCAGGTACTTAAGGAACAGGAGAGCATCCTGAATTACGTATATTCGGCTCTCACTGAAAATCCCAGGATACATCTTTTCGGCAGAGACCGTGCAAGTAAGATTCCTCTCTTCTCAGTTGCTGTTGAAGGTGCTCATCACGAGGACCTTGCTCTTATAATGGATAAGATGGGCATTGCTTTACGCTCCGGCCAGATGTGTGCCGAGCCTCTTATGGACCGCCTTGGCGTAACAGGCCTCTTAAGGGCCTCCTTCGCGCCATACAATACTCTCGAAGAAGCCGAATATTTCATAAAGAGCCTTAACAGGGCAATAGACATGCTGATATGACACTGGAAGAAAAGAAGCAGGAGATAATAGAGGATTTCTCCATGTACGACGAGTGGCTGGATAAGTACGAATACCTCATTGAACTGGGCAAGTCACTGGATGCTCTACCGGATGAAAAGAAGACTGAAGACCGCCTCATAAAAGGCTGTCAGTCACGTGTTTGGCTTGATACGGAAAGGAAAGACGGCAGGCTTTATTTCACCGCCGACAGCGACGCCATCATAACCAAGGGCATAATATCGCTCCTTATCAGCGTTTATTCGGGCCGCACGGCCGAAGAAATCGCTACCGATGACTTCGGCTTCGTGGAACAGATAGGCCTAAAGGAGAACCTTTCCCCCACCCGCGCCAACGGTCTGGTTTCTATGATTGAAAGAATGAAGGAGATTGCCGGTCAAAGCCGGCAATGACGAAACGTCATACCCGACTTGATCGGGTATCTCATAAATAGAGTATATGATAGATAAAGAAGTACTTACAGCAGAGGACGTGAAGGCTTTGCAGCCTTTGTACACAGCGGTTATATCGGCCCTTAAAGAGGTGTACGATCCGGAGATTCCGGTGAATATCTACGACCTCGGGCTAATCTATGAGCTCACCATAAACAAGGCGCAGGAAGTTTCCATACTCATGACTTTTACAGCGCCCAACTGCCCAATGGCCGACCAGGTCCTTGCCGAAGTGCAGCAAAACGTGGAAGGAGTGCCTGGCGTTGCCAAGTGCACCATCGAACTTACCTTCGACCCGGTATGGGACCGCAGCATGCTGTCCGAAGAAGCCCGCGTGGAGCTTGGCCTGGACTATGACGAAGACGACTACGGGAAGCTAAACGAATAATGAGATACACTCGGCCCTTCGGCCCTCGGTATGACAAATTAATGTCATCCCGAGCGTATGACAAATTAATGTCATTTCGAGCGTATGACAAATTAATGTCATTCCGAGCGAAGCGAGAGAATCTCAGGCATTATTGTTATGGAAAGAGTGGATGTATACCTGGGCCTCGGGTCCAACGTCGGGGAGCGTGAAATCAACCTCCTCAGGGCGGTCAACCTTCTGGACGATGCTTTCGGCATGCATCCGGAAAGAATTTCCCGCATAATGGAAACCCCGGCCTGGGGCTTCGAGGGGCAGCCTTTCCTTAACATGTGCGTAATGTACAGGCCGCCCCGCGCAGGCACTCCTGAAGAGGCTGCAATGGATATTCTTAGAAAGGTCAAGGAAATAGAAAAAGCCATGGGCCGGGACCTGTCGGAGCCGATTTACGACGAAAGCGGCAACAGGATATACCACGACAGGATAATCGATATAGACATACTTGTCTACGGTACTTTCACCATTAATAATAAAGATCTGACTATTCCTCATCCCCGCATAGCTGAACGCGATTTCGCCCGTATCCCTCTTCTTGAAATCCTCCGTTCTTCCATCCGCGAAGCCCTTCCTGTCTCTGTTTTTGGTGAATAGGCCGAAAATTTATAACTTTGTAAGTTATAAACAATTAAAGCTTTAGCCTATGTTTGGATTCAGGCCCGACGGAGTACGTCTTAAAGGTATCGACCCGATCCAGCGGATAATCCCGCACATAATGACCAAGCGCTACGATGCCCAGAACATGGTGCACCGGGACATCCCGTGCGAACCTATGGACAGTTTCATCAAGGCGCAAAGAGCGGCAGGGGACAGCTACAACTATATGCATTTATTTGTTGCGGCTTCGGTCCGCACCTATGCGCATTATCCCCGCCTCAACCGCTTTGTAATGAATGGGCGCATCTATGCCCGCAAATCCATCGGCGTATCGTTCGTGGTCAAAAAAAGCCTTAGCGTAACCGCGTCGGACTCCCTTGTAAAACTTGAATTCACCGGGCACGAGTCCATAAAAGAGATTCGCGACAAAATGAACGAGGCAATCAGGGCGAACAGCACAAGAGATGCGAACAACTCAACAGACAAGCTGGCAAGGGTGCTTACATTTACTCCAAACTTTGTCCTTAAAATTCTGGTGAAAACCGCTCTGTGGCTGGACAAGCACGGCATGCTTCCCGCGCCTGTCATCAAAGCCAGCCCCTTCCACACGAGCTTTTTCCTGACGAATATGAAGTCCATCAACGGGCCTTCCATTTACCATCATATATATGACGTGGGAACCACCGGTATATTCGTCTCCATGGGGAAACTGAATCCTTCACCCAAGACAATGCCGCTTGACATAGTGATGGACGAACGTTTCTGCGACGGTTTCTATTTCGTAAAGGTCCTGGCCGAAATGGAGCGCCTCCTGGCAGAACCTGAAGAGCTGCTGGAGCGTCAGGAAGAGCTTCCGGAGGATGTAGAAGTTGAAGACCGCCACCGTTACCGTCTGTTTTCCCGCAAACAAGCGTAGGCTATGCCTTTATTTACAGTTCCGTTCTATAAGGTTCTTTTCCTGATAACCCAGGTGGTGATAGTAGTTCTTACTGTCGCCTATTTCAACCAGATGTTTCATATAGTGGTGAGCGTGATCCTCCCGAAGAAACGCTGGAAGGACGCAGAAAAAGATCACCGGTACGCTTTCGTCATTGCCGCAAAGGACGAAGAAGCCGTAATAGGGCAGCTTCTGGACAGCATTAAGGCCCAGGATTATCCTGCCGAAAAAATAAGTGTCTTTGTAGTTGCGGACAACTGCACGGATGCAACGGCCACTGTGGCAGCGGAGAGGGGAGCCATAGTTTTCCAGCGCACTGACCCTGTCCTCAGGGGTAAAGGCTTTGCCCTGGACTATGCCTTCAAGAAGATAATGGCGGAGTATGGAGACATGGGAATCGAGGGCTTTTTCATTTTCGACGCCGACAATGTTGCCGGCAAGGACTACGTGAAACAGATGAATAAAGCCTTCGACTGCGGCGAAGATGTGATAATAGGCTTCCGCTGTCCCAAAAACTTTTCCGACAACTGGCTTGCCGGCACCAGCGGGTACATGTACCTGAGGGAGTCGCGCCAGATAAATTTCGGCCGATCAAGCCTTGGAATAGGAACTTTCTCCTCCGGTACCGGCTATCTGGTTTCGGCCCGTCACATTATGGAAGCCGGAGGGTGGCCCTATACGACGACGCTTACGGAAGACCTTGAAATATCCACCGTAGTGTGCGCGAGGGACGGAAAGGTGCAATTCTGCCCCGACGCCATCTTCTATGACGAACAGCCGGTACGTTTCAGGGATTTCTGCCGGCAAAGGCTGCGCTGGTCCAAAGGCGACCACCAGGTATTTTTTAAAAAAGGTGCCGAGCTTTACCGCAGTTTTTTCAGAAAGCCATCCTTCACCAAGTGGGGGATGATGATGCACATCACCCCCATCCCCGCTTTTTCCTTCATCTGGTTCATCCTTTACACCATTCTGGGCCTGGTCTGGGCGGCCTTCAATCCTATGCCGTACGAAGTTTTTAATGCGGAATTCCTTACCTACTGCATCTCCAACTGGGTATATCCTTTCATTGCAGGGTATTTCTGCGGCCTCGTGCTGGTCTTCCAGTGCATGCCTTATCTTGACGCTCCCAAGTGGAAACAGTTCCTGTACATACTGCTGTTCCCTTTCTCCATGGCCACCTTTATCCCCCTTACAATAGCAGCACTTTTCATGAAAGTGGAGTGGAAACCTACACAGCATAAACATTCAGTCTGACCCGCCATGAAGATTCATTATTACATTGCTATATTGGGCCTGCTTGCCATTTCCTGCAAGCAGGGAGAGCAGCCGGTAATTCCCCCGGAAGAACAGGAGGACATCCTTGAAAAGACGGCAAAAACCCTTGTAGACGAGCTTGACGTGGACAAATGGGGCGGGGAAGTGGACTTCGTGCTGGACTTCACCGACCATATCGACTGGCTGTCGCGCACCTATCCCGGGTCCACGGATGTCTTCGACTCCTGGTATAAGGAAGGCGAGGATGCGGTTTATGCGCTTCCCGACATGGGCGGCGGCGACTTCGAGGAAATCGACCACAAGTTTGAATTCACTTCCACCGCCTCCAACGAGGTAAGCATAATAGCATATCCGGAGGGGAAAAGAGCCGCCTTCAAGATGATTTACGGCAGCAACAGCGATGTATATAAGGTGAATGTGGACGGGGACGAGGTAAAAGTGCGCGTTCCGGGTCGCCTGGTAATGTTCCTTAACGATGAAACGTCGGCGCGGGTAATGTCAACCCTCAACATCAGCGTAAGGGACAGCGACCGGGACGGGATTCTTGACGAAAACAAGGACCGGCTATATCTGAGCGGCAATTTGCAGATGGCTGGCTACAGCCTTACGATTAACCAGTTCCTGATAGACAGGCCGGGTCTTTCCACATCTTCTTACCTCCTTCGCCATGACGGAAAGATGATTATATCTTTCGACGGCGAACTTCAGGGGGATAATGAGAAGCAGCCGGGTTGGGCAAAAATTACCGCCGATTTCCTCGGGCAGGTCCAGATTCACGGCACCCTGGACGCCGATCTTGTGAAGCGGAGCAGGGAAGAATACCCTTCAATCCGTGCCGACCTTACAAAACTGCAGGAAATGGCCGACAAGCTTAACGAAAATTTGTTCCTGGATGTTTTCTACGAAGGCGGCATAACCAGACAGGCCCGCCTTGGCGTGGACGTGTTCCGGGATATGGACGGCTCCGGAAACTGGCACATCAGTCCTGTCTTCCTTTTCGAAGACGGCTCCTCACGTGCATGGGACGAATTTTCCGACAGTGCCCTGTCCGAATCGCTGAAGGGCTGGGCGGAAAGGATAAACAAGTATTTTAAACCCGCGGAGAGTGAAGGGGAGTAAACTCATACCCTTGCTTTTTATTCTGGCAGTGGTAAGTTCCCTGCCTTTGCAGGCGCAGACCGATTCCCTGTTTCTGGAGGAGTCTGTGCTGATTTCGCGGAAAAACGAGTCCATGCTGAAGCTTTCCGAGGGCGCCATTAAGCTGGATGCCGAGCTTCTCAAAACCACCCCCGCATTTCTCGGAAGCACCGACCCGTTAAGGATTTCCCGTTACCTTCCTTCCATGCAGGCTTCGTCCGAAATAGACGCAGGCATCCATATCCAGGGGAACGATCATTCCCATAACCTGATTTCTTCCGGCGGAGTGCCAATCTATGGGGCATCCCATCTTTTCGGCCTTTTCTCCGTCTTCAATCCGTCGCATTTCAGCGCCATGGACTATTCGACGACGGCCCCCGAGGCCAACAGGCTGGGCGGAAAGCTGGACATAGTCCTGCCCCAGGCTCCGGCCCAAAAGTTCGGAGGCGAATTCTCGATGGGGCTTCTTGCCGCGGGCGGCAGCGTTACTGTGCCAACGGGAAAAGTGGGCTCATTCACAGCTTCAGTCCGGCGCTCCTACCTTAATTTGCTGTACGGCAAGTTCCTTCGCATTGATTCTTCCAACATCAAATACGGCTTCACGGACGCCAACCTTACCGGAATATGGCGTCTGTCGGACAAGGACAAACTTTGGGTCGATGCATATTACGGAGACGATGCCGTGATTCTCACCACCGATTTCAATACGATTTCGGTCGACCTTCCCTGGCGCAACGCCATGGCGGCCATCCACCATTCCCATTCGCTTTCCGGCGGCGCCGAGTTCCGGCATAAGGCCTTCGTCACGCACTATGGCCTGTCGCCGGTGATGTCTTATGCGGCTATAAACTTCTCCATCCCTTCCAAGATAACCACTGCCGGCTACGACCTGCAGTGGCGATATCCCCATCTTTATTTTGGCGGATCCTTCCTTTTCCATGTCGCCCATCCGCAGCAGGTTTATTCCGAAGGCTCCTATTTCGGCATGGCCGACAATCCCGAAATTCAGTACGGCCAGGAAGGCACTGTCTATGCCAGGTACATGAGACAATGGGGAGGTTTCGACCTGGACGCATCCATGAAAGCCATTCTGTGGCATGGCCCTGACGGGAAATGGGTCCCTGAACTGAGTCCCGAGGTCACTGTAGGGTGGGATTTCCACCGGGGCGGAAAACTGTCCATGAGGCTCGGCCTCTACCATCAGAACCTGTCTCAGGCTGGTTTCACTGGAATAGGCCTGCCGTTCGAATTCTGGATGCTTGCCGGAACAGTTTGCGGGCCGCAGCGCAGTTTAGGCGCTTCCATTCAGCACCAGGTATCATTTTGGAACGACAGCTTCAGCCTTTCCGCCGAGCTGTATTACAAGAATCTTGAGAATCAGGTGGAGTACAGGGACGGACTGGTGGATATTATCAGCAGCCCGTATTCGCTGGAGGGCGCTCTTCGAAGCGGGAAAGGCCGGGCTTTCGGCATCAATATGATGCTGCACAAGAAGTCCGGTCCCGTTACAGGGTGGCTTTCCCTGTCCTGGGGACGTTCCCTGCGCACTTTCAGCCCAGAAGAAGGTGAGCTTCCCGCCTTCCACGAACGCACATTCGAAGCCGACCTTGTGGCCTCCTACAAGCTGGGCCGATGGGTTTTCTCCCTGACCTCCCTGGCTGCGACAGGAACTCCCTACACGCCGGCTACCGACATTTACCTCCTGTCCAATTACCTGCTCATCGAGTACGGACCCCATAACAGCGCCCGTCTGCCCTGGTATTTACGTACCGATATCGGCGTAACCTGCAATCTTGGAAAAACCGGCATCGTGGACCATGCGCTGAATTTTTCAATGTATAATGTATTCGGTGCCAAGAATCCCTTATACCGCAATCTTTCAATAAGCGATACGGGTTTCAAATACAGCTTCGAGGGCATCGGAATACGTTTTATGCCTTCCATCGGCTATTCACTGAAATTTTAACGGCATGACAAAAGTTCCTTACATATTGATTTCACTGGCTGTACTTGCTGCCTGTCAGGGGCAGCCACCTGCAGTGGTTCAGGAAGACCGCCTGGTGGTAGAGGCCTGGATCTGTTCAGGCCAGCCGCCGATGGTGCAGCTTACCACTACGATAAGGCCAGGCGAGGAGCAGCAGGATGTCGATGCCCTGGACGCCCATGTGATCCGCCGGGCTAAAGTGTCGATAAGCGACGGTGAAAACGAGGTCCTGCTTACAGGAATGCCCTGGAAGGGCTGCCTGCCGCCTTATGTATATACCACAAGCCGCATGATTGGTGAGGAAGGAAAAACCTACACCCTGACGGTGGAAACAGCCACCCATAAGGCCAGGGCGGTGACTACCATCCCCGCTGCCGTCCCTCTTACGTCCATGAAAACGGAAAGATACGGTGAGCGCGAGAGGGCATGGCTCATCAGGGCCTATTTTACAGATCCCCCCGGAGAGCACAATTATTACAAATTCTTCAGCCGCGTGCACGGCGTGGACAGCACTTTCTATCCCACCAGGCTCAACCTTATCGACGACGAGCAGCTTCCCGACGGGGCTGATGCCAATGCTCTTATCCTTCGAGGCGCCAGAGTCTTTTCCGAAACGGAAGTGCACAGCTATTTCCCTGCAGGCACAACCGTTCACCTGCGATTCTGCTCCATGAATGAGGATATGGCCGGTGTGTGGCGCATTTTCGACACCGACGCCATTCAGGCCAGCATCCCCATCCTGTCCTCCTACAATAATGTCCCAGGCAACGTGGAAGGCGCCCTTGGCTACTTCGCCGGCTACGGCTGCACCGAATATTCCATCACTATGCCAGACGAATAATCTAAAAAAAAGCGTAAATTTGCAGAATTGTCATTCCGAGCGAAGCAAAGTTGTCATTCCGAGCGAAGCGAGAGAATCTCATAAAGAACAAAGATTAAACAAAACAATATGACACAGGACGAACTCTTCAAAGTGCTTGTAGCCCATTGCAAGGAGTACGGATTCATCTTCCCCTCCAGCGAAATCTACGACGGCCTGGCTGCCGTGTACGACTACGGCCAGATGGGCGTGCAGCTCAAGAACAACATCAAGAATTACTGGTGGGAAGCGATGACCCGCCTCAACGAGAATATCGTCGGCATCGATTCGGCCATCTTCATGCACCCCCGTATCTGGGAGGCATCCGGCCACGTGGGCGCCTTCAACGACCCCCTCATCGACAATAAGGATTCCAAAAAGCGTTATCGCGCCGATGTTCTGATCGAAGATTTCCTTGGCAAGATCGAGGAAAAGATAGAGAAGGAAGTTTCCAAGGGCCGCAAGAAATTCGGCGAAGCCTTCGACGAAGCCCAGTTCCGCGCCACCAACCCCAACGTCCTTCGCGAAAAGGCCAAGTGGGATGCAGTGCATGACCGTTATGTAGCCGCCGAAAAGGCCAACGACCTTGCCGAATACAGGCAGATCATCATCGACAACAACATCGTCTGCCCCATTTCCGGCACCTGCAACTGGACCGAGGTCCGTCAATTCAACCTGATGTTCCAGACCTCAATGGGTTCCACGGCCGACGGCGCCAGCACCATTTACCTGCGTCCGGAGACTGCCCAGGGCATCTTTGTGAACTACCTTAACGTCCAGAAGACAGGTCGAATGAAGATTCCTTTCGGCATAGCCCAGATAGGCAAGGCTTTCCGCAACGAGATTGTGGCCCGTCAGTTCATCTTCCGCATGAGGGAGTTCGAGCAGATGGAAATGCAGTTCTTCATCAAGCCCGGAACCGAACTCGAGTGGTTCAAGAAGTGGAAGGAGCACCGCATGAAGTGGCACGTGAACCTCGGCATGGGCGCGGAGAACTACCGCTTCCACGACCATGAGAAGCTGGCCCACTACGCCAACGCCGCCACCGACATCGAGTTCAACTTCCCCTTCGGCTTCAAGGAGCTGGAAGGCATCCACAGCCGCACCAACTTCGACCTGGGCAACCACCAGAAGTTCTCCGGCAAGAAGATCGAATACTTTGATCCTGAGGAGAATGTGTCCTATACCCCGTATGTCATTGAGACGTCCATCGGCGTTGACCGCATGTGCCTCGCCGTCATGGCCCATTCCTACACCGTCGAGAAGCTCGAGAACGGCGAGGAGCGCGTCGTGATGAAGATTCCCGCCCCGCTCGCCCCGATCAAGGTGGCCGTGATGCCGCTCGTGAAGAAGGACGGCCTGCCCGAGGTGGCCCAGAAGGTGGTCGACGAGCTCAAGTACGACTTCTCCTACCAGTACGACGAGAAGGATTCCATCGGCAAGCGCTATCGCAGGCAGGATGCAATCGGCACTCCTTTCTGCGTCACCATCGACCATGATACGCTTAAGGACAACTGCGTCACCGTCCGCGACCGCGACACCATGACCCAGGAGCGCGTTCCTATCGACAGTCTCCGCGACATGATCGAGAAGAAGGTTTCCCTTACCAACCTCCTTCGCAACCTTTAGCCTTTATGGGTCCCCTGGCGCTCCTTGTTACGGCCGTCCTGGCCACGCTGGTGCTTTACTTCTGGGCACGGAAGGCCCAGCTTGAAAAGCAGCTTTTGCAGGAGCGCGAGGAAAACGAAAAAATACTCTCCACGGCCGAAGACCTTCAGGCCCGGCTTGGAGCGCTGCAGCAGAGAGGCGGTCGCAAGGGTATCCCGGTTGATGCCCTGGACCGCCTCTGCGAGCAGTACTATATTTATGAAGGCACCGAGAATCTGCAGCCCAAAATCCTCAAGGAAGTAATGTCGATAGTTGAGGGACTGCGTTCGGATCCGTCGGTGCAGAAGTCGCTGGAACAGTCTCTTGACGAAAGCTACGACGGCGTGATGTCAAAGCTCCGCGAAGCTTTCCCCAGGTGGAAGGAAGAAGATTTTCTGCTGTACCTTTTTGCCGCTTCCGGCTTTTCTTCCACCACCATTTCCACCCTTATCGGGAAGGACAAACCTTACGTCTATAATCGTATTTACCGGCTCAAGGAACGCATTAAGGTTTCCGGCGCAAAAGACAGGGATCTTTTCCTTTCATGCTTTGGGAAATAGCCTTTCATGGCCTTGGGAAACGGCCGGATTTTGATGGTTTTCGACACGCAAATCCGCGTTTGCGAGATTTTGTGTTTTAGGGACTAATGTAAGCTGTTTATTTTCAGCTGTTTACAAATACGCCTCTGCGAGATTAAAATTTCCATGTTTTTTGGCCTTTGGCGGGATACTTGCTACCTTTGTATCCGGACAATAACCTTAAAAATCAAATATCATGGAAGTCAAGAAATCCTACAAAGCGAGCCTTGAGAACAAGCGCCTCCTCTTCACCGAGATAGGTCTTGTCGTTGCTCTCGTGATCGTGTATGCGGCTTTCAACTTCTCTTCCAAGGATGCCAAAGTAGCAGCCCTTGAAGACACCACCCAGGTGCTCATCGAAGAGGAAATGATTGCCATCCAGAACGAGCTTCCCCCGCCCCCGCCCGAAGCTCCCCAGATTCCTGTCCTCTCCGACCAGATCGACATCGTGGACGATGACATCAAGCTGGACGACGACATGTTCATCAACCTGGAAGACGACTCCAACCTCGGCGTAGACATCATGGACTACAAGGAAGTTGAGGTTCAGGAAGAAGAAGTGGAAGAGGAAGCAATTCCTTTCCAGCTGGTGGAACAGAAGCCTTCCTTTAACGGAGGCGATGCAAACACCTTCTCCAAGTGGGTTAACGAGCGTCTGAACTATCCGGAAATCGCCAAGGAAAACGGTGTTCAGGGCCGTGTTACCCTCCAGTTCACCGTAGAGGCCGATGGCCGCGTAACCAACGTACGCGTTCTCCGTGGCGTGGACCCTTCGCTCGACGCAGAGGCAGTCCGCGTAGTTTCCAGCTCCCCCAAGTGGAAGCCCGGACGTCAGCGCGACCGCGCCGTTAAGGTTACCTACACCTTCCCCGTGATTTTCCAGCTCCGCTAATACGGAATTTCGGAATTGTAAAATGCCGGCCCGGAAAGGCCGGCATTTTTCGTGTGCCGCATTTTGTCCATTCGTGGAAAATTGCGTAATTTTGTGTCCCAGAAGTGAATTATGCAGGAAATCACTCCCATAACCGTGCAGGGTATTGTGCATTCGGATCCAAAGTGTTTCCGCATGCTGTACGACGCATATTACGCCTACCTCTGCGGATTGGCCGTGAGCTATATCCACGACTTCGAAAAAGCCCGCGAGCTGGTTAACGACGTGTTTCTCAGGGTATGGGAGCGCCGGGCCGAGCTAAAATATCCTCCACTTCCGTATCTGATTTCCGGCGTCCGCAACGCCTGCTACAATTATCTTAGGGACAGCAAAAAAGCCAATGGCTTAACCCTGGAGCTGCTGGACCGCATCCCCGACGCAGTCCCGTACGACGAAAACGAGGTTGAGGACATCGTCCAGATGATTGTCCGACTGGCCGCTCAGCTGCCCGAGCGCTGCGCCCAGGTGTTCTCCCTCCATTTCTACGAGGGGATGGATAGCTCGGAAATAGCAGAACGGCTGGGTATTTCCCCTTCAACGGTCAGGGTCCAGCTCAAAATCGCCCTTGACAAAATCCGCGAGAATCTGAAAAAATAGAGCCCGGCTTTAAACGACAGCCGGGTTTTCCGTGTATATAAGGTCAAAATACATTTGTAAAATGACCGAACAGCACGAAAACCTTCTGGCCGCATACTTCGCCGGCCAGCTCAGCGATAGCGAAAAGACCGAATTCCTTTCCCTGCTGGACAGCGATGCCCAGTTCGCCGCCCGCTTCCATGAGATGGAGCAGGCCTACGTGGCGGCATTCATGCCCGCCTTCGAAAAGACCAGGGAAGAGGATTACCGCCGTCTCAGCCGCAGGATGCGCGGCGGCACCGTAAGAATATGGCGTCCCCTGGCCATCGCCGCCAGCCTGGCCGCCGTCCTGTTCCTTGGCTCCACCCTCTATACAGGCAACAAGCTTCAGGATGTCAAAAACTTCCTGAGCCAGAACAATGTCACTACCATCACAGCCACTCACGGAACTGGCACCCGGACTCTTCTTCCGGACGGCACAAGCGTATGCCTCAACGCCGGCTCCACCCTCAGTTTCGCTAACAACTTCGGCCGTAAAGGACGCAACGTAAAGCTGGATGGCGAAGGCTTCTTCGAAGTGGCCAAGAACGCACGTAAGCCCTTCAAGGTACAGGCCGGTAATGCCACGGTAACGGTCAAAGGAACCGTATTCAACGTCCGCAGTTATGCCGAAGAACCTGAGATTTCAGTTTCCCTGCTCGAGGGTTCGGTCCTCCTTAGCTCAGCCGTCGCGGAGGCAACGCTGACTCCCGGCACCTGCGGCGTGGTTTCGCGCAAGGACGGCCGCATCAGCCTGGAAGCAGCCGACAAGAACGTGGCCGACTGGACCCGCGGCAAGATTGTCTTCACCGACAAGTCCATCCCTGAAATCCTGGCCAGCCTGCAGCGCCATTACGGCGTACATTTCGTGTATGACGAAAGCCAGTTCCTGGACGAAAGGTTTACCGGCATCATCTCCGCCGGCCTTTCCATCGACGAAATCCTGTCCTACATCGACGTGGACAACGAGTTCGTATGGCATCGCCAGGACGACACGATTGAAATCCATAAGAAATAATAACCTATGCTAAGACTGTTCAAGCATTTTGCAGCCGCCCTTTTCGGCGTTCTGCTTACCCTGGCTCCGGCCTGGGCGCAGGATACCGGGAAAGAGCGTGTTTCACTGTCCTGCGACGGGACCGTGAATGAGGTCCTGGACGTCCTCTGCGACCAGATTGACGGCAGCCTGCTGGTCAGGAGCACGGACGTGGACCTTTCCCGGCACGTCAGCATCCACATGGAGAACGTCACCGTGAACGATGTCCTGGGCCGCATCTTCGAGGGCTCCGACATCAAGTGGACCATCTCCGGCAAGCAAATCCAGATTTACCGCCCTCGTGTCCCTAACCCGCAGCAGGAGGAAAACCGCACCGTAAGCGGCAAAGTTACCGACGAAAACGGCGAACCCGTAATCGGGGCCGTCGTGGTGCTGGAAGGCACTCAGATTGCCGCCACCACCGACATGGACGGCCGCTGGACGCTGTCCATCCCCCAGACCGCCAAGGCGCTTAAAGTCGTATGCCTTGGCTACGAAGACCGCTGGCTGTCCCTTGGACGCGCCACGGATTATCCCCTTGTTCTGAAGGAGGACATCTCTCTTTTGGACGAATCGGTCGTCGTCGGTTATGGCGTTCAGAAAAAGAGCGTGGTGACGGCTGCCATTTCCAGCGTAAAGGGAGACCAGCTGGGAGGCATCGCACCTACGCGTGTGGATAATGTACTTAAAGGTATGGTGTCCGGCGTCACCATCACGCCTTCGTCCGGCCAGCCCGGCAGCGGCACCCGCGTAAGAATCCGCGGTATCGGCACCATCAACGACTCCAACCCGCTTTACATCGTGGACGGCATGCCGGTAACCGGCGGCATCGAATACATCAACCCGGCCGATATTGAGTCGGTCGAAGTTCTTAAGGATGCTGCATCGGCCGCCATCTACGGTGCCCGTGGCGCCAACGGCGTTATCCTGGTCACCACCAGGCAGGGAGCCGATGGCGGCAGCGTCATCTCCTACAATGGTTCCTACGGCATCCAGAACCCCTGGCGCATGCCGCAGGTGCTCAATGCCACCCAGTACGCCCTGATGATAAACGAGATGAACATGAACATCGGCCAGGCGCCGGTGTACGATGATCCCTATGCCTTTGGCGAAGGCACCAACTGGGTGAAGGAAGTGTTCAACCGCAATGCCCCCGTGCTGGACCATCAGCTAAGCGTCTCGGGCGGCAACGCCAAGATGAACTACTTCCTGTCCGGAAGCTATTTCTACCAGGAAGGTATCATCGGCGGTAACTACAACCACTCCAATTACAGCCGTGTCACCCTGCGCGCCAACAACAACTATACGGTATTCGACAACAAGGAACGCTTCTTCCTGAAGAGGCTGCGTCTGGGAACCAACGTCACCTATTCGCACGACAATTCCAAGTCCATCAGCGCCAACAGCGAATACGGTTCGGTGCTGGGCTGCGCCGTTTCCCTGTCGCCCATCCTGCCGGTCTATGCCGAAGATCCTGTAACCCTTCTGGCCGAGCATCCCACCGCCATCAAGGATTCCGAGGGCCGGCCTTTCTCCATCGTCGGGGACCAGTTCGCCGCCATGCCCAACCCGCTGGCGATGCTGCATCTGCCCACTGACGATTATATGCAGGACAAAATCGTAGCCAGCGGCTATGCCGAACTGGAAATCATCCCCGGCCTGGTCTTCAAGTCTTCAGTGGGTGGTGACCTCCTGATCATCAAGGACGACGGCTACAGCATTCCGTACTACATGAACTCCAACCACCAGAATGGCAGTTCCTCGGTGTGGTCCACCCTCACCCGCAGCTTCTCCTGGCAGGTGGAAAACACCCTTTCCTATACCTTTACGCTGGGCAGGGCCCACAATTTCACTGCCCTGCTTGGCCAGAGCGCCTATTCCCACAGCGGAGCCTATGTAAGCGGCACCAGCTACAAGATCCGCAACGTGGAGCAGCCCTGGATCGACGCAACCGACCAGGATTCCAATATGCGCAGCGCAAGCGGCTCCCCGGACCCCTATAGCCGCCTGGCGTCGTATTTCGCCCGTATCAGCTACAACTACGGCGAAAGGTACATGGCCGAATTCACCATCCGCCGGGACGGTTCCTCCAACTTCTCGCCGGCCAACAAATGGGCCAATTTCCCTTCCGTCTCCGTGGGCTGGAACCTCACCAACGAGCCCTTTATGGCAGGCCGTCCGGCCTGGCTGGACCGCACCAAGCTGCGCGTCAGCTATGGTATGAACGGTAACCAGAACATCGGTTCGTTTGCATATACGTCCATGATGCAGGGTATCGCCGGCTATATGCTTGGCGTGGGCGGCATGACAGCCATCGCCCCCGGCATCATCCCCAAGTCCTACTCCAACGCCGACCTTAAGTGGGAGGAGTCTTCCCAGTTCGACGTGGGTGTGGACATCGGCCTGCTGAAAAACCAGCTGAGCCTGTCCCTGGATTACTACGACAAGCGCACCAACGGCATGCTCATGACCATGTCCCTCCCTGCCTACATCGGCAACAACCTGCCCTGGGGCAACGTGGGTAACATGCGCAACTCCGGTTTCGAGTTCGACTTTACCTGGAAACAGCAGCTGGGTGACTTCGGCTACACCATCGGCGCCAACGGTTCCTATAACAAGAACGTGCTGGTGAAGCTGGGCAACGACACCGGCTACCAGAACATGGACGGCGTCCACGGTACGCTGGGTACCATTTCCCGTGCCGAAAACGGCGAGCCTTTCCCCTTCTTCTGGGGTTACAAGACCGACGGCATCTTCCAGAGCGACATCGAAGCCATGGCCTACGTGAACAAAGACGGCGAGCGCCTGCAGCCGTACGCCACTGCCGGTGACGTCAAGTTCGTGGACGTGAATGGGGACGGCGTCATCGACGACGAAGACCGCGTGAAGATAGGCAAGGGCATGCCCGACTGGACGTTCGGCGTGAACCTCAGCGCTACTTGGAAGGGCATCGACCTTTCCGCCAACTTCTATTCGGCCCTTGGCGGCGACATTTTCGACGCAACCCGCCGCGCCGACTTCCCGCTGGTGAACATGCAGACCTATCTGCTGGACCGCTGGACAGGTCCCGGCACCTCCAACAGGCTTCCCAAGCTCACAGCCGAGGCCGACGGCGGCCTGAACCAGAACTGGCGCTCGTCCGACCTTATGGTGTACGACGGCTCCTTCCTGCGCCTCAGGAACCTTACCCTGGGCTACACCCTGCCCGAGCGCTGGACGAGGAAAATCCTCATTTCCAGGCTCCGCCTGTATCTGAATGCCGAAAATCTGTTCACCCTTACCTCCTACCACGGGATGGATCCGGAAATCTCTTCCGGCGGTACATCCCTGGGTATCGACAAGGGCGTTTACCCGCAGGCCAGAACCCTGTCGGCAGGTATTAACTTAACCTTCTGATGCGTATGAAAGCGAAATATATCCTTCTTCCGCTGGCCATTCTGCTGGGTTCCTGCACCACCGCCTTTCTGGAGGTGGAGCCTACGACCATCATCCCCGAGGAGAACAGCTACAAGACAGAAAACGATATTGCCAAGGCCCTGATGTCGGCCTATGCACCCTTGCAGGCGCTGGATTTCTGCACCAGCGAATTCACTACCAAGGGCGAATATCATCCCTATCAGTTTATTTCGGACATCCTGGCCGATGACTACAACGCTGTAGGCGGAAGCGGCCCCGGCGACTGCCCCTACCTGCAGCTGATGTTCGACTACCGCCTCACCTCCGAGCAGAGCCTCATCGCCCTCTGGCAGAACATCTACCGCGGCATCTACCGCAGCAACATCGTGGTTAACCGCATAGGCGACGTGGAAGGCATCTCCGAAGCCAACCGCAACCGCTATGTGGCCGAAGCCCGCTTCCTGAGAGCCTTCTACTACCACATCCTGTGGAAGTTCTGGGGCTCAGTGCCTTATTATACAGTGAATCCCAACGGCAAGGACGTCAGTTACATCGTGCCGCAGATTTCGGAGGACGAACTGTACAACAAGATCATGGACGACCTTGACTGGTGCACGTCCGAAAACCGCCTGCCCGATGCAGTTACCATCACCCAGGTTGGCCGCGTGAACCGCTTCGGCGCCTATATGCTCCGGGCCGACGTAGTAATGCTGAAAAAGGACCAGAGCCGCTACACCAGCGTCCTGAGCCAGCTGCAGGAAATCATCGGTTCCGACATCTATGCCCTTACGCCCAATTTTGCAGACATTTGGACGGACGAAGGCGAGTGGAACTGCGAGTCCATCTGGGAAATCAACTATGCCGACAATCCGTCCAACCGCGAATGGGAAGACATCTTCGCCCCCGGCGGAACCATCTATCCAACCTTCGTATGCCCGGACTCCTACAAAGGTACCCGCTTCGCCCGCGAGGGTTACGGCTTCGGCCCGGTGAGCAAGGCCTTGAAAGCCGCTTACGAAGAGGGTGACCAGCGCCGCGACGCGACCATCATGGACTTTAACACCGACGCAGAACCCGGCGAAAAGTACAACAAACGCCAGGGCGATACCGGCATGTTCAACAAGAAATACATGGCCCGTGCCGGCGGTAATTCCAACTACATCGGCTCCAACAGCCCGGAACTGAATTTCCGCACCAACCTGCGCATTTACCGCTATTCGGAGACGCTCCTGCGAGCCGCCGAGCTAATTGTGCGCACAGGCGGCGACCAGGCCACGGCCGACAAGTATTTGAAGGAAGTGCGAGACCGCGCCGGCGTTCCCGCAAAGAAGGCCACCCTGGACAACCTCCTGGACGAATACCGTCTGGAATTCGCGATGGAAGGCCACCGTTTCTTCGACCTGGTCCGTTTCGACAAGGCCGATGCCGTCCTCGGCGGCAGGGGATACAGTGCCGTGAAACGCTACCTGCCCATACCTCAGTCCGAAATCGACCGCTCCGAGGGCACCATCAAACAGAATAATTATTAATCACACATACCATGAAACTGCTTTTTAAACTGATGACCTTTGCTGCAGCCGCCATTATGGCGTTCTCCTGCGGCAATAAAGAAGAAAAGGTGCAGCCGGCCAGCAAGCCTGTGGTAACGGCCGACATGTTCTCCGTAACGGCCGACGCCGAAAGCGGCGAGGTTGTGTTCCGCTTCGCTGCCGAGGGCCTGTCCCCCTTCTGGACTGTAACCGAGCCCTCCGGCAACAAGACCACCTTCACCGAGCGTGAGGTAACGAAGACCTTTACGGCCAAGGGAACCTACAACGGCACGCTGGTAGCTTTCGGCACCGGCGGACAGAGCGATCCCTATCCTTTCAGCTTCACTATCGGCAAGGCGGCACCCGTGGATCCCGACCTGAGTCCTGCTGAAAACATCCTGATTTCCGAGACATGGAAGCTGTACCGCTACGGCTATTTTGGTGAGGACTGGCCCGAGGAAAAGAATGTCGAGCTGGGCAATCTGCCTATTCCCTCCTGCGCCGCCGACGACCGCATGAAATTCGAGAAAGGCGGGGCCTTCAAGCTGGACCAGGGCGCCGACAAGAGTGTCTATAACGACGGTGTCACCGGCGGTATTCAGGAAGGCGTTACCGTTACCGGCAACGAGAAATGGGCCTATGCCAAGGAAGGTGACGCCGAGTGGATCCAGTTCTCCAACGGCGGTTTCCCCGGCATGATTGGCGACGAAGGCGGCATCAACGGCAAGTACCAGATCCGTGACCTCTCAACCGAGTCTTTCCGCTTGTTCTACAACCAGGACGGCCAGTGGTTCTTCGTAACCCTTGTTCCCGACTGGTACGAAGAGCCTGTGGAAAGCGACGTGACCGAGGACGCTGCCAAGACGGCACTTTCCGGCAAGACCTTCCAGATTTCCGACTACGGCTGGTGGGGTGACGGCTGGCAGTATTTCGCAGTCTCCGACGGTGGGGAAGAAGTCCCGGCGAACATGGCCAACGACTCCATCACCTTCGGTGCCGACGGCTCCCTGACGTTGAATTTATGCATCGATCCTCCCCTTGAGGAAGGTGGCGAAGAGGCCGCACGCATCTACAACGACGGCGTTGAAAACGGCGAAGTCTATACCGTTACCGGCAGCCCCAAGTGGAAGATTGTCACTGCAGGCGGCGCTGTCAAGGTACAGTTCTCTGAGGGCGGTTTCCCGCTGGTGCTTGCTGGAGAGGCTGGCGTTGCTCCCGATAACGCCAACTATCACTACGGCCTCAACGCCAGCTGGACGGTGGCAGCCATCAAGGACGGCACGGTCCGCATGGAAATCTACCAGAGCTGGAGTGAGCAGTGGCTTACCGTGTTCCTCTCGCCCGTCAAATAATGCGCAAGTAAAATGAAACGGTTGGTTATTATATTGTCAGGCATCTTTGTCCTGACGGCCTGTTCCGGCAAGGATCCCGTGTATTGGTTTGACGCGGGATCCACCGCCGGCGGTGCCGGCCGCAATGCGCCGTATTA